>JAJDBS010000214.1 GCA_029261235.1 Nitrospirales bacterium
AGTCATCATTGACGGCGAGCACCTGAGCTTTATCACGGAAGTACTCGATCGAATCAAAGCCAGTGGTTATACGATTTTCAGCAATCTATCTGGGAAAGGACATAGTGGGTTCCATGAAGGACACTTGATGTTTAATGACACGAGCAGTTTACAAATGGTGTTGACAGTCGTCCCAGAAGAGAAAGTTGAGCCCATTCTCTCAGGACTGAAACCATTCTTGGAACGACACTCCGGAAGCATCTTTGTCATCGATGCCAGTGTCCTCAGAAAAGATCACTTTGATTCAGCAGAATCATAGGTACATCTCACTTCCTGAATGCCCTACTGTCCAAGGAGAATTAGTCTTCTCGACAGAATTGCAAGTAACCAGAATTGGCATGCCTGACGTGGTGACTACCAACATATCCAGCTACGGCAGTTGTCCATGTCCTTCACAAATTATTAGATGCACCGTCTAGTCAAAATCTAAGTTGTGCAATTATCGACCTATCCCAACAGGTCTCAGAACAGGTTTTACGCGAATCACCACCTAGCCAAACGTATGGAACATTGCCTTTCTCCAACAGAAACCCACTGATTCTATATCAGCTGCTCTAATTCTTAGTGGACCTTACATAGTTCAGAGACCTTCAATCCATATTTTCCATAAGCCAATCTGTTTAGTGTGCCAAGAGCTACGGAATGACCGTGCAACGATAGGTTAACTGAATCTTACAGCCGATACTGGATATACAGGGAGGAGTGTTAATATTCGGTATACAAAAGGGCTGACTGGGATCATCCTTCACCATTCGCGTACACTTCTTTGCCGCACCCACCCCCCTCGCTGTCGATAGATAATGTATTATGCATTTTCTAAGCCTTGAGCTCACTCCAGCTCTCTCCCTGAAATGGAGAGGGAGCAAAATGTGTCTTAGTTAAAGACTTAAAAGGCTATAGGCATATTTTGTGAATTCGCTATGAAGAGGAATGTGTTTTCCACCCGCGTTGCATCTGGATGTACATAAACGATGCCGTCCAGGTGATAAGGAGAAGTCCGGTTAAGGCTTCCATACCCGTCAGGAATCGAATGGGCCCCTTAGGAATGAGGTCGCCGAATCCCAAGGTGGTGTAGGTGACAAAGGAGTAGTATCCACAGTCAGCCAAGGTATGGGTGAAGCCACCTTCTAGCGAACCGAATTGACCCGACTCAGTTAAATAACAATATCCTAATCCAAAGACCCATATTTCGATGACGTGAGCCACCATGGCACCGAACATACACACCAACAGGGCTAAGCGGAAGCGTCCGTGGGTCGACTCCATGAAGGTTGCTAACCAACGGAGCGCCTCAAAATGGATCAGGACGACCAGCGCAACGATTAATGCGGTGACGAGAAGAGTCATGAGCATGGTTATGGTGGAATTTGTTAAGTGTGCGTGATTGAGTGAAAGAAAATTCCACTCAAATGTTAGCAAATTCTTGGGAGTTGTTCTCCTGAAAGAAGATCAAGAATTCTATGGGTGCCATACTTGGTCCGAAGAGTAACGAGTGCCTGATGCGGGGTTGTGGAATTGGACGAAATTTTTCCGATTTCTACGGCCTCTTGTGAAACGGAATGTTGACGAAGGATAGAGAGAGTTTTGTCTACATTCTCGCGCGAGGTAAACGCCACAAATCGCCCTTCGTTGGCCACATAGAGCGGATCCAATCCCAGAATTTCACAGGCTCCCCGGACTGGCTCACTAATCGGTATGTCGGCTTCTTCAATAGTCATGGTTAATTGAGTAGCTGTCGCAAGTTCATTGAGGGCACTAGCCAATCCACCGCGCGTCAAATCTCGAAGACAATGGATCGCAATATTGTGATTGAGTAAATCAGCAATGACATAATGTAGCGGGGCGGAATCGCTGTGCAGGTTTCCTGAAAACTCTAAACCTTCGCGCTGGCTTAACACCGCCATGCCATGTGCGCCCAAGTCCCCGCTGACGATGATTCGATCACCAGGGGTGAGACGATGAGGCCCGATGTCCACTGATTGAGGAATCACACCCAGACCAGTGGTATTAATGAAAATTTGATCGCCTTTCCCCCGATCCACAACTTTCGTATCACCGCAGACAATGTGAACTCCACATTCTTGTGCAGCTTTTGCCATCGACGAAACGACCTGTTTGAGCGTGGCAATCGGTAATCCCTCTTCCAAAATAAAGCCAGCACTCAGGTATCGTGGCCTCGCTCCCATCATGGCAAGATCATTGATGGTGCCATGAACTGCTAGGCTGCCAATGTCACCCCCAGGGAAAAAGAGGGGTTGGACCACATAGGAATCGGTTGTCATGGCCAATCGACCATCCTGGGCAGGCAGTACAGCGCTGTCTTGTAACGTGTTCAAATATGCATTGGAAAAAGCTTCAAGAAAAACATCTTGAATGAGTTGTTGCATGAGACGTCCCCCTCCGCCATGAGCCAGACGAATCGTCTCATCTGAGACGAGGGGCAAGGGACATTGTGGTTCAAAGGGATTGTTCTGAGACATACATTACGAAGCGACAGTGATAGAGGGGCGATACCGATAATAAGCCGCGCAAGCCCCTTCGCTAGAGATCATTGGGGCACCAAGGGGATGGTCTGGGGTACACCGAGTCCCAAATGCGGGGCAGTCTGACGGTTTCATGAGTCCCTGAAGAATTCGACCGCTTTGACATTCGGATGAAGGAGAAATTGTGGTATCAGTCAGGTGAATGCGATCGTGGAAGTGTTGGAGCGCATCAAATTGAGCAAAGGCCTTTCGAAGTTGCAGGCCGCTGTTGTGAATCGTTCCAATTCCTCGCCAGTTGCGCGAAGAGGGTTCAAAGACTTCATCAATAATTTTTTGCGCTTCCAAGTTTCCCGAGCGGCGCACCGATCGGGCGTATTGGTTTTCGACGACAGCACGCCCTTCCTCCAATTGATGGACGACCATCTTC
>JAJDBS010000215.1 GCA_029261235.1 Nitrospirales bacterium
TTATTGTACATCCCTATCAAGCCACCTTGAAAGCCGATGTCTGGGGTGGCTTGCGTGATGCTCTTTCGAATGTAGTATCTGGGCGATGATCGTGGCGTGAATTGAGAAATTCGATTGATCAGGATTTGAGTTTGTTGGCAAACTGTTGGCGGAATTTAGCCACCTTCGGTCCAATAAGGTAGGAGCAATAGGGCTGAGAAGGGTTCTGCACAAAATATTCTTGATGATACTGCTCAGCTATATAAAATGTTGAAATAGGGACGACTTCGGTGACAATAGCTGTATCAAAAAGTTTGTCATTCGTTAACTGTTCGATGACTTCTTTAGCTATGGTTTCTTGTTGTGGTGAATGATAAAAAATGGCCGATCGATATTGAGTCCCCGAGTCGTTACCCTGTCGATTTAATGTTGTCGGGTCGTGAATACCAAAAAAGATTTCCAGCAGTTTCTTGAATGAAATCACCTTTGGATTAAATTGAATCTGAATGATCTCTGCATAGCCGGTTGTTCCCGTGCAGACTGCCTCATACGTTGGATTGGGTCGTCCCCCACCCATGTATCCCGACTCCACCGATTCTACGCCTTTGACCTGATCAAACACGGCTTCTAAACACCAAAAATAACCCCCGCCCAATGTGGCGAGTTCGCTATCAGGTGATTGGGATGTCTCCGTCATGACTGACTCCTTTTATCGTGTGATGGCCGTGGGGAACCTAGGACGTCCCAAAAGTCTTAGAGTTATACCATGGCTTGGTGGCTTCGGCTACTGCAGACAGCACAAGCAGATTCCGTGGTTGTGAGAATGTGTACTTTAGAATATGAATTCCCCTTTGATTTTTTCCAATCAACGCTCAAGCGAATAGCTTTATTTTTTGCTAAGGTAGGGCCGCTATGCGAGTCGTTTGGGTCACTGATATACATTTGAACTTTTTGCGGCCGAAGGAGCGAGCAGCTTTTTATTCATCTATTGAGGATGCTCAACCAGAAGTTGTCTTCATCACGGGTGATATTGCGGAAGCACCCTGTCTGCGGGAGTTGCTTCTTGAAATGCAGCGGGCGATAGATGTGCCTATATATTTTGTCTTAGGGAATCACGATTTTTATCATGGTTCGATTGAAGTGGTGAGGCGTGATATTCAAGATTGGTGTCAGGTTGAATCTGGGCTGCACTATCTGACAGGCTTACAATCTATTGAACTCACACCAAAGACGGTGTTGCTAGGCCATGATGGGTGGGGCGACGGGCGGTTGGGGAACTACGAGCAGTCTCCCGTTAGGCTTAGTGACCAAGAATTGATTCGTGATTTCCAGGGGCTTAATCGAGAGGCGGTTATCGAAAAGCTTCAAATGTTGGGAGACGAGGCGGCTCAGAATCTAGGAGAGACGTTGTCAAAGTCTTTGGAGTCGTATCAAGAGGTCATCTGTCTTACCCATGTTCCACCCTTTAAAGAAGCCTGTTGGTATCAGGGGAAAGTGGGGAACGATGATTGGTTACCCTATTTTTCGTGTAAAGCTGTGGGTGACGTCTTACTAGAAGTTTCGCAAGACAGACCTCATGCTACTATCACAGTGCTGTGTGGACATACGCATCATGCTGGCACTGTCGAGATGTTACCAAATCTTCGAGTTCTCACGGGTTCTGCTGAATATGGCGATCCCAGCATTTCTGATGTCCTTGAAATCTCCTAAGATCACGTCATACAGATTTTCCTTATCCAGCCATTTCCTTAGTTGATTATTTTGGCCACTTGAAAAATGGGAATCATTCAGACTCGCGTGTATGAGTTAATCCAATGTGTCGTTCCAGTTAAGCGGGAAGAGTTCCCAGCTTTGCTCTGGTCGTTTCTGTATTTCTTTTGTGTGCTAGCCGCGTACTATATTCTCCGTCCGGTTCGGGACGAAATGGGAGTCCTCCTGGGAGCGCATAAACTGCCTTGGCTATTTTCAGTCGTCTTTCTCACGATGCTTGCCGTTATTCCGCTGTTTGGTTGGGTGGCGGGTCATTGCCCTATTCGTCGATTGTTACCAACGGTGTATGGGGTTTTCGTCATGAATTTGTTGGCATTTTTTGTGGCCTTGCAAAGTGGGTTTGAGGTGGAGACGATCGGGCCTGTTTTCTTTGTGTGGTTAAGTGTCTTTAATCTTTTTGTGGTATCGGTCTTTTGGAGTTTTATGGCCGATGTCTTCACCACAGATGCTGCACGACGACTGTTTGGGTGTATTTCCGCTGGAGGTAGCCTAGGTGCTATGACTGGTCCATTTATCACGGCAATGGCAGTAAAAGGAGTTGGGATTCAAGGGCTCTTGCTGGTGTCGGGAATGTTTTTGCTTCTTGCGGTTGGATGCATTATGGCTTTATTGAAGTGGTACCACATCCATCATGGCATTAATCTAGGCGCGACACACTTGTCTTCTTCGAAAAGCTCTGGAGAGGCTCCCCCGAGTTTATGGATAGGGGCGGTGCGTATTCTTCGTTCTCCATATTTGAGAGGCATTGCCTTATATCTGATGTGTTACTCGGTTCTTTCAACCTTTTTATATGCGCAGCAAACTATTTTGATTCCCGAGGTGATGCCAAATTCTGAGGATCGCATTCAACTGTTCGCGTCGGTTGATCTTGGGATCAACGTGCTGGCCTTTACGCTTCAATTTTTCGCTATAGGATGGCTGCTGACAAGGTTTGGGGTTGTGGTCATGTTGGTGGTGATGCCCATTGTATCGTTCATTGGTTTTGGGGTGTTTGGACTGGCAACGGTGTTGCCGGTCTTAATTGGATTTGGTGTGCTACGACGAGCTGGGGAATTTTCCATTACGAAACCGACAAGAGAAACGCTTTTTACCGTGCTTCCCCGTGAGGAAAAATATCAAGCCAAAAACGTGATTGATACGGTGGTTCATCGTGGTGCCGATGCGACGGGAACTGGCATTGTTTCACTGTTGCATACATGGGGAATGGGATTATCCCACATGGCATTTGCGGCCATGCCTATTGCCGCGTTATGGATAGGGACGGGTCTATGGTTGGGGCGACGTCATGAACAAATCCGCCGACATCAAAAACTGAGTTGAGTGTATGATATTTCAAGCTATATCGAATGCTTTCGTTGTTTTGATTTTAACAGGCTTAGTGTGAGTGGGAGGCTACTCAGATTTATGCAAAAGGGTCATTGGCCGGCCTTCTCCCTTTTGTATGGGGAGGATAGAGGTGGGGTAGAGTCGAATGAATGAGATCATCGCGTAGTGTGGAGCCCATGTGCTCCTTCCATTTTGCCACTCTTCATTCTCTCCTCACAAAGGAGTATGATTTTCGAAAAAAGCCTCAATGTTTTTTTCTTTATTTTCAATCCGAAATCGCTTTAATCTGAATAGCCGATGAACTCATCTAAGAAAATATTGATGGTGGGTATGTTGCTCATTCTTGTGTTGTTCGGGGGAGCGATGATCTATTTTACGATGGAGTATCTTTCTGCAGTAGCACAGGACGATGCGCCGCCAACGCCAGTGACGTTTCAGCAAATTGATCTGATCTTTTTCGGCGTCACAATAATGGCTGGGTTCCCCGCAGTGGGCATGGGGGCCTATGTGATGTATATCGGGTCGAGAATTCGTGCAACAGGTCAATGGCCGCCAGCAGGGATGGGTTTCCAGTCAAAAGTCCCCGTTGAGTTGGGCGTCCGTACTAACCTTATTGGCCTCGGTACGATGGGGTTAGGCGGCATTCTGACAATCGTTGGATTGAGTTTACCCTTATTGGGGTGGCGCATCATGGACCTGTTTGTGGCATAAACGGTTTATCCTTCCCATCTCCCTTTCTCGAATAGCGGGCCATGAGAACACGCCTTTATTCGCATGAGCGCACACCATGACGAAGTTGGACTGGGGTATTCTGGCAGTCTTTATTCTCTACGCCCTCTATGCCGGGCTTCGTGAACGGGCAACGGCTTCTCAAAATCTTGAAGAGTACTTTCTAGCCGGTCGGAGTCTCTCTGGGTGGAAAGCGGGCCTGAGTATGGCGGCCACGCAGTTCGCTGCAGATACGCCTCTTCTCGTCACGGGTCTGGTGGCTACGGCAGGGATCTTTGCGCTATGGCGTTTATGGATTTATGCCCTGGCTTTTCTCCTTATGGGATTTTTGTTGGCGCCGAGTTGGCGTCGCGTGGGTGTCCTGACGGACGCAGAGCTTACCGAGGTGCGTTATGGCCATCGTGCGGCGGCGGCTTTACGCGGAATCAAGGCCATCTATTTTGGCACGATCATCAATTGCACAGTTTTAGCCATGGTTCTCTTGGCTGGGACTCGTCTCGCTGAACCGTTTCTGCTTTGGGATCAATGGTTACCGTCATTCTTTTTTGAATTCTGTGCTTACAGTGTGGAGTGGGCTGGTGTGCCGTTTGCTGTTGGAGGTTTGGAAACAAAGACCATCTGGATTCGTTCCACGAATAACTTACTCTCCATTGGCGCCATTGTGTTGGTGACGATGTTGTATTCCACCACTGGTGGATTGAGAAGTGTCGTCAATACTGATCTTGTGCAATTGGCAATTGGCCTTATCGCCAGCGTGGGGTTTGCGTGGGTGGTGGTGGATCATGTGGGCGGTCTAGCTGAACTCACTCATCGAATCCAAGAACAGTTCACCGCCGCGGCAGGCTATTCAATCACTGGTGATCAGCTTTTAGATTTTACACCATTTGGGGACAAAGATGTGACCATGCTGGTCCTCGTGGTCTATGGGTTTCAATGGCTGCTACAGATGAATGCGGACGGCACCGGGTATCTAGCGCAACGATCGATGGCATGCCGAACCGATCACGATGCACGAATTGCCGCTGTTGTGTTTACGGTGGCACAAGTTCTCTTACGTAGTTTGATCTGGTTGCCGCTGGCCTTAGGTCTTTTGGTTATTTTTCCTCCACCTCCAGGCATCATTGATATGGCGGCACGGGAGTTCACCTTTATTCAGGGAATGGATGAACTCTTACCGCCTGGCTTAAAAGGCCTCATGCTGGTTGGCATGTTAGCGGCCTTGGCCTCGACTGTGGATACGCATTTAAATTGGGGGGCGTCCTATTGGACGAATGATGTGTATCTCCGGTTCATCTGTCAAAGCTGGTTGAAACGAGAACCATCTCATCGTGTCTTGGTGTGGGTAGCGCGTGGCAGCAATGTCCTTATTTTAGTCATTGCCCTGTGTATTTTGCCCTGGTTGTCGTCGATTCAAATGGCCTGGCAGGTGAGCTTGTTATTAGGGTCAGGGATGGGCGTGTTGCTGGTATTACGGTGGATTTGGTGGCGAATCAGCGCCTGGGGTGAACTCGCTTGCATTGTGGCGTCGGTCATAATGGCACCGCTGTTGTTATGGGGTCTACCTGATCAAGAGGCGTTGCGGTTACTCATCATGGGTATCGGGTCTGGATTGATTGGCGTGAGCGTTTCGCTGTTGACAGGACCGGAAGACCACGACCGCTTAGAAATATTTTATCGACGTGCGCAACCACCAGGCTTTTGGGGACCTATTGAACGACGTGTGCATTCTGAACATCATGAAGACTCCCAACGATTCTGGCGTGCAATATTGGCCATGGGGCTTGCGTCGTTATCAATATTTTGTTTTCTGACCGGAATAGGATCATGGATGCTCGGAAGCCCTTCGCCAGCATGGATCCCCTGGCGTGACGTGTGGATTGTGGGGATTTTGGTGGTGGGAGTAATGCTGTGCCCAATCTGGATGCGCTTAGGATTTCGAGGGCACTAATTAGAATAGGGCGGGTAATGATCAACAAGGACTAGGTGAAATGTGTAGGGGAATGAGGGCGTCCGTCAGTAGCTGTCCTCTGGGATTCTTTCCAGAACTGTTATCGCTATTTTGTAGGCACATAAAGCCCTATATTGGACGATGTGAGTCTTTTGGTTAGACGTCATTGCTCGGCTCTGCAGGCTAAGACGCCGACTAAGTTGTGTGGAGTAAGGCTAGAGGAACTTGTGGGAAAATTTCGGAATATGGAACATTCTTTTTGTATACGCAATACTAAGGATATTGCCCTCTCGATTCAAAATCTGTTTTTGCTCATTCTGAGCAACGGCTGCTCGAGTTTTTTCTTGTGCGAGGACAAGGATCACTCCGTTCACCGTTTCACAAAGTGCCAGACCCTCAGTTGAAGCACTCGCAGGGGCAGAATCAATGAAAATCGGTTTCGTGCGGCTTACCACAAATCAGTCGAATGAAACGAAGTCCGCTCGGTGAGAGATCGAAAGAAATTCGAAGATAGTGTCGCCAAAAACAGATTCAACTGTTCAATTTTGGAAATGACACCATCAAGAGGTTTCGATTCTTTGAGGAAATAGTCTAATGGCGGTTTCGATTCATGGCCAAAGGCTTGAGGGTGAGAGGGCTGTTTAATGTCAGTATCAACAAGAAGGACTGGTTTGCTGCTCTTTTGAGCGACCATTAATGCAAATTCGCGAATAAGGGTTGAAGCCCCTTCTACTGCTTGCGATCCGATGAATTGAATGACGTTTTGATCAGGGTTTGGTAGATGTGTTGCGATACTCTGGGCCAACGCCTGTAGTTCAGTTTCTTCAAGAAACGTTTCGAACGTAACGGGGTTGATCCCAATTCGGGGTGGTATGTGAGCATTCGTTTCTTGGTCGTTTTCTGTTTTGGCTTTTTCCAATCGATCTTTATATGCTGATTGTAGAGCATCGTAGATTTTACTCATGGGTACTTCTTGTTTCCTCGGAATTGTTAGCATGGCATTTTTTCTTAAGGCTGAGTTCACCATTCGTGGTGTGAATAGCCATTCCCTGATTCTGCGCAAATACATGATTCACGGAAATCTGGTGCAGGCAACAGACTGCGCTCATTGACGTACATCGTGATGAGACCTCCCGTGCCATGCCCAAGCGGAAAAACGTTCTTGGATTAAATTCCCCATTTTTTCCAAGATATGAGAGAACGAAAGTTGTGTCAATCAATCGTGTGAAAGAGGGTTGTAAGAAGCGAATGCGTTGTGACGGATATCTTTTCCTCTTGCTTGATGTGGGGGCTGGCGGAGACTGGTATGGGCAGTCCAACACAAGTTGTGTGCAATAGATAAATTTAATGAATTTCCTGCATTTCCTCTCCCAATTCCCTTTGTATTTTGTTAGGTTAAGTTCCCTATCTTTAGGAGTCTTATGGCAGCAAGAGTCGTGATTACAGGCATGGGGATCGTTTCCCCTATCGGAATTGGAATTTCTCAATTTTGGGCGGCGGCTCTTCGTGGGCAATCTGGCATCACCACCATCAAATCCTTTGGTGATCTTCCCATGGAAGACTACCGCTCCCGTATCGCCGGGCAAATCCCTCAGTTTCAACCGCCTGATCCTGCTGATGATAAGTTTTCCTCTCGCGTGGACCGGTACGCCCAAATGGCGTTGATGGCCACTCGAGAAGCCGTTCAAGACAGTGGTCTGAACCTAGAGAGTGAACGTGCAGAACGTCTCGGCGTGATGGCTGGTGTGGGCATGGGTGGTATGATGATGGGGGAAAGGGAATTAACCAATTTATATGAATTGAATAAACCCCATCGGGTCCATCCAAACTTTATTCCTTCGATTACCCTCAATTCAGCTTCTGGAATTATCGCCTTGGCGGTTGGAGCCAAAGGTCCCAACCTGACCGTTTCTACAGCCTGTTCATCGAGCATTCATGCTATTGGTCAAGCCATGCAGTGTATTCGCCAGGGACAAGCTGATATGATGATTGCTGTCGGCGCAGATGCGAGCATTACCCCCTTAGTATTCGCCGGTTTTTGTGCCTTACGTGCTCTT
>JAJDBS010000216.1 GCA_029261235.1 Nitrospirales bacterium
CGGATTACCGATACTCTCGAAAAACACGCAACGAGTATTCTCATCAGCAAGTTCAGCAATTTGCTCAGGCTTGGCCGAGTCAAAGAACCGGACCTCAATTCCTAGATTCTTGAGGGTCGTCGTAAAGAGCGTCCATGTCCCGCCGTAAAGACTGGTTGAAGAAAGAAAGTTTTGACCGGAATGACAGATGGTGAGCAACGCGGCCATCGTTGCAGCCTGGCCCGACGCAAAACTCAGAGCGGCCGCTCCACCGTCCATCGCAGCGAGGCGTTTTTCAAGCACGTCGTTGGTAGGATTCATGATCCGAGAATAGACATTCCCAAACTCAGATAAGGCAAACAGGTTTGCGGCGTGATCTGTGTCATTAAAGACATAGGATGTGGTCGCATAGATCGGAACCGCACGCGCATTCGTCGTCGGATCAGGTACCTGACCCGCATGGACTGCCATCGTTCCAAGACCTTGGGGCTTGTCGTCACTCATTTGTTCGCTCCTGTCATTAGAGGGTATAGGAATAGATGAATGCCTTTGTCAGTGAGCAGAAAAGTACCAAAGGATCTGCAGGAGGGTCAATCAAGAGTCATGCAAAGAGGTACTACATCTAGCGCTGTGAGAAAAGCCAATGTCAAAGATGATCATCTCTTGCACTGGATGGAAAAGAGACCTACACAAACGAGAAAAGTTCTCACCGTTATAGTCCCTATGAGACACGAGAACTCACATCATATTCAAAACCACCCATCAACTCGATCGTTCAAATCAGCTTTGCAGGTTTTCAGTTGTTGATTATAGTGGGCAGCACGCAACTTCACTTTCTTCGCAACGAGTTTCAACCAAGGCTTGTCGTCATAGGTTTTTCGCTCATACCCACCACGCCCTTCATGGTAGGCGAGATATTGTCGATAGGCATCCCACTTGGACACCTTGAGCCGTTTCTGACTGCCATGGGTATACCAGCCAATAAAATCAATCGCGTCTTCGAAATCATCACGATCGGCACCCGAGTTACCCCACAATTGTTGATATTCCTCCCACACTGGATCCTGCGCTTGCGCATACCCATACGCAGAAGAATTTCGTGGCAAAGGAATTATCCCTAACAGCCAAGGACGGTCAGGCTGCGCGTCATCCACAAATCGCGATTCCTGATGCATGATGGCCATCATCACGAAGATCGGCGTCCCCCATTGACGCTGTGCGTCACGAGCAGCTTCATACCAATCGGTTTCACCAAAAAAAATATTGCAGATATTATCGACGTGACGAGGCTGGTACGTACTACAACCCGGCAACAAAAGGCATAGACCGATGACAAGTTGTTTTAGGACATTCATGCTCAATATTGAGAAATCTCGATTATCGGCACAAGATAAGGTGTTGCATCATATCAAACGATTCCGGGCCATCGCGAACTCACCAAGAGTTTGTCCATCTTAGCAAGAAAAAATACTCCTGGTATTCCAACCACAGTACCGGGAACCGGAAGGAGAGTGGTGAATAATAATAATAATAATTCCCAAGGGCATATAGGCCTACAGGCACGTTGCATGTTAGTGGCCTCGGGGCAGTTCAAAAAAGTTCGTCCAGTAAGGCCTTAGCCAGCTTTGCTCGCAGAGCGTACTTCCAATACGTGAGCACGGAAAAATCTCGAGAACACCGCTGGCGACTTTTCCCAACAGGCTCACGTAAGTTCGGCTTGTCCCTGATAGGAGTAAAACCTGCATGAGAATCTGTTCAGGTAGGTCGGCAATTGAAGAACTTGCATATTGACAAGACGGTCTGACTAATCATTGCGGTGGACAATGAAAACCACGATTACTGGATGTGTTGGTAGAGATCCCGCTAGCCTGCACAAGCTCTGTTCAACTTGCAATACCGCCTGCTGTTTCATCGGCACTTTGCTACTTGCCAAGCTGAACGTGGATTTTTCATATTCCTGAACTTGTGTCGCTTTTTCGCTTATTTTTCATGACTCTCTTTGAGAGGGGAAAGTTTCAATTGCACTCTTTTCATAAATTGACATTGATAAACAATAAGAACAAGATTAGCATTGAACCAATGTCAGACTAGGAGTGCCTGGCCATGAGGCACATCGTGGGAAAAATTATGGAAAGCCTTTCGGCCATCAGTGGCGCGAAAGGCTTTTTGCGTTTTTTAGGAACAGGGCGAAAGATTTCGACACATCGAAACAGCATGGCTTGCGGGTGCCAACATCGTGGTAAATTCTTCCACCCGATTCTAGGAGACGCCTGTTGATGAAGCCTCTAGGAGAAATGATGCGAGTGCTGAGTGGAACGGTCCTACTAGCTACTCATCACATGTCTAATCCAGTGAACAACCGTCTGCGTTAGAAAGACAGGGGTTCAATGATCCTCTCATTTCGCACACTTGCCACCCTTGAAAAGGAGGGCTCCCATGCGTGATCTCTATACCATGATCTTAGCTGGAGGACGCGGAGAACGTTTATTGCCACTCACCCAACACCGCGCCAAACCCGCCGTCCCCTTCGGTGGAAAATATCGCATCATCGACATCACACTGAGTAATTGTCTTAACTCTGGGCTCAGAAAAATGGCCGTATTGATTCAATACAAATCCCATTCGCTTGATCGTCACATTCGTACTGGATGGAATGTCCTCAACCCAGAATTGGGGGAATTCCTCATGTCGATTCCCCCGCAACAACGCATTAGCCAAGATTGGTACCGTGGAACTGCCGACGCTGTATTCCAAAATCTTTTCCTGCTTGAGCAAGAGCAACCTCGACATCTGTTAGTCCTGGCTGGTGACCATGTCTACAAAATGAACTATGCCGACATGTATCAGTTCTTTTTGGATAATAATGCTGACGCTGTCGTGGGAGCTATTGAATGGCCAAGAGAGCAAGCCACGGATTTCGGTGTGTTGGGTGTCGATGAAGCGATGTGTGTCCACCGATTTGAAGAAAAACCCGAGGATCCCTTTCCCCTCCCACATAATCCCAGTCATGCATTCGTTTCGATGGGTATTTATTTATTCCGCACGGACCTGCTGTATGAGGTATTACGAAAAGAGGCCCGCCACGACAGCGCACACGATTTTGGCAAGAACATTCTTCCGTCTATGATTGAAGGTGGACGGGTCTTTGCGTACAACTTTCAGGATGAAAATAAAAAGGAAGTTAAATACTGGCGGGATATTGGAACCCTAGACGCCTACTATGAAGCCAACATGGATCTTGTTTCGGTTGACCCTCATTTCAATTTCTATGACCAGGCGTGGCCCATCCGTACCTACCAAGGCCAATTCCCTCCAGCCAAATTCGTCTTCGCAGAGGAAACCGACCATGGCCGCATGGGCATGGCTTTGGATTCCATTGTCTCAGGGGGATGTGTTCTCTCAGGAAGCCGCGTACAAAACTGCGTCCTCTCGCCAAACGTTCGCGTCGAAAATCATGCGGAGGTCCGCGAGTCGGTGATCATGGAAAATGTGGAAATTGGTGAACGAACTCGCATCCGCCGGGCCATCATCGACAAAGGTGTGATTATTCCTCCGGACACAGTCATTGGTTACGACGCTGAGGAAGATCGGAAACGATTCACGCTGACGGAAGAAGGTGTGGTGGTCATTACCCAACCCAAACCAGCGTCTTCAAAAAAAAAGACTTTGACCGTCTCTGTCGTTAGCACGCCCCCCAAAAGTGTCAAGGGTGCTTAATGGAGGGTATTATCAACGGAATGGAACCTGACTTAGCTTCCGCCAGACTGCTTATTGGCTTGGGAATGAATTTAGTCGTTTCAGGAGGGAGGGAATGACATAGACTCGAGCCTGTTTAGTAGTTTCGCCACATTCGGCCATCTTTGGCCAACAGAGCATCGGCTTCTGCTGGTCCCCACGTTCCGGCAGCGTAGTTATGGATGGCATGCGTGCCTAAGCTGTCCCAGACTTTCAGGATTGGATCGACGACACTCCATCCCAACTCGACATTGTCGCTTCGTTGAAAAAGTGTGGCGTCGCCTGCCATCACATCATGCAGCAGCGTTTCATACCCGGTACTCGGGGCATCCCCGAAATATTTGGAATATTGGAAATCCATATCCACATTCCCAACTTGCACTTGTGGGCCCGGGATTTTGGCCCCGAAACTCAACGAAATCCCTTCATCGGGTTGAATGCGAATGACCAGCACATTGGGGGTTAAGTGATCCACGGGGGTCTTGCGAAACAGCATGAGCGGGGCTGATTTGAACTGAATGACGACCTCGGTCACTCTCTTGTTTAATCGTTTCCCAGTTCGAAGGTAGAACGGAACACCCTCCCATCGCCAACTTTCAATGAACAAGGTCATGGCAGTGTATGTTTCTCTGAGTGAGGCTGGCGAAACGTTCTCCTCGGAACGGTACGATAAGGCCTGTTCTCCCTGAGTCATTCCTGAGACATATTGCCCGGCGACCGTCGCTTGTAAAACATCAATCGGGTTCATCGGCTGAATTGCCCTTAAGAGTTTGGCTTTCTCATCACGCACCGCTTCGGCATCAAATGTGTTAGGCGGTTCCATCGCGACAAAACCTAAAATCTGCAACAGATGATTGGGCACCATGTCACGTAAGGCGCCGGCTTGGTCATAGTAGATGCCTCGATGCTCAACACCCAAGGTTTCTGCCACGGTAATTTGTACATGGTCGATGTATTGACGGTTCCACACGGGCTCGAAAATGCCATTGGCAAACCGGAAGACTAAAATATTCTGAACGGTTTCTTTCCCTAAATAATGATCGATGCGATAAATCTGACTTTCATCTAAGACACTTCGTAGTGTGTGATTCAACGCTTGAGCGGATTCCAAATCATGCCCAAATGGTTTTTCAATGACTACTCGTCGGGAATAGTCCTTATCGTTAATGACTAACCCATTGGCGCCAAGTTGCTGGACAATTTCACCAAAGAACGTTGGGGCAGTGGCCATATAGTAAAGATAATTCCCCTGGGTACCATATTGGATATTTAATTGCGTGAGTGCCCTCTGAAGGTCCTCGTATGTGTGCGGATCACGGAAATCTCCAGAGAGATAATGCAACCGTGCAAGCAGCCAGTCTTTGATGGATGAATCTATTGGCCGAGTGGAAAGTTCCTGGATGTCTCGACTCATATTGAGGCGAAAGTCTTCGGTGGTCATGGAGACGCCGTCCACACCAAGAATGGCAAATTCTTGAGGGAGGTGACCACTTGCGGCCAAGTTATAAAGAGCGGGGATTAGTTTGCGTTTGGTCAAATCTCCCTGTGCTCCGAAGATGACAAATAGAGTCGGTGGGCGGGTTTGCCCATTGTTTGGTTGTTGGAGCACAGGATGCTCTTGCACATGTGCAGCCTGGGAAACTCCTGGATCGGTTGAATCGATTGGTTCGTGGATTGATGCAGGAGAGTCAGAGGTTTTTTGTGTTTTTGCAGATACCATTTTGTTTGATAAATCCATATTTTTTCTGATGCCTAAGACGAGAATGTGAGGACACAACAGAAAAAGAGCTCCGCAAACAGGCCGCAGCTCTTTTCCAGCCAATTATCTGAGAATCATTATATCACGAAGTATCACTAAGATGACTTATCGGAAGGGTTTCCTGTTGTTGAGTGTCGTCATGCTATAGAAGGGTTGTGCCATAAAGTATTTCGAGATGGGAAATCACAGAAGTCTGCCAATACGCCATCAAATTGAAGAAGGCAAAAGATAGCCCTGCAACAGTACACGGAATCAACCCAGAATGAACAACGGAAAACATATCGCAGATAGGATAGAGGTAACGATTTTGGCTGGTGCGACACCTCGACAGCACAAGAAATAGACTCATGACTGCATTGAGAAACCTTTAGCATCAGCAGGAAAATGGTGTGTGATCATATCAGACGATTCAATGACCTCGCGAACTCACCAGCAGTCAACGAACACCGCACATCTGTCTTTGATGAACATACTTGAATACACAACCAGGTCCAGGCTAAGCCCTCGCGACCTCACGACACTTCCCCGACCATTCGAACCATCTTAAAGCGCTGATCGTATTGACAAGACTGATATATCTGCTTGTTTGACCTTATTGTATCTTAAGGAGATACTGTAGAAAGGTTATTAGCAGGCCATAGAAGCAAAGGGGAACAAAAGAATATGCCAGATCAAGCGGTCATGGAATCCAGAAGCGTCAAAACTGATTTTATTCGAATGGTCCGCTACAAGAGCGAAAACAAGGTTGGTGTATTAGCGGAATTCTTGACCACCATTGCAAACGAAGGCGGAAGTATTGGTGATGTCAAAACACAGAAGCTCGGGCAAAATTACATATGGCGAGATGTGACCGTCATTTCTCAAGATCGCGAACACTTTGCGCGAATTCTCAAGGCGATTCGAACCTTAAAGCAGACCAAAGTCCGACAAATTATCGATGAAGTGCTTGAACGGCATCAGGGTGGAAAAATTAAGATGGCACTCAATACCACGATAGAGACGATCAGTGATATGCGGGCCGTGTACACGCCTGGAGTCGCGGAAGTGTGCCGGCTGATTGAGAAGGATCCGAGTGAAGCCAACAATTACACATGGATTCACAAGACCGTCGCCCTCCTGACGAATGGAAGCCGCACACTAGGGTTGGGGAATATCGGTCCTGTGGCCTCCATGCCAGTGATGGAAGGCAAAGCTGCTTTGTTTAATAAATTCACTGGCTACAATATGATCCCTATTCCGATCAATACCACAGACCCGCAGGAATTTATCGAAACGGCCATACGGATTGCACCGGGATTCGGAGCCATTCATTTAGAAGATATTTCAGCACCAGAATGCTTTGAAATTGAAACGGCCCTGATGGAACACCTAAACATGCCGGTCATGCATGATGACCAAAAAGGCACAGCGGTCGTATGCCTGGCGGCGGTCATCAATGCCTGCCGACTCGTGAATATCGACCTAGAGAACATTCAGATCGGGCAAATTGGATTAGGGGCTGCAGGCAGCGCGATTGCCCAACTGATCATGGCCTATACGAACCGTCCTGTGTGGTGTTGTGATAAAAATCAGGCCGCTGTCGATCGACTCGACGTCTTTCGCCAAAACAGCGTGACATTGGAAGAGGTCATGTCGCGGTGCGACCTGATTATTTCAACAACGGGGGTAGAAGGGCTCATTGACCCGTCGATGGTGAAACCACAACAGATCATCCTAGCGTTGACAAATCCTGTGCCAGAAATCACTGAAGAACAAGCACTACAAGCCGGAGCAGCCTTTTATGCTGATGGCCGATACGTCAATAACTTGCTGGCCTATCCTGGGATATTCAAAGGAGCCTTGGAAACATACTCCACGGAGATTAATGACGAGATGTTGCTTGCTGCAGTAAAGGCCATCGTCGAGACAACGCCTCAAGGCGAAATCGTTCCGAGTCCTTTGGATCAGGCCGTGCATGAGGCGGTCACCAAAGCTGTCGCGAGAGCAGCCATGGCAAGTGGTGTGGCACAAAAAGACTTGGAGGATGAAACCTTCGAGACGGAAGGAATATTACAAGTAGTACATGCCCATCAAAAAAATTGAGTTTCGCCGCCTTCTTTCTTCGCCATAACGGAATGGTTTGGACGACCGATATAGACGGCATCATTCTGGATCTCTTGGCGAAAAGATGATGGCATAAACTATCTCAGGCAAATCCAGGAGGAAGCCCAGGCTCTGATTTAGAAAGCTTTAGAGTCCGCATGAGACGCAAACCAACTATTCAACGATCCCTTGATACAACACCTTTGTCTCGTCTTCCATTCATTCTTCAATCCCCACTCCAAATACACCCTTCTCCTCTCACAAACATTCAGCAATAATAATTCTGTACTATTTTTTAATGGGTTGGGTAGCATGGCCGCGGGTTCATTGATGAACCAGATTCGCACCTGATCCCGACAGTTCAAGCGAACGGGGCAGGGAAAATATCTAAGACAGAAGTTTGTCCAAATAGCATGAGTAATTGTCGTCGAATCCGCTGCGTCTCGTCCTACATGTTCTGGCTCATGCCAATGCTCGTTTTTTTCGCTTCCGGTTGTGGCCGAGAACAGATCCCTCAATTCGACCACGGTCGAGAAGAAAGAGGCCTACGCCCCCTATCGCGGTATGGATGAGGATGGCCGGATTCCCAGAATCGACAAGGCCGTACTGGTCACGAGGCCAAACGCTGGAGTTATGTGCCAGAGGGCCGACTCAAGTCCGGCGGGTTCTTCAAGCGCTTCCTGGTCTCGAGCTTCTTATTTCCCATCTTCTTCGCCAACTTTGATGTCGGCGCCGGATTAGGCGTGGGGCTCGAACGGTGGAGCCCCACCCCACGAATCAAGTTCACAGAGATAGGAAACCTGTGCCCCGTCCCTTCAATAAATTTATCCACAATAAAGAACTTACATTTTTTTACATGCCGGAAGGCTTGACCATTTTTTTGATGAGTATTCAGTTAAATTTTCCTCTAACGTTAAAGCTCATCTGCTGCCATGAAGTGTAGTGGACTAACTGTCAGGTGCAGCGCATTATTGGACGGAATGGTTTTTTTCGATAAAAGGAAGGAGTCCTCTATCTTTTAGAGCTGAGTACACAATTTCCGCTCCCAGATAGTGACCTTCTTCATTCCAGTGCCTATCACTAAGACGAAAAATATTCTGAGTATCATTCCTCATAACTTTTCTAAACTTAGGCAAGAGATCAACGTACGCAATGTCAAGTTCATTCAACACCTCTTTCAAGCGATCATAGCCTGGTGTGTTCTTCCAACAGATCAGCTCACGATCTGGAACATTTTCTATCTCCTCTTCCAAGACTTCGTATAGCGCAGGAACAGTAAAGACAAACAGCTCTGCTCCAATGTTTGATACTTCGTTTTTCAAACCGTCGAATATGCGTTTGGTCGTATGCCAACCTCGGGTGTATTCTTTAGGCTCTTGGCAGAAGTTAGCTCCGAACAAAACGAGACTCGGTTTTACGGTATGCCCTGTATTCCACATTGCAGCTTTTGCTCGATCAACCGCCCGTAGCGTAACTTGTACTAATGCTGAATTGCGTCTCAACTGATGAAGAAGGGACTCTTTCCTATTTCTTGCTGCCTGATAACGCTGCCAAGCACCATCATAATCAACCTGAGTAATTGCCCATGTTGTTTCATCAGAAGAATCAAGAAACGGACGGCTTGCAACTTTCATACTCTTCTTATTGAAATGGAATCCAGATTCAAGAGCCAAGTTATTATTGGTAACATCATTACCTATATAGAAACCCAGCAAGACAATATCTGGCTTATAGTGTCGTCCAATGTCTCGAAAAACTAAGTATTCTTGGAGGGTACCGTAACCACCAACACCTAAATTAATGACCTCTATATCAATCCTTTCTTTGCGACCGAGCCGCTCAATTTGCTTGTGGAACATATCTTCGAGTTCCACAGAGTAACCTTCCATAAATGAATCACCAAGGACTAGTATGCGAAATGTATCATGATCATTTTCAAGGTTATGCTCTTCATCACGCCACCCCGTTGAGTTGTAGGTCACCTGAACACTCTTTTCAGGCATCTTATAAAGATAACTCGCACCAGGTTCCAATACCCATCCGAATACTGGATGCGGTATTCGATGTTCAGAGGAATTACTCATATCAATTGGGAAAAAATTACGGAGTAATATTTCAGTCAGAGCAATGGATATTAAACACATACTCACAACTAGTAGTGCCAGAGTCGCAGTAATACGCTTTTTTGTAATATCGTTCATGATGATATACTTGCCATAGCTGCTCACAACCCAACGAGAAATAAGCGGCCAAAATACCGTGACATTTCACGGCTGGGGTTAAAAATTCTATATTAAAGTTGAGAGATGGGACAGACTTGGAAAGTTTCAGCAAGGTAAAACTCAAATGCGTTGCTGATTGATTATTGTAAGTAATTCCTCGCCAACACTGCAATAAAGTTAGACGAAGATTTCCTCAACATTGCTAAGAGTCTTGCTGCAGAACGTACCAATTCTATTTTCAAGAAACAGGTATAATCTTCTGCTAAGAATCAACACGATAAATCTGCTGTTGTAATACTGAAAACAGAGCCAACATGACTTCCCCTTGTAGATTTATCTTTGTCAAAATGGGAAAAATAATATTTCATGATTAAACTAATTGAGATTAAGAAAAAAACACTGATATACGTACGCCGTACGTAAACGGTATGGTTGGATGATCCTTCACGAGAGCAGGTTTGAGTAGAAACCAATGAAGAAATCATTCTCATGAAGGAGAAAGCAGGTCACGGGATCGCGGTTGAAAACTGCATTACACGCCTTCCAACTCACAAATAGACTAACTGTCGAAACCGTACCTCAGGTTAGCCCTTAAGCCACTCGAATCATAGGAAGTGCCAAGTTCACGACACTCCTCTTCACTCCCACATCCCTGCGGTTTGCCCTCATTTTTGAAAAGTCTTGAACGGTACCCCTGTTACAATCAGACGCCAACCGGCTTACCCAAAGGAATGCCCCTCTCATCAGCGAACAGACCTTACTTGAGCGTAGCAAGGTGATCCGCTTGCCTCAGGGTTGACATCTCTCCGTTCGACAATGATGCCAGACGAGGCATTTCTTGGCCTGGTGCGCGTGGGAAAGCGCTTATTGTTTGGTTGGTCTCAAAGAGCGGAACCTTTGCGTTGGATTTTTTTCTTTCTTTAGGAATCCTTGGCCTGGTGACATCGCCGAGCAGCGCAACCGGTACCGGAGTGAAAGCGAACAGCGTGTGAGCGGAGCGATTTTGCTCGGTTCCGTGTCGATCTCGGTGAACCGCGCAGGGTACCGAAGAATCATCGCACGGCTAACATGGTCTTGGGTTATTATGCAGAAGTAAAAGAACCTCGGCTGCCGCGCCGATCCCACCCCCCCTCACTGACACAGCTTCATCATTAAAAATTCTGTACTGCATTCAATAAGTTGAAGGACATGGTCAAGAGTTCGTGAAGTAGCCGGATCCACACCTCAGCATGACAATGAGTCCAAGGTGCGCTCCGCATGCCTCATCAGACAAATCGCGCTTAAGTCGACGAGACTGTTTTGGCCGTGAGATTCACTTCTTGAACAGTATGAGTGGGGTGCAAGATTTCTCTGATGAAATCTTTTAGAGGAATGGCGATTCGATCGAGTTTTTTCCAGGCAAAATGAGGAGCGAAGTATTGTTGCTCAATATTCAGAATGTTTGAGAATTGATCGGATTTTTGAAAGGCCGCGATCATGATGATCGTCAAGTCTTGCGGCGAAATATTGAGAGCTTTCGGGAGACGAGCCAACAACTCCTCTAGTGAGACTTGAACAGAAGGCGCAGGAGGAGAAAGAAGACAATTCACTATTTTATTGGCAACAAACACCAACCCGGCCAATCGATCATGAGTGGTTGACCATTGCTGCGTGGAAAGATTGGGCTTCGTTTCGATGATCGCGATGATATTGTGGGGCAAGCCAAAATTTTTTGCCAGTTTACCAGCTAACCTCTGAAACGTTTGTCCGAGCAATTCCCATTCTAAGGCCTGAACTTGCTCAGGCTCATCATATTGGGCTGTCTCAAGGGTATCATAAATACTCGGAAGAAAATGAGCCAGCACAAGATCTCCGAGGGTATACAACATGGTGCAGGTAAAGAGGTTTGGGTTCTTCCGAAATTTGCAGGCTTCTTCCATTGCTTGAGCAGTAGTCGCGGAGATCATGGCTCGCGCTAGAAGTTTTTTTAGGACGGTAGAATCTCCGCCATGTTCACCGGCACGCTCGATAAACTCAGCGCCAATAGCCGCAGACCGAACAACATCACAACCAATGATTTGGATGGCTTGGAAGGGCGAGATAACAGGTTGAGAGATATAATACGAGGCACTATTCGCGAGCGTAATCACCTTGGCCAAAAGGGCTTGATCATGTCTGATGATTTCACACAGATCATTGGCGCTGGAAGAATCATCGTCTGTACATTTAATGATATCCTGACAGCTTTGCCGAAGGATAGGCAGCTCCTCCGCAGTTTTGCTCAACAGTTCGTCGATGCGTGAATGAGGATCAGCTTCAACATGAGATGTACCAGCCACGGCAATCACATCCTTCGATAGAGGTACAATAATAAGACGGCTTCCAACTGAAAATTGCGGCGAACACCGTGATGTGTTTCTTTCTTTTTCGGTAAGTTATTGAGCAAACCTAATATCAAATCCTAGGCATACGGCCAAAAAACCTCATCTCCTCCTTTTAAGAGAACGTACTGAACAAGTCTAAACTTCGATATCCTTTGCCATTGACCGGCTCCATCTCCCACACTGGCTTATGTTGAGTAATCTTCGATCTTCTAACCGAAACGACGTCAGCAAACGTGACGCGCATTGACCAGGCAGTGGCTCTATGGTTAAATATAGCCATATTTTACGACTTACGTATTACATAAATCGCAAAGAATGATTCAGTCCTTTCAGGACAAAAAAACCGAAGAGTTCTCTGGAGGAAAAACCGTCAAACAGTTTTCATCCTTCAAGAAGGCTTTCGAGCGAAAATTAGCGATGCTGAATAGTGCCACCGAATTACGTGACCTGCTAGCTCCTCCTGTCAACCGGCTGGAAAAACTCAAAGGAAATCGTGCCGGCCAGCACAGCATCCGCATCAATGATCAGTGGCGAATTTGTTTTATATGGAAGGAAGACGGACCGCATGAGGTCGAGATTGCCGATTATCACTAGGAAGGCTGCAACATGGTAAAAAATGGCATGCGCCCCATTCATCCGGGAGAGATACTATTGGAAGAGTTCTTACAACCTTCCAATCCACCGCTCAACGCCAACACCCTGGCCAAGGCGCTGAGTGTCCCCGCCAACCGAATCACTGCCATCCTCAAAGGACAGCGTGGAATTACCGGCGATACGGCGTTACGACTTGGAACATTTTTCAACACCTCTCCAGGATTTTGGATGAATCTGCAGAAAACCTATGAGCTTCGCCTTGCCGAAAAGGCCCTGCCAAGCAAGATCAAAAAGCACATCCAGGAAAGCCGTGCATTCCTCGTTTCAGTCTAAAAAAAAGCTAAAACACCCTCCCGTTTCTATCCCTTCTGTAGCGGAATAAAATACCCTCGATTCTAAGCAGCCTTCCATCTTTTTCCATTATTCCCACAAGTAGTCAGCGGGAATCCATCTTGCTCCCTACCCCTCATCAAATCTTCACCCCTCCCCCACCGACTACCATTCATAAACAATGATTCTGTACATTATCCACCCGGTTGAATAGCATAAGGTCAGACTAAAGAAGCACCACGTAACAACTTGAATTCAAGGCGGGAGAAAAGCGTTTGTAGGTCAAGGTTGTGCTATAAGGCCCCATTGAGGAACACGTGCTTGGCGACTTGCTTGGACAATCCGGCAACAACACATGAACATCGATTACGAGTGCTCGGTAGCAGATTACTGCTGCCCACCAAAGACTTCATTAATTTCGTTAATCTTGTGTCGTCGCGTGAGACAGGACCTTTCTCTTTTGTAAGCGTGGGATGACTACAAACCTTCCGTTTCAATATGTATGGTTCTACCGCAGTGCTTGCAATGCACGGCATCGGGGTCATGCCGATTAAGCCCACAGTCCGGGCAGCCATATTCTACCTTGGCAGGTCTAAACACTGCCTGTAGGAGATGGAGAAACAACGCAACACCTAACACCATGATCACCACTGCTAATAATCGCCCGATGTCACCAGTTAGGGTAATATCCCCAAAGCCAGTGGTGGTCAAAGTTGTCACGGTAAAATACAGCGCATCAGTATACGTGCCAATTAGTGGATTAACATCATGCTGCAACACATAGACTAGAGCCGTGACGACAAAAATAAACACAAAGAGATTAATGACGCTGTGAATCACCTCTTCATTTCGAGCAAAAAACCTATACTGACTTCGGAGATCTCTTAAGAGATGATAGGAACGCAATAACCGAAGGGACCGGAACACCCGTAAGAATCCAAGATTTTCAATGAATGCCGCGGCAAGAAGTGCAAGAATGACAACGATGTCTAGAAGGGAGATCGGCTGAATAAGGAAATTTAGCCGATTGCCGGCAAGGAAAAATCTCGCAAAAAAATCCAAACTCAGCACAATGGCGATAATAACGTCAATGGTGATAATCCAGGCAGATAACTCCACCATGGAGGTCACAATAAAAAAACTTATTGTGACGAAATCGAAGGCAATCAGCCCAAAACGGAAATAGACCGATTGAGTACTTGTTCCATAATAAAGATTGTATAAGGGTTCT
>JAJDBS010000217.1 GCA_029261235.1 Nitrospirales bacterium
AGAAGGCACGGCCTTCGTGAGATATGGAAAGAGATAGATGATGGCTAGGCCAGCCGCCACCATCGCATAGACCACCCAACTCGCACCAATCAGTTCTGGGAGCTGAGTCACAAAAATCAAGATTGCCAGCGCATTCACAAACCCAGTGATCACCGAACGTGCCACAAAGCGCATGAGGGATCCCAGTCTCAGCCACCCTGCAAGGATTTGTAGAACGCCAGTCAACACCGTGGCTGCTAGCAAATATTGTAGTCCGTAATCTTTCACAAGTGTCACCATGAGAAGTGCCATTGCACCCGTCGCCGC
Source organism: Nitrospirales bacterium (assembly GCA_029261235.1). Taxonomy (GTDB): domain Bacteria; phylum Nitrospirota; class Nitrospiria; order Nitrospirales; family UBA8639; genus Nitrospira_E. The sequence continues at coordinate 307 of JAJDBS010000217.1, forward strand.
CGAAATCATTCCAGGACGACCGCCAGAAAAGGCCACGATCGTGGCGAGACAGAATGAAGCATACAATCCCACCTTCGGGTCGAGCCCAGCGATGAGGGAAAAGGCAATGGCTTCAGGAATCAATGCCAGTGCGACCACGAGGCCTGCCAGTAAATCATTTCTGATATTCATCCCTTCACGAATTTTTCCAACCATCTCGTCAATCATCCGTAACCCTTCTTTCGATTTAGACAGTTCTTCTGCACAAAAAAATGCACGCGTTGATACACCTAGAGTGGTCAACCCTAGCCGACGACCCTTTCTGTTCCTTCACACAACTCCCAGATGCTTGTTGGATTGTTCCTGCTATCAGGAGACCAAGGAGGGATTGAACAAAAAAATCGTGTAAGGCCCTACTTCGTTCTATCGGGGTTTGTCGCCCCAAAAAAAAGAGGTCTTACACGATACTCTTCAAAATATCACAGAGTTTTTACTCACGCAAGTCAACGAGGAAAAACTGAGAAGGGGCGGCTCACAATGCCCTATCGTGAGAGTTAGTAGCCGCTTTAGCCCTGCGGAGAAGACAATAAATGAGGAATTAACAACAGCTACCCAAGCTTCGAAGCCATAAAAGCCAGTGGAATATTTATTACTCGGACTCAGGTTACAACGGCTTTCATGGAGTGGGAGATGCGTTTGCGGGGGATGTCGACCTCCAATACGGTTACTTTAACTTGTTGGTTCACCTGAACGACGGTATTGGGATCGCTGATATAACGATTAGCCAGCTGACTGATATGGACGAGGCCATCTTGATGCACGCCGATATCGACGAAGGCGCCAAAGGCCGTCACATTCGTGATGACACCGGTCAGGACCATGCCGGGTTCAACCTGTTCAATAGATTGAACCGCTTCATCAAATCGTACCGCTTCAAATTGTTCTCGTGGATCACGCCCCGGCTTGGCCAATTCGGTGAGAATGTCGGTGAGAGTCGGCTTACCGACTTCTTCCGTAATGTATTGATTCAGGTCGATCGCTTTCTGTCGATCTGTATCCTTCATCAAATCCTTTACCGTACAGCCCAAATCTTTGGCCATTGCATTCACCACAGGATACCTCTCTGGATGAACGGCACTGGCATCCAGAGGATGCTCGCTCTCCGGAATACGTAAAAATCCTGCTGCCTGCTCAAACGCTTTCGCACCCAAGCGTGGAACTTTTTTCAACGCCGTCCGGCTTTTGAAAGGTCCATTCTCCTGCCGATAGGCCACGATATTCGTAGCCAGTTGTGGCCCAACTCCAGAGACGGCGGTGAGTAATTGTGGACTGGCCATATTGACGTCCACCCCGACTCGATTCACGCAACTAATGACGACATCCTGAAGCCGCTGTTTCAAGATGCCTTGATCCACATCATGTTGATACTGCCCGACCCCAATTGATTTGGGATCGATCTTCACTAATTCGGCTAAGGGGTCCATGAGTCGGCGACCGATGGAGACGGCCCCACGCACGGTGATATCCTGACCAGGAAATTCTTCCCGAGCCACCGCTGATGCCGAGTAAATAGACGCCCCACTTTCGTTGACCATCACCAGGGGAAGACTCCCAGGTAATTTCAACGTTCGAAGAAAGGTTTCAGTCTCCCTGCCAGCGGTCCCATTGCCAATAGCGATCGCTTCAATCTGAAACTTTGTGACTAAACCCAAGATCGTATCACCAGCCTTCGCCACGCCTCCTGGCCCCTGATGAGGATAGATAAGATCGGTGTGCTTCAACGAGCCTTGACGATCAAGGCACACGACCTTACACCCCGTACGAAATCCTGGATCAATCGCCAGCATGGCTTTCTGGCCTAACGGTGACGCCATCAGTAATTGTTGGACATTTTGTGCAAACACTTCAATGGCTGTTTCATCGGCTTTGACCTTGGTCTGCAGACGCGCTTCCGTTTCCATCGAGAGAGACAACAGTCGCGTAAAACAATCTTGTATGGCGATCGTCACCTGCGCCGATGCCTGCCCACTCCCTTTGAGGAAAAAGCGAGATAATATCGCGAGCGCTGCTGGTTCAGACACGAGCACTCGAAACGTCAGAAACCCTTCTTGTTCTCCACGGCGCATCGCCAATACACGATGTGAAGGCGCGGTGGCCACCGGTTCTTCCCATTCAGCGTAATCCCGGTATTTGCTGCCTTCCACATCTTTCCCACGCACGCCAGTCGTCTTGAAAAGCCCTTGTTCTAAATACAGGGCTCGCATCGACGCACGAGCTTGCTGATCTTCATTGATCCACTCGGCCATGATGTCGCGTGCACCAGCTAATGCATCTTCCACGGTCTCAACATTCTGTTCTGGATTGAGATAGTTCTCGGCTTCAGTTAAGACATCGAACTTCTCATCTTGAGCCCAGAGATTTTCCGCCAATGGTTCCAGCCCTCGTTCTTTGGCGATCATGGCCTTCGTGCGACGCTTGGGCCGATAGGGAAGATAGAGATCTTCCAGTTCCGTCATGGTCAGCGCCGCATCAATCTTCGCTTGCAAGACATCAGTCAGGTTGCCCTGTTCTTCAAGGGACGACAGAATGGCCGCTCGACGTTTATCCAATTCTCGAAGTTGAGCCACTCGATCTCTGATCGACGTAATGACCACTTCATCAATCCCACCAGTCACTTCTTTACGATACCGGGCGAGAAACGGTACGGTCGCGCCGTCATCCAACAGCTCCACAGTGACCGTCACCTGCTTGGCCGTGATGCTTAATTCCTGTGCAATCGTATTGTCATGCAATGCTGATTTCATCGTTCACATATTTCCATATAGCAATAAATTGATGACGTTCTCGATCCATCAAGATGGGGAAAACTGACTCAAAAATCAACGCGCGAGGAACACCTAATCTAGAAGGAACTCGAAATCCTTCTGTGTGAGTGAGGTCCCGCCGCCCTGATGCGCTGCACCTTCTAGCACCGCTTGGTACAGTTCCATTTTCTGTTGTTTCAGCGCCATCATCTTTTCTTCAATCGTATGTCGCATCAACAAACGCATGATCGAGACTTTTTGTTTTTGCCCGATACGATGAGCTCGATCCGACGCCTGATTCTCAACTGCGGGATTCCACCAAGGATCCAAATGAAACACATAGGAGGCTTTTGTCAGATTTAATCCCTGCCCACCAGCTTTGAGGCTCAGTAAGAAGACAAACGGAGTCTTTGTGTCTTGAAATTCCTGCACAATCTTTTTCCTGGCTACCGTAGGGGTCGACCCATCCAATCGCACAAAGGGAATATGATGCGCCTGAAATTCCTGTTCCACTAAATCTAAATAAGACGTAAATTGCGAAAAGACCAACGCACTATGTCCTTCGTCCATCAGTTCTTGCAGTCGTTCAACAACACACCCTAATTTTGGAGAGACGTCCGTGCTCTCTTTCTGGATGAGACGAGGCGAGAGACAAATCTGCCTTAATTTTAAAATAGCGGTGAGGGCAATCACTCGCGCTTGTGACGATGTTTTCGTCTGATACGCCGAAGCAATGGTAGACCGAATACTTGCCACGGTTTGCTGATACAGTGTTTTCTGGCGATCGGTCAGCTCCAGGTAAATATCGGTTTCCGTTTTGGCTGGCAATTCTTTGAGAATTTCTGCTTTGGTGCGACGCAAGACAAAAGGCTTGGTCCGATGCGTGATGGTGTTGAGTACATCCGGTGAAGGCGTTTTCAGCTTGCCTTTCATCACGTCGTACTCGCCTAGTAGGCCCGGCACGCACAAATCCATGAGAGAATAGTATTCACCCACATGATTTTCTAACGGCGTCCCCGTCATCACACATTTGAAATACCCCTTGAGGCGTCGAGCCGCTCCCGTCGTCCCCGCCAGAATATTCTTCACAGCCTGCGCTTCATCGAACAGAATGACATGGAAGGTCATCTGTTCAAGCATCGCAATATCTCGTCTCACAAGCCCATAGGTGGTTATCACC
>JAJDBS010000218.1 GCA_029261235.1 Nitrospirales bacterium
TGTAGTAGATCGTATGCAAGAGACTGGGACAGTGATTGCGTCTGAAGGATGGAAAAAACAAAAGGCCCTTCCACTCCCAGCACAAATGTTATTGTTGTCGGGATTAAAGGTCGGGGAGAGTGGCTTGGGGTTACAATATCGATTAGCCAGTCTTTTTCCCTTGTATGAACGAAATGGACCGACCACGGACTTTGAGAGAAAAGGCTTGGACGCTGTAGAAAAAAATCCGGATAAGCCCTTTACTGGAGTGATCAGTCGAGGAGAGAAACGTTATTTTAAAGCCATTTATGCCGATAAAGCCGTATCAAAGGCATGTGTGAATTGTCATAACACCCATGTGTTAAGCGGAAAACGAGATCGAAAGGTTGGAGATGTCATGGGAGGCGTCATCATTTCATTTCCTATAGAGTGAACCATAAGACGGTCGGTATTCGGAAACTGAAGAACTAGCAGACTGTTTTAAGGATGCCAATGACGCAATGCTGCGTGTTCTGATGGTATTCGAAGGCTATGTACCGTAAGGAGGGTTTCATGAGAGTTTGGAAGGTTTTCAGCGTCCTTGCGTTTAGTGTGTTTTTGGGAGTGTCTACTGTCGAGGCGTATGAAGAAATTTCCGTGGAAAACGGGGGTACCCTTTCAGGTGTGGTGACGCTGGAGGGGAAAGTGCCGCGGCCAAAAGGCTACAATTTAGTGACCTTACCTGATCCTGTTTTTTGTGGCCGAATTTCAACGGGGACGGGATGGCGCTTGCTCCAACCGTTTAAGGTGGATGCCAATGGCGGTTTTAAGGACGTTGTTATTGTGTTGACGGATATTAAAAAAGGCAAAACTTTTGAATATACGCCACCACGTATTGAAGCGGTGGATTGCAAATTTAATCCTTACATCGTCGTCGTTCGTAATCGTGATAAAGTCGAAGTCGTGAATATGGATCCCGTGTTGCACGATATTCAAGCCTATGAAACGTCAAAGTTTGGTGCCAGAGTGCTCTTCAATCTTCCGTTGCCGATGAGTAAGAAGATTAAAAAAAAGCAACTTTTGAAAAACGTCACAGTTAAAAATCGTGAGGGGAAGCCCATCACGCATCCAATCAAAATGAGAAAAGGCCGAAATGTGTTTGTGATGCAATGTGGCTTTCATGCCTATATGGAAAGCTGGGGGCTTGCCGTTGATAACCCCTATTATGTCTTGAGTAGTCAGGATGGCCAATATTCCATTACGGACATTCCTCCAGGTACGTACAAGGCCATGGCATGGCATCCAATGCTGAGTCAAGAGTTTGATGTGACGATTGAAGCGGGGAAAGCCACGACATTAGACATCAAATTTGATGCGCCTCGAGGCCGTCTGTATGCCAACGAGATAGAAGAGAACCCTCGTTTCGGCTTGGAATTACTCGGCGACGTAACCATCGATCCTATCGTGGAAAGACAAGTGCCGTAAGAATTTCAAAAAAGCCGTTGATCTAGAGAAGAGGCAGTCGCGTAGGCTGCCTCTTTTTTTTCGTAAACTGTCTATCTTCCCGCTAATCAAAGTCTCTCAGCTATTCTTTCATGAGTTCTGTTTCATGAGGTATTTTTTTTACCTGACGTGATTGTCCTCATTGGGAAAGAGATAAAGATGGAAGGTGGGTGTTGTTATGCGACTGTGGGTATCTCTTCTCGGAGTTCTTCTCTCAATTCATCGTGAACTCGGGGGCATCTCTTTGCTTTGATCCATTGCTGAATGACGCAATCCAATTTCACCATCTGAATAGGTTTTGTGAGAAAATCATCCATCCCAGCTTTCAGACATCTTTCCCGATCTTCTGGTAGCGCATTGGCGGTTAAGGCAATAATAGGAATGTGACTTTGAGTATGTGCGTTGTGGTGTTCAGAAGACTGTTCAAGTTTCCTGATTTCTTGTGTGACTTCAAATCCATCCATTCCTGGCATCTGACAATCCATCAAGACGAGGTCATACGAATTGAGACTCAAGGCATCTAGGGTCTTTTTCCCGTCGACAGCCACGTCCACTTGATAGCCCAACTTCTCCAACATTCGGACAGCCACCTTTTGATTCACGACATTGTCTTCCGCTAATAAAATACTTATCGTCGCGCGCGCCTCCGAGCCAGAGCTGTCGGTTGGGGTGAGACAAGGTTCTGGCGCTGCGACTTGTTTGACCGAGTGTTCTTGTCCCATGGCCCGTAATATGCTCGTCAAAAGCGGAGACGCGAGGACAGGTTTTGTCAGAAAAACATGAGGCCGTTGTACGAGATCTGCCTGTATCGTGTTTTTCTGGCGTATCGTCGTGAGGATGATTAACGGTAAGGCGGAAAACTGCGGATCAGTTTTCAGCGTTTCGATGAGTCCCACTCCATTCATCTCTGGCATATTGCCATCAATAATAGCGACATCAAACGGGTCTCCCTGGGCATTGGCGTCCACAAGACAGGCCAATGCCTCAGAGCTTGTATCGGCTGTGTGGAACCGCATGCCCCATTGTTGTACGTAATCCTGGAGGAGCGACAAATTGGTGGTGCTCTTATCGATGAGACACACATGTTGTCCGTGTAATCCCATCGGTGAAGAGGGAAGAGTTTGTCCGTGAGCTTCCGCTTTCCCAAGCGTGACCGTAAACCAAAAACAACTTCCCTGGCCTTCTTCACTGTCGACTCCGATCACTCCGCCCATGAGCTCCACAAGTCGCTGAGAAATGGCGAGGCCGAGTCCTGTGCCTCCGTACTTTCGAGTTGTCGAGCTATCAGCCTGACTGAATGATTCAAACAGGGTGGCCTTCGCGTCATTGGTGATGCCAATGCCGGTATCCTTGACATTAAAGCGGATCGTGAGGTTCTCTTCACTGTCCGTTTCGACCAACACGTTGAGGACCACTTCCCCTTGGTGTGTAAACTTGATGGCATTGCTCACCAGATTCGTGAGTACCTGCCGTAGTCGACCCGGATCTCCCTTTACAATATGAGGTACTTGGGCTGAAATTTTCCCGACCAGTTCTAATTCTTTCTGCTCTGCCGTTTCCGTGAGCAGGTTTAGGACATCCTCGATGATGGTATGAAGATGAAACTCGATATGTTCTAAATCCATCTTTCCGGCTTCAATTTTGGAGAAATCGAGGATATCGTTAATAATCAGGAGGAGCGCAACCCCGGAACGGCGAACCGTTTCAGCGCATTCCCGTTGAGCGGGTGCGAGCTCCGTATCGAGGAGAAGCTCAGTCATCCCGATCACGCCGTTCATGGGCGTCCGGATTTCGTGGCTCATGGTGGCGAGAAAACTGGATTTCAGCTGAGCGGCTTCCATCGCCCGGTCTCTGGCCTGCCGCAGATCCTTATTGGTTCGTTCTAGGGCAAGCGTTTGGGCTTGAAATCGTCGATCAATAATTGAGGTGATCAAGGTCAAGCCGAGAATGATAAACGTGACGATGGCAATGGCAGATCCACCAAGAATTGAGACTTCTGCTGCATAGCTCATGCTTCCCACCATGTGCTCTGTTGCCGTGAAGCTCGCCCCTGCCATGGCGGTATAATGTAGTCCGGGAATCCCTGTACCCAAGAGGAGGGCACTTCCCAACCTTCGCCATCCCCAAGGTGATTCGCTCTGTTCTCTGAAATCATGAAAAAGCCGCAAGGCGGCGAAGGCCACACTGACGGCAATCACCACAGAAAGAAAAACAATGGCGGGATCATGTGAGAGGTCAGCCTGAAGTCGAACTGCAAACATGCCAATATAGTGCATAAGACCAATTCCCGATCCCATACACACACTTCCCCAACACCAGATCCAACCGTTAATCGTGCGTTTACTCATAATGTGGAGAGCGATCCCCGAGGCCCCAATCGCGGCGAGAAGAGAAATCAACACAGTTGGGATGTCATAAGACATTTGGATGGGTAAACTGTAGGCCAGCATCCCGATGAAATGCATGGACCAAATCCCTGTCCCCATGACGGCAGCTCCACCACTTAGCCACCAGAGTCTGAGGGGGCCTGTGTTCGCTGTCACTCGACTAGCTAAATCCAGGGCGACATACGCTGAGAGTATGGCTATCAAAAACGATAGACAGATCAATCGCCAGTCGTAACTGCCAAGAAGGGTTGTTCCCACTTCTGTCATTTTTTTGATCGTAGGTTTTGTTTAGTTATCGTTATTGCTCAAACATGGTTCTATTTTGATATTCATGGTTTCGGTAGGAAAAGGGTTTATCTTTATCTGGCCGTATTCCACAATGTTGCTTCTTTCAATATTTCAGGGTACTTAGATGTGACATTATTGAAAGATGACTCTCTATAGGTGTTTGTCTGCAGGGGGAGTCGGTTGGTCTGCTATTCGTTAAGAGAGGGTTTCTCCAGTGCTACATTGATTTTTGTTCCTTGAGGTCTAGCCAATCGCGGATCCAGTCGCCGAGCAGATTGGCGGCAAGGACGACGGCTATGAGCGGCAGGCCGGGAATTAGCCTAGATGTGGCGCGGCCAGCATGTAGCGTGTGCCATCGCGAATCATACTGCCCCATGATGCTTCGGGGAGCTGCATACCTAAGCCTAAAAAAGACAACCCCGCTTCGGTAATGAAGGCGTCTGCAAAACTAAAGCTTTTTTTAGGGAGCAGCCCAAAATTCTCGTCTGCTCCCTCATCCTCAATTCTTCGACCAATCTGGATCTGATCTGTTCCTTTATCATTGCTGATAGTCATGAAGGAGTTTGCTTATATTCAATTGTCATTGTCTTTTTACCTCCCCAGCGCCAAATCACTTCTATTTTTTATGCCAGCATGTTTCTATCTGTTTAGATAACAATGTGTATCCAAATAGATAACTTCCATCTATCTCCCAATCGGTGAGTTAAGCTTATGAATTTAAAATTCCTAGGAATAATGAAAGAGATTCAATAGGTAAGGGATTCGCAAACAAAGGAGCGATTTATTGGTACTATCTTTGCCGGTTTTCTGTTAATGGATCTATTTTGTCAGTCAAATTTGTCAGTGGTGAGGAAGATATCTTTCAGCTATCGAGGAGGGGAATCTATGAGCCATCGATTCCTTGCAACATCTTTATCCACCATTCTGTTGGTCGATGACGAACCCGATATGTTCTCACGTTACAGAATCTTCTTGAAGGGGAAGGATACGAAATTGATGTAGCGACTACAGGAATTGGCGATCTCGAACGAGTGAAAGATTGTTCATATGACTGCGTGATATTAGATATTCGACTTCCTGATATTGATGGGCTGCTTGTTCTTGCAGGGATGGGGCAGTTGGCTCATGGGCTTCCCATTATTATTCTGACGAGCTGTAAGACGCTTGATTCGGTCACAGGTCCTCTATATAAGACTTGGAGTCTTTGACTTTCTCCACAAGCCCATTAACTGGTCAGAAATCAAGTCTTCGGTTCGGTATGCACTGATCACATGGCAGTGGAGTGCCCCCCGAATTTTGGACCAGAGCTATGTTAGGTTTTCCTCAACCTGAGGAGGACCAACATGAAGAAGACACGATTCACGGAAGAACAAATTGTCCGCATTCTTCGAGATGCCGAAGGCAGTACGATTGAGAA
>JAJDBS010000219.1 GCA_029261235.1 Nitrospirales bacterium
GCACATCTACATGCTGCAAGCCCCAGATTTTTTAGGATTCGCCAGTGGTCTCGAGATGGCGCGCGTCCATCCCGATCTTGTGAAGCAAGGACTGCGGCTTAAAAAGGCCGGCAATCAGTTAATCACCCTGCTAGGCGGGCGTTCCATTCATCCCGTTTCCGTAAAGATCGGTGGTTTTTCTCAGGTACCCACCAAAGATCAATTGCACGGATTGAAAGACGAGTTACGTTGGGCAAGGGACGCGGCAGTGAAAACCCTTCAATGGGTGAGCGGCTTTGCGTTTGAAGACCCGGAGCAGGATTATACTTTCTTATCACTGCGAGGACCCTCAGAATACCCCATGAATACCGGCTCACTAGTCACAAATGAAGGCCATCATCTCACTGTGCCAGAATTTGAAGATCACTTTCATGAAGAACAGGTGCCGTATTCTACCGCCCTGCATTGTACGTTTCAGGGAAAGTCCTATTTGACAGGGCCATTGGCCCGTCTTTCTCTCAACCAGGATCAACTCTCGCCTTTGACGAAAGAAATCTTTGCAGAAACTGGATTGTCTCTTCCTTTTCAGCGAGCGTCTATGGGCATCGTGGCCAGATCGGTGGAAGTGCTCTACGCCCTTGATGAAGCCCTTCGCATCATTGAAGAATACGAACCGCCTTCATCCCCATCGGTACCCGTGAGCATCAAACCTGGCACCGGCATCGCTGCCACAGAAGCTCCGCGTGGAGTCCTTTATCACCGCTTTCAAGTCAACGAAGACGGGACTCTTCAATTGGCAAAAATCATTCCGCCTACCTCTCAAAATCAACGGCGAATGGAAGACGATTTGCGAAACATGCTTCCCGGCTTATTGCATCTGAACGATGAGGAAATCGCCAGCACATGCGAGCGACATATCCGCAGCTATGACCCATGTATCTCTTGTGCCACTCACTTTTTGAAGTTTACGAAGGAAGAGGTTTCCTAACTAATGGTCAACATGAAAATTATCGGGTTGGGGAACACTTTTATGGGGGATGATGCGGTTGGCGTGTTAGTGGCCCGTCAGCTTCACACCTATGCGTCTGCTCGCATTTCCGTTTTAGAAGGTGGGTTATCAGGGCTCAGCTTACTGCATGATATGGAAGGGACAGATACACTCATTCTCATTGATGCCGTTTATAGCCACTCCAAAGTAGGAACAATTCTTCGTTTCACCATTCCACATGATCTTGAGGAAATTGGAAAACTTGCCTGGGGCACATCAGCTTCTTCTACCCATGCCTTTGGTCTAGCAGAAGCGCTGACTCTGGCTCATACGCTGAAAGTCTTACCGACACACGTTGTGCTCTTTGGCATCGAGTTGGGCCATATTCAAAAAGGACAGGCCTTATCACCTCTGGTTTCCAAGGCCATGACTGGCGTGGTCAACCAGATTAGACTCGAAGAATTGAGCCTATCCCATGCATGAACTGCAATTACTACAACAAGTGGTAAAACAGGTCGAACAACTATGTCAAACACGGCCAGAGTCCAAGCTGTCACGCATTCGACTAGAAATTGATAGCCATTCCCATTTAGCCAGTCATACCCCGGAAGAATTGCGAGCTACCTTTCATTTTGCGGCTCAGGGCACTGCAGTTGATTCCGCCGACTTAGACATTCACGTACGGGTTTCAACCGGGACATGCCAATCTTGTGAAGCGGTGTTTGATCGTACCCCAGAAACCTACGGCTGCCCTCACTGTCTCTCAGGAGACATTGCGTGGGAAGACCACCCAGAACTGATCATTAAAGACATTGAATTCATGGAGAACGCACCATGAACTCTGGCGTTCAAGCACATATCGGATCCGAGCAGCGTGAGCGGATTCAACTGACGATTCGCGGAACGGTTCAAGGGATAGGCTTCCGCCCCTTTGTGTTTCGATTGGCTCAAGCCTTATCACTCGGCGGGTGGATCTCGAATACTCCACAGGGAACGTTGATTGAACTGGAAGGAACTCCAAACCAACTTCGAGTATTTCAGAAGCGTATGATGACCGAGTTACCTCCATCTGGGAAGATAGAGACAATGACTTCAATCTCTCTTCCGATTATCGATGAGCAGTCCTTTTCTATAGGCGACAGCCAATGGAACGATCAGACGCAATCTGTCATTTCACCCGACCTGGCTACTTGTCAACAATGCCTAGAAGACATGAGCAACCCACAGTCGCGTCGATATCGCTATCCATTCACCACCTGTGCCCAATGCGGGCCACGATTCAGTATTGCGCTTCGACTGCCGTACGATCGTCTCAATACCACGATGCATCAATTCCCACTCTGCCCACATTGCCAACAAGAATATGATGATCCTTCTGACCGCCGGTTCCATGCGGAAACGATTGTCTGCCCTTCATGCGGCCCTCAGGTTGAATTATGGAACCAGGCAGGAAATCTATCGGCCCAGCGAGAAGAGGGCCTGCACGCCGCATCCGAGATCGTCAGAAACGGCGAGATACTAGCCGTGAAAGGCTTGGGAGGATTTCAACTGTGGGTGAATGCTGAATCATCGGAAGCCGTCCAACAATTACGCCAAAGAAAACACCGACCCACTAAACCCTTTGCAATACTTTTTCCTTCCCTATCCTACGTCGAACAGCATTGCATCGTCTCACAAGATGAAATAGCCCTTCTGACATCCCCCGCAGCCCCTATAGTGCTAGTCAGAAAAAGAAACACATCAACACTGTCATGGAACGTTGCACCCAACAATCCCTATGTGGGAGCCATGCTCCCCTTCACGCCTCTTCATCACCTGCTAATGAATGATCTCCTCATGCCAGTCATCGCGACGAGTGGGAATCGATCAGAAGAACCTCTTGTCACTGATGAACGAGATGCAATACATCGTCTTCACGGCATAGCCGATGCCTTTCTCGTGCATAATCGACCTATAGTCAGGCCCATAGATGATTCTGTCGTTCAAGTCGTGAACGAGAAATGTCTGATGCGTCGTCGCGCACGAGGGTATGCACCTTCTCCCTTATCAGTAAAACTAGATTCCGGTAATGATCTCACTGCTTTTCCAATTTTAGCAGTGGGCGGTCATCTCAAAAATACGGTTGCGCTCACCACTGGCGAACAGATTATCGTCAGTCAACACATCGGTGATCTTTCGACTCCTGAAGCCTCAACCCAGTTTGAACGAACCATTTCTGACATGCTGACCTTGTTTCATCTCACCCCTCAAGCCATTAGCTGCGACAATCATCCGGATTATCGCTCCTCAAGATTCGCTTCTCAGCTTGGGAAGAAACTCAACATTCCTGTCATTCCAATCCAACATCACCATGCCCACATCGCCGCATGTATAGCTGAACACGGCTTGCAAGGACCTGTGCTAGGCGTGGCTTGGGATGGAGCAGGATTTGGATTAGATGAAACGATGTGGGGTGGAGAGTTTCTACTTTGTCATAAGACCGAATTCACACGCATGGCTCATTTGAGACCGTTTCGCCTCCCTGGTGGAGAGGTGTCCATGCGAGAACCGCGTCGGGTAGCTCTGGCCTTACTGTATGAGGTTTTTGGTGAGCACGTATTTGAACTAGATCTTCCACCAATGCAATCTTTAGGACAACATATGGCTGGAACTTTGGTTACAATTTTGAACAAAGATGTAAATTGTCCGATCACGTCCAGCATTGGTCGACTCTTTGATGGGGTAAGTGCGCTATTAGGTCTATCCCAAGTGGCGAGTTTCGAAGGGGAAGCCGCCATCGCTCTTGAATGTTTAGCAGAGAGCGAAATGGAGAGAACTTCACTTCAACCCTATCGCATCCCTTTAGAATCACAGTCAGAATCGCAAAAGCCCTGGATGGCCGATTGGCAATCATTAATCTCTTCTATCGTCCAGGGCATCTCAGAGCAGGAAAGTCCGGCAGCGATTGCATTTAGATTTCATCACGCACTCGCCATGTTGATTGCCAATGTTGCTGAACGCATTCAGTGCCCTCAGATAATTCTCACTGGAGGCGTTTTTCAAAATGCCCTACTTCTCAAGCTTTCCGAGTCCGAACTCACCAAACGCGGGTTAACCGTCTATACACCGCAGCTGTTTGGCCCAAATGATGGGGGCCTATGCTTAGGACAAGCTTTCATAACCATGCACCAATTCGCGACACAGCACCACTCAGCATAAACATTTTTTCACACAACCATGTGCCTCGCTATTCCCGGACAAATTCAACGCATTCAAGATGATGAACTCCGCACCGGAACCGTTTCGTTTGCTGGTGTCACGAAAGAGGTGTGCTTAGCCTTGGTCCCCGAGGCTTCCGTTGGTGATTACGTCATCGTCCATGTGGGATTTGCCATCAGTAAGATAGACGAGCAAGCGGCTAAAGAATCGTTATCGTTGATTGAACAACTGAGTTCTGGGCAAACCGATGAGAGTTCTTCCTTATGAAATACGTAGATGAATTTCGAGACCCGAAGGCGGTGGAAGCGCTTTCCAGGGAAATCCATCAAAGCACTCGCCATCCTTGGACCATCATGGAAGTCTGCGGGGGACAAACGCATTCTATCGTTCGGTATGGGCTGGATCGGCTCTTGCCACCTGAGATCACTTTGATCCATGGACCCGGATGTCCGGTGTGCGTCACGCCTATTGAATTGATTGATACGGCATGTGAACTCGCCAAGATTTCCGAGGTTATTCTTTGTTCTTTTGGAGACATGCTCCGCGTACCGGGAACCCACGAGGACTTACTCAAGGTCAAAGCCCAAGGCGGAGATGTTCGCATCATCTATTCTCCTCTCGACGCCGTCGCCATCGCTCAAGCAAATCCCTCTCGCCAGATCGTCATCTTTGCGGTGGGCTTTGAAACGACCGCGCCAACCCAAGCCATGGCCATTCTTCAGGCACAACGATTACAGCTGACAAATTTTTTCGTCCTTGTGGCCCATGTGTTAGTTCCTCCTGCGATGGAAGCGCTGCTTTCTTCACCTGAAAATCAAATACAGGGCTTCCTTGCCGCAGGCCATGTGTGCACCATTATGGGCTATGACATGTACGAACCCATCACTCAAAAATACCACGTCCCCATTGTGGTGACTGGCTTTGAACCGGTAGACATTCTGGAAGGCGTGAAGATGGTCGTCCATCAATTGGAGGAAGGGCGTGCTGTCGTCGAAAACCAATACGCCCGATCGGTGCGCCGCTCGGGAAACTTGGAAGCGCAA
>JAJDBS010000220.1 GCA_029261235.1 Nitrospirales bacterium
ATAGAGCATGGAGGCCACCGCATCCACACGCAGACCATCAATGTGATACCGATCAAACCAACTTAAGGCACTGTTGATGAGGAAGTTTTTGACCTCGGTGCGGCCATAGTTAAAAATTCGACTTTTCCATTCTGGATGCCAACCCATTCGAGGATCGGCATGATCATACAGATGAGTGCCGTCGAAAAATGCGAGACCATGCGGGTCGTCAGGAAAATGCGCTGGCGCCCAATCCATGATGACCCCAATATCGGCTTGATGACAGGCATCAACAAAATCCATAAAATTTTCCGGCGTCCCAAACCGACTTGTCGGCGCAAAATATCCGGTCGCCTGATATCCCCATGAGCCATCAAAGGGGTGCTCCACAATAGGCATGAGTTCAATATGGGTAAACCCCATGTCTTTCGCATACGAAATGAGATGCTCGCCTAATTCCTGATAGGTCATCCACCTATTTCCCTCTTCCACGACACGTTTCCACGACCCAAGATGCACTTCATAGATGGAAAGAGGGGCTTTCAGAGGATCGGCCGACTTTCGCTTTTCCATCCATGAAGCATCTTTCCAATCATGCTGTGACACATCATGAACCAGAGACGCTGTTTTCGGACGATACTCAGCGGCTGTCGCGTACGGATCAGCTTTCGTAAATGGGGAAGCTCCGCCTTGCGGTAATATTTCGTACTTATATATTTCGTTTTCTTCAATTCCAGGAATAAAGAGTTCCCAAATACCCACGCCTCCCCGGCTACGCATCGGGTGGCGACGTCCATCCCAATCATTGAATGTTCCGACGACACTGACACGCTTGGCATTTGGAGCCCAGACCGCAAAATTGACTCCTTGCACGCCTTCATGGGTACACAGGTGTGCTCCCAATTTATTATAAGCTTTATACAGTTTTCCCTCAGCAAATAGATGCAAATCAAATTCAGATAATATTGGTGAAAACGCATAAGGATCATACTGGTGACTGGTAGTCCCTTGCGTTGTCGTGACACGAAATTGATAGGTTGGTTCGAGGTCTTTCTCACGAACGATGACTTCAAATAACCCATCAGGCGCCACAAGAGTCATCGGCAATGGATTTGTATCCTGTTGATAAGGAAGACAAGCCACTTCAGCCGCATCAGGGAGAAACGCCCGGATCCGAATCTGCTCGGATTTGCCACTGATTTCTCGATGCGGACCCAGTACCGAAAAAGGATCCCACTCTTGGGCTGTTAGAATTCGCTGAAGTTGTTCAGGTGTGATAGACATTGCCATCTCTTAGGTTCTATGGTAACTAGAAAGAGCGTATCATATATCGTCACCTATGTATTCAGCCCTCATCATATTCTTACTCGCCGTTTTCTTTGCCGTTGCCTTTTTTTTACAAAATCCCGAGTCAATTACCCTCAATTTTTTTTCGTTGACGATTGAAGCCTCACGGGCCGTAGTTTTTCTTTCGGCACTGGCTAGTGGCGTCCTGTTGGGTGCCTTGGCATTTTTACCGTCGTTGTTTAAAAAAAGTCGTTTGGTCACTCAACAACAGAAAACCATCATCAAGCTTGAAGAGGCAGCGGCCGAGCCCAATCTCACGCCGTTTAATCCAGAGGAACTTCTAGAGGAAGTGAACGATGTCACCAAAACGTAAAATTACTCAAGAACGGATCCCGCAAAAAGTCCTCGCGATGATTATGGCCGGGGGCAAAGGTGAGCGCTTGATGCCCTTGACCGAGCAACGGAGCAAGCCTTCGGTGCCCTTTGCTGGCAATTATCGGATTGCTGATTTCGTCCTGAGCAATTTCATCAACTCTGGCATTCAAGCCATGTACGTGCTGGTGCAGTATCGTTCCCAGTCGCTCATCGAGCATCTTCGCAGAGCCTGGCGCTTTAGCGGACCTAATCGTCAGGCATTTATCACTGTGGTCCCCCCACAAATGAAGGGACGCGGGAAATGGTATGAAGGGACCGCTGATGCCGTCTACCAAAACATCAATCTTATTCGAGATTTTGCCCCAGGCCTCGTTGCCGTGTTCGGTGCCGACCATATTTACCGCATGGACCTCCGACAAATGATCCAGTTTCACCTTGATCAGCAGGCTGAAGTGACCGTAGCCGCTCTCCCCGTCCCAATCCAATCGGCCAAAGGCTTTGGCATTATTGAATCCGATTCCGATCATCAAATTATTGGCTTTGAAGAAAAGCCCGTTGAACCCAAACCGATGCCCGGCAACCCGGACATGTCATACAGCTCCATGGGCAATTATATTTTCAACGCCGAAACCTTAGTCCAAATATTAGAGAAAGATGCAAGCAAAGCCGGAACACACGATTTTGGACGTGACATCATTCCGTCCCTCATCAAATCCCATCGAGTCTTAGCGTACGACTTTATGGACAATGCTATCCCCGGCATTCATTCCTATGAGGAATGGGGTTACTGGCGTGACGTCGGAACGATGGAAGCCTATTGGCAAGCCAATATGGATGTCTTGGGCGAAGCACCCATTTTTGATTTACGTAACGTGAATTGGCCGATTACAACCGATACCTTAAACGATCCCGTCGCCAGCATGGTCCGTTCGCAAATGAATGATGCCATGGTGGGTCAAGGGAGTCTTGTGATTGATAGTACGATTAACCGCTCGATCATTGGTCGTAATGTTCATATTGGGGAAGGCTGTACGATCGAAGAATCCGTTATCCTTGATGGCACCGTCATTGGACCTAAAAGTCACCTGAAACGTTGCATCATTGATCGATTTAATGTGATTGATGCCGGCACCATCATGGGTGGGGACAAAAGTCGAACAGGGAAGCGACCATCTGGCAAACTTGGACTGACGACTCTCTCCCGTGGACAATCATATGGAGGTCGAGCGATCACATCCTCTTCCTCTAATACCTGATCCATCGATCATGGCTGCCTCTTCGCCTCGGATTCCCCTTTCAACCTATCGTTTACAATTTAATGCATCCTTTACCTTTTTAGACGCCGCACGCCTGATCCCATACCTCGACTCCCTCGGCATCACCGACTGTTATGCCTCGCCTTACTTGAAAGCCGCACCAGGCAGTACCCATGGCTATGATGTCGTCGACCCCACAATCTTCAATCCTGAAATCGGAACAGAATCCGACTATCAGGTGTTTATTACGGCTCTCCAAGAACATGGCATGGGGCAGCTTCTAGATGTCGTGCCCAATCATATGGGTATTGCGGGGTCAGCGAATCCTTGGTGGCAAGACGTATTGGAAAATGGACCATCTTCGCATTATGCCACGTTTTTCGATATCGATTGGACTCCGGTTAAACCTGAATTAGAAAATACCGTCTTGCTTCCTATTTTAGGTGATCAATATGGCATCGTCCTAGAAAATCAAGAAATCGCTCTTCACTTTGAGGATGGACAAATTTTTCTCCAGTATTACGAACATCGTCTTCCCGTCGATCCTTCTACTTGGCCCGTCGTGCTCAACTATCGGCAAGACGAGCTTGTCGCGACACTTGGGGAAGCCTCGTCACATCTTCAAGAATACCAAAGCATTATCACCGCATTATCACACTTGCCCTTACGAACAGAAACAGATCCAGAGCGCATCGCTGAACGATATCGAGAAAAAGAAGTGATTCGCCGACGTCTTTCTGTCGTCATCGCTGAACATGAACCTCTCCAATATTTTCTCATAGAGAACCTTCAAATGCTCAATGGCAGCAAAAACTCACCTCGCAGCTTTGATGTTTTAGATGCATTAGTTTCCAATCAAGCGTACCGATTGGCCTATTGGCGAGTGGCAGGGGAAGAGATTAATTACCGACGTTTTTTTGATATCAATCAATTGGCTGCCATACGCATGGAGCAACCCACGGTGTTTCAGGAAGCCCAGCAAAAGATCCTCGACCTGGTCTCATCTGGAGCAGTGACCGGACTACGAATCGATCATGTGGATGGTCTCTATGACCCCCAAGGGTACCTCGCTCAATGGCAAACCTGGGCAGCTGAACAGTTTCATGCCACTCCCGACTCCCAAGGACGAGTGCTCTATCTGTTGGTTGAAAAAATATTAGGTACCGGAGAACGACTGAATCCCGATTGGCCGGTCCACGGGACGACGGGCTACACCTTTCTCTCTATGGTCAATCATGTGTTCGTCCAAGGTGCGCATGAGCGGCAGATGGAGCAACTCTATACCCGGTTTACCAAGAACTCGATTCTTTACGATGATCTTATTTATCACTGTAAAAAATTGATTATGACGAGCTCCATGGCTGGAGAAATCAATGCGTTAGGGCATGAGCTCAATGTGCTATCTGAACAGAATCGGCGCTCCCGCGACTTTACGCTCAACAGCTTGATTTATGCCATTCGGGAAATCATTGCCTGTTTCCCTGTCTACCGCACCTACATCCGCCCTGAAGCAGAAGAAGCAGTGACCGACCGAGACCGCGCCTATATTCGGTTGGCTGTGGTCCGAGCGAAACGCCGCAACCCAGCGCTTAGCAATTTGGTCTTTGATTTCATTCGTGACCTGCTCATGAATGCGCCGAATAATTCCTCCCCTTTAGATTGGGAAATGCTCCGTCCGTTTGTCATGAAATTTCAACAAACCACTAGCCCAGTCACGGCAAAAGGCGTCGAAGATACCGCATTTTACCAATACAACCGGCTCATCTCTTTAAATGAAGTGGGTGGAGAACCCCAACATTTTGGTATCCCTCTGGAAAATATTCATCAATATATGCAAGAACGGGCTGCGCATTGGCCATGGAGTTTGTCTTCCACATCGACGCATGACACAAAACGCAGTGAAGATGTCCGGGCGCGTATCAATGTGCTGTCTGAAATTCCTACGGAATGGCGCAATCACTTGCGGACTTGGAATCGTCTCAATAAAAAGGCCGCACATCGGCTTGAAGAGCAACTGGTCCCTAGTCGTAATGAGGAATATTTCATTTACCAAACCCTGCTTGGCGTTTGGCCATTTGAATCCTACTCGGAGGAAGCTTCGAGGCAACTCATTGAACGTCTTCACACATATGCAATCAAAGCCTTACGGGAAGCCAAAGTGACAAGCAGTTGGCTCAATCCGGACGAAGCCTATGAACAAGCTGTCCAAAAATTTTTGACTCGGATTCTTTCTCCCACCTCATCGAATGCCTTTCTGGAAGATTTCTTGCCGTTTCAAAAGCGTGTTGCCGGCTACGGCATCTATAACTCCCTAGCCCAAGTGCTGATTAAAACACTGGCCCCTGGCATCCCAGACTTTTATCAAGGGACAGAACTTTGGGATTTGAGCTTAGTCGATCCGGATAACAGAGGTTTGGTGAACTATGCTTTTTACCAAGATCGTTTGGCCGAATTGCAGGACCTTCAACAGAAGCTCGAGCCGATTGAGCTCATTCAGTTTCTCTTTCAACATGCCGACAATGGTCTGATAAAAATGTTCATCACACACACCGCCCTTCGCTACCGCAAAAACCACACATCGCTCTTTCTCAATGGAACATATGTTCCGTTAGAGGCCCGGGGAGACCATGCCGAGCATGTCTGTGGATTTCTTCGGCAAGAGAACACCAATGTTTGTCTGACCATTTTTCCACGGTTTTTGACGCAGCGTATTTCGGATCCCACAATACTCCCTCTTGGAGAACGCACTTGGGGGCAGACTCAGGTTTCTCTTCCAGAAGGCTTAGAAGACCGGTCCTATCGTAATATCTTCACACAAGAAATAGTGGCTCCACAAAAGACCTCAGACATGGTAGGATTACCTCTAGCTACCTTGTTTGCACATTTTCCTTTTGCCTTATTGGAGCCTCTTTCATGACTGTGACCAATCTCAACAATGTACGCGAAGATGACGTTGATGATGAGCCCATGACCGATCACTCTATGCCACAAGGAGAATTGGGCTGGGAAGGCTATGTCCATGTTTCTGATGAAATCCCATTTTTGAAAAGGGTTTTTGAAACCTGGCCTGAGCTGAGAACTGGACTCTCTTATAGTTTAATTTTTGCTTCGGGAATGTGCTTAGGTGGAGCAATCATGGCCATGATGTCGACGACGAAAAACAACCAACGAAGCTCATAGCGACCCGTACGAGCAAGGAGGACTCTCACCATGAACGACAATAACGGACAAAACGATTCTGGCTTTGTGAATACATTTGTGTTTATCGCTGGATTCTTATTAGGCGCTGGAACGGCCATCATGATGACACCAGAATCTGGAACCGAGCTACGTAGCCGAATTCGCCGAGGTGCCAGAACGGCACAAGACGAATTTTCAGAAATGGCTTCTCAGACCAAAGATGCGATGCAATCGTGGTCAGACGAAGCCAAAGAAACGATGAAGCATGCGGCCACCCGAGTCAATTCTGCGGTAGATTCCACGAAACAAGCCGTAAAATCCACGCCACACGACTCAGTCGACGATTAAGGCAGCACGTCGCTTCATAGCCAATCGACGATCGGATTATTTCATTCCGATCGTCGAACCGATCTCTCCGCCTGCTTGAACATCATCTTCACAACATAGAGTCTTGGGCTCTCGTACCTTGAAAATCCCCGCTCGGCAATTCCCTTTAGAGTTGATGGGGCCGTTGAATATTTCTGGGTAATAGCCCATATATGCCTCAGACTAAGGTCTGGTATCAGGCTCCAACAGGAATGGTCCAAAAAGTCCGTCCAGCAAGGCCGCAGTCATTTGACGAGCGGAGCGCACCTATCGTACGTGAGCACGGCAAAAGAGCGAGAACGCCGCTGGCGGATTTTTTCATCATTCCCTCTTTCACCTTGTCCCGTCATTGAATTCATGGGACACTGAAGCCTATGTCTCATGAACATACACAACCTTCGCCTCTGACCCACCGTCTCAAGCTCGGACTAGTTTTAAATGGCATTATCATCATCGCTGAGTTTATAGGGGGTTATGTCACCAATAGTCTCGGACTCATCAGTGATGCCAGTCATAATCTAATCGACCAAGGAGCTCTATTACTCGCGTTGTACGCGCATATTTTGTCGAGTCGACCAGCCACGGAAGAACGCACCTTTGGCTACCACCGCGCTGGCACCATCGCCGCATTTCTCAATAGCCTCACGTTGCTCCTAACCGGGCTGATCATCGCAGGATTTGCTCTCTACCGACTCATGACCCCGATTGAGCACATACCGGGTCTTTGGGTCATGGGCATTGCCACGATTAGCATGGCGGCAAATTTTGGCGTCGCATGGTTATTACGCCAAGGCGCTAAAAACGATTTAAATATTCGCGGTGCCTTCCTTCACATGATGATGGACGCCTGGATGTCAGTAGGCGTGATTCTCTGCGGACTTGGGATCGCTCTCACCAATCTCACTATTCTTGATCCCCTCATCAGCCTGGTACTTGTCGTCGTCATTATTAAAGGCAGCTTACCGCTCTTTCGAGAATCGCTCGACATCCTTCTAGAATCCACGCCACCCCACCTCAATACATCACAAATTGTCGAAAGACTTGAATCCATACCAGGAGTCCAAAAGGTGCATGACCTTCATATCTGGTCAGTAGAACCTCGTATCATTATGCTGACCTGCCATGTTCTCGCAGATACAGAAACCGTCTCAGATAAAGACCAACTGCTCCAGCCAATCCAAACCCTACTCTCCTCACAATTCGGCATTCACCATCTGACGATCCAACTGGAAACCGAATGCCCAGAAACAGATGTCCTCCATTGCAACCTCAACCACCTCACCCAAGAATCCTCAGATGAATTCGCCCTCCCACACGCCCATCACCACTGATGTTTTTACTTTGATTAGAAAATGTTTTTTTCATTTAAACCACATTTAGGCATTGCATGTTTCTTCATATTTTTCAGCTCAGTATTGATCAGCTGCTCCGATGACGCCCTCTCCGTTTTAGAGACTCAATGGGATTGCCGGAAAGAAAAAACAGGACCAATCTGTGAGGTGAAATTCACTCTAGAAAATTCGAGTCACTTTCCGATTGCGGCAAACACATTGATTCGTGCTCACCGTCGTAGGACAGGGGGATCAGGGGAAGTTTCAAACCGTTTAGTAGGGGAAAAAGTATTATCATTCACAATCCAGCTAAACGAACGTAAAGAGGTAGAGGAAATACTCGAAGTCCAAGGAAGGACAACGCAAATTGTGGTAACAGCTTGGGGCGAAAAAATTTAAGGCTCAACTATCATTCTGTTAATAACTCTTAGCTAGTTTTCAAAGAATTTCCCCAAAATACTATAACTTCCAGCCCCAATACCTTCAGCTCGCCCATACGGACTGCCGCCCAATATCACTGACAAACCTTGTCTAAGAAAAGCGAGTTAGTGCACCATTCCACCAATTACGCCATACATTTCATTATGCCAAGTTAGATTTAGTGTCTATGGTCATTTTGTCTAAACAAAAGGACTTCGACTGCCGAGCCGAAACCCGGACGAACAGAACGTGTCCTAGATACCCCTACTCTATGATTAAGGAATTTCCTGTTTCTGTAAGTTCTTCTGGCCTGGTGGTGTGGCCGAGCAGTGCAGTCGACGCCGGAGAAAAGGCGCGCATTGTCTGAGCGTAGCGAGTTTGCGAGCCGCCGGAGTCGGCGAACCGCGCAGGAGACCCAAAGGGCCACACCACGGCCAACATGGTTTTGGTTACTTTTGCCGAAACAAAAGTGGCTCGGCCGCCGGGACGACCCCCGGCATCACTAAAAACCAATTAACTACAAGGGTAAGCCAATCAAGTACAAATCCCTCAAACGACCCATATTTATCTCTGAAATTACAAGATGGATTCTCAATAAACAATATTGTGAATGACGGAAACAAGGAACCCTGATCTTTAGGGAATTGAGTAGGAACGCTCAAAGACATCATACTTTCTTCATAATCCACGAGCGAATACTCTTGTTTTCAATAAGTAGGCCACACCACAACCTAACGCCACTCCAATCCCCCACCCCACCAACACATCGGTCACATAGTGAGCGCCTAAATAAATCCGGGACAGTCCGATAAGACCCATCAGCGGCCAACCTACCCATCCCAATGAAGGATACAGCGTCACTAAAAAAGCAATAGCCGTACTTGAATTCACTGCGTGATTAGACGGCATACTAAAACTTCCGCCGCATCCCACCATCTCATGTACCTGCGAAAGAATCTGACAGGGGCGCGCACGCGCAATCAAGTTTTTCAATTGCCCGCCAAGCAAATCACTGAGCCCAACCAACAATCCCAAGGCAGGGGCCGCAAATTTGGCTTCGTCCCATTTCGTCCATCCCCAATAGGCGATGAGCAATACTCCAGGAATGAACAGATTGCTTTCTTGTGAACTGTGAAACATAAGCCAATCCATCGCAGGTGATTGCCCAGCCCACCCATTAATCAAACGAAACCATTCTTCATCTACAGACATACGAATCACTTTCATTTCTCATGTTCAATACATTAATCATTCCAGTCCAGCCGCTACAGACTGCAACCAAAAGCTTGGATATGCTAACATGCTAGCTTGGATAAAAAAGGAGTTGATTCATGCTAATCGATACACATGTGCATTTAGATGATCCTCGGTATGACTCTGATCGGGAAGCCGTCTTTCAACGCGCGGAGGAAGCTGGAGTTGAAGCTTTTATTACCATAGGGTGTGACTTGGAAACGAGCACATCCGCCGTACAATTAGCCACCGAACGAACAAACGTCTATGCTGCTGTCGGCGTCCATCCCCATGAAGTGAAACGGATCGAACCCCATTGGTACGAAGAGCTGCGGCAATTGGCTCAGCAACCTAAAGTCGTGGCATTCGGAGAAATCGGTCTTGATTACCATTATGATCATTCCCCCCGCGACGTTCAACGCCAGCAATTCCGTGAACAAGTCGCGTTAGCGAAATCGCTGAACCTTCCCCTCGTCATTCACACGCGTGAAGCCCAAGAAGATACCATGACCATTCTCCGAGAAGAACATGCTGAATCCGTGGGAGGA
>JAJDBS010000023.1 GCA_029261235.1 Nitrospirales bacterium
TCGTATTAAGCCTTTCGCGACATGTTATGTCGGAAAGGCTTTTGTGTTTCTAGGACATGGTTGATCCATGGATGGAGCACGAATTCTCGAGAGAATTGTCCAGGAAACCCTAACCAGGAGGCGCATCATGTCAGACACTCACTCCACGTCACTGTTTGGATCTCATGGGAAATCAAGTGGTTGTGTCATGCTTGTTGAAGATGAACCGGCTGTCAGAGAATCGCTACAATTACAGCTGGAAGAGACGGGGTATGACGTCATTAGTGTGGAGAATGGAGAAAAGGCCATGGAGGCCATTCGGTGGGGGGAAAACCCTTTGGCCGTTGATGTGATTATTACGAATGTGGATAAACCCAAAAATTTGGAGGCGGTGACCTATTTTAGACAACAATTTTCCACCATACCCTTGATTGGCTTAACGGGAGAGGGTGAGGAAGAACTGACATCCGGCCTGAGCCTCAATATTGTCATTTTGGGAGCTGGAAAGGGCGGCCGGGCACTCCTGGATCTCTTTAGTCATTTGCCGGGTGTCAAAATTTTGGGGATTACAGATATGAATCCAATAGCTGTAGGACTAGGACGGGCACGCGAGCTAGGGATCATGATCATTGGGAATCCTGTCAGTCTTATTGAGAGCGAACACACAAATCTCATCGTCGATGTGACCGGGAGTCCGGACATGGCGCAACTGATTGCTGAGCATAAACTTCCGGGTACGGAAGTCTTAGGCGGCGCAGCGGCGAAATTACTGTGGCAAGTGGCCACCCACGATTCACATTTAGAAACTCATAAGTTCCAGACAGAACGAATGGCGAAGATGGTGCAGAGCGGTGTCTTTGTGAACTACTTGATGAAACCTGTGCAGGGTGAGAATCTTGTGCAATCAGTTGCGCGTGCGATGGAAGAACGCGAAATTCATCATTTATAGGCAGAGATGTTTTTCATCTATCACCTTCTTTGTGATTGATGATGGATGTTTCCAGTGTTGCCTGCAGGTCAATGTTCAAGAGCGGGGTCCTCCGAGAGACTCTTTTTCGGAGGATCAGTCATTAGGTCCTTCATTTTGCATCTAAAGTCTCCTCAAAAGACAATATGACGCAAGTGTCTAATCATATTGGTATCTGCGTGTTGTGGTACGAACCCTAAGATGATTTATCGGGAGACTACAGCAAGGAACTCCTAGAAACGAATTTTTGCCTTAGATTTGGTCCTTCTGAAATAGCACACGCTGTGTGAATCATTGTGAGTAGGTCGCTTGAAATTCTTAGTAGGCCATTCGAGATGACTTCCAGTTCCTCTTGTTGAGCAAATCTTACAAATGCCAGCAAAAGTAGCTGGAGACCAACAATAGAATTTTGGTACACCCGTTTTTTAGCCTCTCCATCCGACAGACTTTTTTATCACAAACGAACGACAGTCTCTTTTTTTCCTCACGCCAGTAATGGAAAGACGAAACGTTGTGAGAATTGATATGACTATGAAGTCATGAATAGTATCTCATTCATCAAGTTCCTTCTATGACCGTTTCCTATTCATACGATGTCCTGGTTCTTGAGGCAGGACTTACCGGAAAGCGTGCTGCCTTGGTCGCACATGAGCAGGTGTTTCCGTCGCCATGCTCTCTAAGGTCCATTCGGTCCGAAGCCATTCCCATGCCGCGCTACACACTTAAATTCCAACACATTCCTCGTAGATCAGTTTCATTACTTTTTTACTTGATTTAAATCTAAGGAAGGCATATGTTGAAGCGTTGCTAAAAGAGGAGGTGCCCAATGGGGTAACCATTGCTTTTGAAATCCTCACACCGTTCTGTTTCCTTCAGGCCTTTCGAGACGCCTTATGTCCGAAAGGCTTTTGTGTTTCTAGAGGGTCTTAGGCCAAAGGGAGGGAGTCAAGGGGAATGGTAAAAAGCACGGAGAAAAAGAACAATAGTAGGTGACTTATTTCAGAATTCGATTCACGATCCTGCTTGGAGGGGATTAGGATATAAAGGCCAATTTTGGCCATATAAATACAAAAAGCAGCAAGGAACATCGTTTAAGCAGTGGTCTCAATAAAGAGCAGAGGGTTTTTGGAGAATTGTGTTTCAAGATAGGAAAAGGCCATTCGTTCAGGGATTGAACGGGATCAAATCAGGGATGCTAACTTTTTCAAAAAATGAGAATTGCAGAGTGCTTTCCAAGATTGGTTTTGCCTGGGGCTTTTTATGTTTTCTGGCCTCTATTACGCGCTGCAGCCTGAATTTCCTGCCCATTCCTCGTAGGTCAGTTTTATCTCCTCAGGTTGGCTCATGGCAACAAAGCACCAGACTGTATCTAATTATGTCACTCATGTATCTGAATGGATGCGTGGAGCGAAGGAAATGAAGGAGCTGAGGATTCGTGATTTAGCAAGAAAACCCTAGGTTTTGCAAAGCTAACAAGATGGAATTTGGAAGCGTTCTCTTAGAGGATCTACAAGGAATGACTTTTGCTCATGATGACAGTATGAATACTTCCTTGGACATAAAACCTCTGTCTTCTATTCTGCTTGTGGAAGATGGTCCACACCCCGTTCCTGATACCATTGGTGTTCTCCGACACGAAGGGTATTCGGTTGAAGCCGTGAAGACGGGAGAGGAGGCTATAACCAGGGTCAAAAAAAAAAGTTACGGTGCCGTTTTTCTTGATGTTGATCTGCACAAAAAAACCCTGCTATCTATTTTCCATTCTTTGACTCAGCTAGACCGATACCTTCCTATCGTGATCCTCACCACCGAGGTTCAAACTGAAGAAAAGGCCGAATTGATTAAGCGAGGAGCCGTGGATTTCCTTAGGAAACCCTTTAGGAAAGACGAACTCAAAGATACTCTTCGGAGGGTAGGGGATCTACAGTCGCTCAGAAGAATAGCGGAGAATACAGCCAGTGGGTTACTGGTGAGTACAGATCGGTACCGATCTATTGTGGAGACGACTCAAGACGCGATTATTTTAGGTGATCTAAATGGAAATATCCTGTCGTGGAACAAAGCTGCGGAACGCATGTTTGGTTATGCGGCGAAAGAAATCGTGAGCAAATCGCTCACTCTTCTCATGCCTTTGAGATATCGTGAACAACATAAAAATGGTTTAGAGCGAGTTCGTTCAACTCATGAGACGCGGGTAATCGGAAGGACAGTAGAACTTCATGGCCTGAGAAAAAGCGGAGAAGAATTTCCCATTGAACTGTCTCTCTCTCGTTCAGGCGAATCAAATGAACAATTTTATTGTGGCATTATCCGAGATGTTACCGATCGAAAGCTGGCTGAAAATGAACTGGTGGAACGAAATAGCCTATTGTCGTTGGATGCAGATGTAGGACAGGAGCTTCTACAGAACCAAGCTATTCAAGGCCTCTTGCAGGGTTGTACCGATGCCCTGGTCAGGAATCTCGATGCAGCCTTTGCCCGAATCTGGACGCTCAATGACACGGACCAGATATTAGAACTGCAAGCCAGTTCCGGGCTGTATACCCACTTGAACGGAGAGCATGCTCGCATACCAGTGGGTCACCTCAAAATTGGTAATATTGCCGCCGAGAAACAGCCACATCTGACAAATTCGGTGATCGGAGACCCCCTCATTCCAAATCAGGAGTGGGCAACACACAATGGGCTTATCGCGTTTGCTGGATATCCACTACTGAGAAACCAAAAGGTTGTCGGGGTGATGGCCATTTTTTCTCGACACATATTGACGACCTTTACACTAAAGAGCCTTGGTATGGTGGCAGACCGCATTACAACAGCCATTGAACGTGAAATTGCCAACGAAGCCCACTTGAAGTCTGCGAGGCATTGTGAACAAATTTTGTTATCAGCGGGTGAGGGCATTTATGGATTGGATTTGGAATGCAATGTGACGTTTGTCAATCCAGCTGGGGCCAAGATGCTGGGGTATAAAGAGGAGGAACTCATTGGCGTCTCAGCACACACTGCTATACATCGGAAGAACACCACTGGGTCCCAGCAGATGGAATTGTGTCCCATGTGCGCCACGTTGAAGAACGGAACAGTGAATCATGTTGACAGTGAAATATTATGGGGAAATGACGACTCTAGTTTCCCTGCAGAATACACGAGCACACCCATAAAAGAGAATGGTCAATTGACAGGAGCCGTGGTGACGTTTCAAGACATTACAGAGCGCCAACAAATGGCTGCGCAATTGTTGGAGGAAGCCAAGCTTGCGGAAGTGACTCGAGTGCTTGGGGACATTGCTCACGATATCAAGAACATGCTTATGCCTGTTCTCAGCGGTGCCGTGTTATTAGAAGAAGAGCTCCGAGAGCATTTTTTGAGTTTATTCCCTGTAAGCACACGGCAAGTGGAAGCCACCAGGAAATTTTCCATGGAAGCGATAGAAATGGTCATCAAAAACAGCCGACGCGTCAACGATCGAGTGCGGGAAATTGCCGATACGGTAAAAGGGAGAACAAGCAAAGCTCACTTTGCGCCTTGCCAGATTTCCGCGGTTGTGAAGGGTGTACTCGAATCTCTACGTCTCTATGGTATCGAAAAAGGGGTTGCCTTGCAGACACAAGGGCTTTGCGCTCTTCCTCTAATTCATGCTGACGAGAATCGTTTATTCAATGCGCTGTACAATCTCGTCAATAATGCCATTCCTGAAACCCCTCGTGGCGGTTCAGTCACTATCGGTGGACGAGTGGGATTAGATCAGACAACAGTGATGATATCGGTAGCCGATACGGGCAAGGGCATGTCTTCTGAGATCTGTGACAGTTTATTCACCAATGAGACCATTAGCCAAAAAGTTGGTGGAACGGGGCTAGGCACCAAGATTGTCAAGGATGTTGTCAATGTCCATGGAGGAACGATCACCGTCGATAGTGAGCAAGGGCGTGGTACCACCTTTACGATCAAACTTCCTGTTAACCCTCCCTGCGAATTATAGGAAGCCCTCGCGTATGTGAACTGATGACCGGTAACAATATTATTGGGTATAAAGAACCAAAAAAAATGAGAATTGCCGTGAAGGAACAGCAGCTTAGTTTTCATTCACCATATGTCTTTGTCTTCCTTCAAGCAGAGAAAACAGAAAATCATGATCACTGAGAGACATGGCATTCAGTCGTGGAGTCATGAGTCATGCACTTGCAATTATTCATTGATTTGGACATCCTATGTTCAGATTCATTAATTGGCGAGCCTAAGGACGAAAGCTGAAATACGAGAATGCATTCTGCTTTTTACCTAAACCAAGGAGGTGCCAGATGAGTGAATCAAAAACAGCTGGTATGTTTAGCGGTCGAGAGTCTGAAGGTCTTGTACTTGTTGTTGATGACGAGCCCGATGTCAGAAAAGTGGTTCGCATGATCTTAGAAAAATCAGGATATGATGTGGTGGAGGCTGAAGATGGAGAAAAAGGTATCGAAGAAATCAAAAAAGGCGAAAACTCGATACTGTTAAATCTTATTATTACGGACATTCGTATGCCCAATATGAATGGTATTGATGTCATTAATTATTACAAAAAACAATGGCCCAGTATTCCCATCATTGTCCTGACTGGATTTCCTGATCTCGAAATGGCCACGACGATGTTACAGCATGGGGTTGCGGATTATCTCGTCAAACCAGTGGAGTCTGATAAGCTAAGAGCCTCAGTGGCCAAAGCCTTTGAGGAACGGAAAGTCCCAGGGTTTTAGGGATTGGCCAATGGAGACGCTGGAATTTTCTTCAAGAATTGGAGGACGACCTACCCAATACAAGGCGTTGGTTCTTGCACGTGAATGGCGGTTCCAAAAATCTTGGTCCAGCTCTCCTGGTTAGGGAGAGCTGGGCTACGGGGTGAGGCAATGACGATTCCTTTTGGCGCAGCACATACGCTGTTTTTTTTGATCGTCTCATAGTCTTACCCTGTTTCATTCCGAAGGTCGAATGACCTTCGTTTGCCCAAGGGAGGATGATGAGCAACCGAGATCGAACTACGGTCGTCATCCTCGGAGCAGGAAAAGGCGGAATGGCCGTCCTCGAACTCCTTACCCACCTCCCAGGAGTTGAAATCGCAGGGATTACAGATCAATCTGCTGCTGCTCCCGGCCTTCAGTATGCTAGTCAGCTTGGCATTCCCATTACTCAGGATCTCGTGAGCCTCATTAGTCTACAGGGCATTAACCTCATCGTAAATGTGACGGGAGATCCTCACCTTGACCTACTGATTGCGACACACAAAAATCCTGAGACGGAAGTCTTGGGAGGATTTGCCTCGAAAGTCTTGTGGGATTTTGTCCAGCATGCGTCTCAGATTCAATCGCAATTGTTTCAAACCGAGAAACTGGCCGGCATGGGCACCTTTGCTTCGGGGATTGCCCATGACATCAATAACCCTCTGTATATCTTATTGGCGTTTGCACAGAATATTCTTGAAGAAACGGATGTCTCCAGGATCCATGAACAGACCAGAAGCATCATGGAAGCTGGCAAACGGATACAAGGAATTTGTCAACACATCACACAGTATGCCAGATCCACAAATGCCGACAATACCACTGCCGTTGAAGTGAATGACAAGCTCGATGAGGCATTAAATATTGCGCGTTATGCCACGACCCTTCAAGATCTCTCTATCGTCAGACGCTATGGTGAGCACGTCGAGGTTTTCGTGAATCCTGGTGAACTGTTCCAAGTCTTGGTTAACCTCATGACAAACGCCATTCATGCGATGGAACGAAAGGGAACCTTGACTCTCTCAACGTGCTGTGAAAACGGGGTCGGAAAGATTTCAATCGCTGATACTGGTTCCGGCATCCCCACAGAAAATCTTGAAAAAATCTTTGATCCATTTTTCACCACCAAGCCTCCTGGGCAAGGAACAGGACTTGGCCTGCATAACGTGAAAGCCATCATCAAAAAATATCGAGGTGAACTCAAGGTGGAGAGTGAAGTTGGGAAGGGGACCACGTTTACGATCGAGTTGCCTAGAAGTTCGATTTAAGAGGATCTATTATGCCCAGCGCACAGATGATGACAACCAAGGGCAAAGAAGGCCTCAGGCGAAAGCTGATTGTCTCTATGTTGCTTGTTGGCGCAGTGCCCCTTGCCGTTGGCTTGGCCATGGCGTTTTTTCAGGGAACGAAGGAGATTCGTGAGGTCAGCGGGACGAGCTTTGAAGCACTGGCGACGGAGACCGCACGGAAAATTGACTTGATTCTGAGCGACGAACTTTCGAAAATCTCTCAAATCACCACCGACGTGAACATCATCCAGGCACTGGAGGTGCGTCGCGATCAATTTGCCGATTATGGCGATGAGGCCTTGCAAGCACTGATTGCCCAAGAAACAAAGGAGTGGACGGATGAGGATCCTCAATTGGTTCAACGCCTCATGAAAAATGATCTGGTGACCACACTCCAACGATATGATAGCGGAACCTATGTCGATCAGGGGCATCCCATTCCTGTGATCACTCGTTCTGCCACTCGTGGGCTGTTTATCACAGATGTGGCCGGGCGTCTCATTGCGACACTCAACTCCAATGTGCCTTATGCCCATTCCCATGAACCATGGTGGCAAGGGGCTTTTAAAAAGGGAGTCGGTCAACTGTATATAGCCAACGTGGCCTTTAATGAACAGTTGAAGATCTATACGTTTACGCTTTCTTTGCCGATCATGGATAGTCTTCGGTATCAGGTTGTTGGCGTGTTACATCGAATCTATGATGCGAAAGAGTTTTTTTCCTCACATATCGATACCATTCGATTTGGAGAAACTGGGCACGTCATGCTTATCGATGGAAATGGGATGGTGCTCAGCTGCCCCGTTTTACCGACAGGCACTCGCCTGAGTGATCCCCAGATCATTCCGCTGGTGACACTGATGCAGAATGGCTGGACTCCGGCTCCAAGCGATGGCCATGGTGGTGTACGTTCGTCCATCATTGGTTTTGCCCCTCTTCCGACCACAAGTCGAATTACCCAAAATTCAACTGGGATGGGATGGCATATGTTCGTCTGGCAGTCGTCTGACGAGCTTTTTGCACCTATTGAACATCTCTTTACCTGGGTGGCAGCCTTCGGCCTGCTGTCGATCACCCTGTTGGCCGGGCTTGGATATCTTGCGGCCAGTCGTATTGTGACGCCCATTCGTCGACTCCAAGAAGCGGCGAAGCTCATTGGCCATGGTACGTGGCAAGAACCAATTATTATTAAAACTGGTGACGAAATTGAAGAACTAGCTGACGAAGTCAATCGAATGAACACACAATTAGCCGCAACCTTCGCCGGGCTTGAAAGTGAGGTAGAAACCAAGTCCCAAGAGGTTCAATATCTTCAAGAATCCACAGCGCAAATTCTTGATAGTGTCCCTGACCCTGTGATTATGTTGGATCAGGAGAAACAGGTGGTGTATCTCAACCGTGCCTCCAAAGAGGCGTTTCATCTTACCGATACCGGACAGTTGAAAGGCAAATCTCTCTTCTCGATTCTCGAAACTGATTCAATGACACAACAGAAAATCGGGAAAGAATTTCAATCTATCGGGGCATCTTCCACTGGAGAGACACCCGAAATGACTAAAGCCCTCAATGGCAAAGCTGGGGGCCTGAGGGACCCACTTCAGCAAGTCACAGGTCAAGCAGCTGCTTCCGATCGCCAAGAAATTCGTGTCAATGGACAGATCTACCGTTACCAATGGTTTGGCGTGCGAGCACGGCCTGGCCAAAACCAGGAGGTCGGATTGGTGTTTCGAGATGTGACTGAAGAAAGTCGATTGCAAGACCGTCTGATCAAGGAAGAAAAGCTTGCCAGTATTGGTGTCCTTAGTGCAGGAATTGGCCATGAGTTGAATAATCCTCTCGTCGGAGTCATTGGTCTCGGGGAAGCGATACAAGACGAAGAGAACCCGAGTCAGATCAAGGAGTATGCCCATAGTATTGTGCAACATGGACGACGGATGGCTTCGATCATTCGAGACTTTACCGGGCAGGCCACTTCTCAGGTCAAGGCACAGTCGAGTGAAGTAAATCTAAATGAGCAATTACAGCACGCACTGAATGGGGTGAAAGAGACCTATGATGCCGTGTCCATGGATATCCAGACAGACTATCAAGATCTCCCAGCTGTTATGGGTAATCCGCAGGAGTTGAGTCAAGCGTTTGTCAACATTCTGACCAATGCCGTCCAAGCCTTGGGAGATCAGGGAATCTTGAAGGTTTCCACGACTGTGCGTGAACACAAAATACAGGTCACGATTGAAGATAATGGGCAGGGCGTTCCCCAACATTTGTTGCCCAAAATCTTCGATCCGTTTTTTACGACAAAACAACAGGGGGAAGGTGCCGGCCTTGGGTTAACCATCGCACGTCGGATCATTCAGAAATATGAAGGCCAAATTCAGGTCATGAGCAAAGAAGGTGCGGGAACAACTTGTCAGATCACGTTCCCACTCAGTAACCATCATCCATCTGGAAAAAATGGGGGAACATCATGAAGGCATTCGGGAGTGGAAAGGTGTGGCGAGTCACGCTTTGCACGTGTCTTATCATGGCCGGATGGGCAACGATCGCCTTGGGTGGCTCTAAGGACACGCCACTGAAGGGGATCTCTCCAGAGAAAGTTGCCGACTATGTCCATTCCATTATAGAGGCGGACCGCACGGTTTATACGACCCACGTGGTGAACCGCATGAAAGAAAAAGGAATCGTCCAGACGGATGAACATTGGGAACAACAGAATGCATTACCGTTACCAGCGCAGTTCCTTCAACGAGCTGGACGTTTAGTGGCAGAACGCGGCAGTGGTATCCGTTATCGTCTGATCAGTCTCTGGCCTATTTACCGACGAAATGCCCCGGCAACTGAGTTCGAACGTGAAGGGTTGGAAGCCGTGACTGCCAATCCAGATATGCCTCATAGGGGAGTAGTGAGGAGCGGAAAAAAAGAATATTTTCAAACGATATATCCGGATCGTGCTGTCACCAAGGCCTGTGTCGATTGCCATAACACTCATCCGCTTAGTCCGAAGCGTGATTTCGCGCTGGACAACGTCATGGGTGGGATCGTCATTACGATTCCTCTTGAATAATTATATTGAAAACCATCTATGAAAAGTTTTGTTTTTCGGGGGGGACAGTTAAATTATAATGGCATTTTTTTTGGCAATAAATTCAGGATCACCAGAAAACTTGCCTTGGAGGACCCTCCAAAGCATTAGTTCATTCAACTTCTCAAAATCCAATATGGCGTATAGTGGCGTATAGCCAAAATTATTCCGTTGCCTTCCTGTCCTAACCCCAACGGAAATTTACAAGAAGCTACGGTCAAGGGATATTTTTACGACTTTTGCCTCCTAGACTGCGATTTGGTCCAAAGTTATCTTAATACAAAATCATTATTGTTAAGCGGCATCAACTTTCCGCCCCGCCATTGACGGACCCTTCCATCTCCCTATGGGAGTAAAACTCCTAGATCAAATCGAGAGTATGTAGAGCCCAACCATTGAAATTTTGGGAATACTTATTTCCTGAGCACCCCAACCGTCCTCTGTTGCCAAAAAACCAACTGAATTTACATCTTTTCCTAACTTAGACAATGGAAAGACGAGCGGTGGTAAAAATTGGTATGAGTATAGGTATGGGTCTTATCTCGATTGTGAAACTCGTTCTGTGACTGTTTCCTACTCATACGATGTCCTTGTCCTTGGTGCTGGGCTTGCCGGCATGCGTGCCGCCTTGGCCGCACAAGAGCAGGGTGTGTCAGTCGCTATGCTCTCCAAGGTCCATCCCGTCCGGAGTCATTCCAATGCCGCGCAAGGGGGGATCAACGCAGCCCTAACAGATCGGGGTGACAAGTGGGAGGATCATGCCTTTGATACCGTGAAGGGAAGCGACTATTTAGGGGATCAGGATGCCATTGAAATTCTTGCCGAGGAAGCTGGCCGAGACATTTTGGCTCTGGAGCATATGGGAGTCATATTCAATCGAAACGATGAGGGCCGATTGGGTACTCGACGATTTGGTGGTCAAAAAAAAGCACGAACGTTTTTCGTGTCGGATTTCACAGGCCAGGCCATGCTTCATGTGTTGTATGAACAGGTCATGAAATTTCAGCTGTCTGTTTTTGAAGAATGGTTTGTCACTTCAGTCGTTAAAGATGATGCCGGTCGATGTGCGGGAGTGGTGGCTTTTGATATCAGGACAAGCCAATTTGCCTATATTAAAGCCAAAGCGGTCATCATCGCAGCAGGAGGTTTAGGCCGACTGTTTGAACCAAGTACGAATGCCATGATCTGCACTGGGGATGGAATGGCCATTGCGTATCGGGCAGGTGCGCCTTTAATGGATATGGAAATGGTGCAATATCACCCTACTACTCTGAAGGGCAAAGGGCTGTTGATCAGTGAAGCCGCTCGTGGTGAAGGTGCGTATCTTCTCAATAAGAATGGCGAGCGATTTATGGAACGATATGCCCCAAGCATGATGGAGCTGGCCTCTCGCGATGTGGTCTCCAGGGCAGAACAAATTGAGATTAACGAAGGTCGTGGAGTAGATGGATGTGTCTTGCTAGATTGTCGGCACTTGGGGAAAACGCTCATTCAAGATCGTCTAAGACAAATCTCCGAAGAAGCCAAGACTTTCGCGAATATTGATTTAACAAAAGAGCCTATTCCCATCTGTCCTGGGATGCATTATCAAATGGGTGGCATTAAGACCGATGTCGATGGTCGATGCTGGGATATTCATGGCACATGGTCCGGGGTCCATGGGTTATTTGCGGCTGGGGAAGTGGCATGTTTGAGTCTCCATGGGGGGAATCGCTTGGGGGCCAATTCCCTATTAGATACCGTGGTGTTTGGACGACGCGCAGGTTCTGAGGCGGCTTCCTATGCCAAGATGCAAGAGAAGCCGCAAGTCGCAAATTCGAGGGTTCTCGACGATGAAGCGATGGTCAAAGACTTTTTCAATCGCAAGCCAAGTAGTGATACGATAGCAAAAATACGACTAGATTTGGGTATAACGATGAACAAGAATTTAGGTGTGTTCCGAGACGAAGAAGGCATGTTGTCGGCCCAGGTCACATTGAGAGAATTGCGGGATCGTTGGTCAAGAGTCGCTGTTCAAAATACAAGTCGTGTGTTTAACACAAGTCTGATACAAGCATTAGAATTGG
>JAJDBS010000221.1 GCA_029261235.1 Nitrospirales bacterium
GGAATTGTCTTGTCAAAAGCGGGAAGTCTTTCATCAGAAATTCTTAGGGCAAGAGCTTTCAGTCTTGTTTGAAGAAGAGGCTGATGGGGTGTGGCCTGGTTTGACTGATCATTATCTTCGGGTTGCGGTGCGTTCCTCTAAAAACCTAAAAAATACGATTCAATCAGTGGTCGCAACTGGTGTCATGTCTGATCGGATTGTCGGTTTGCTCAAATCCCAGTCTGATTGCGTTCTGATGCCTCATTCTCAAGAACTCGCCATGATCCAGGGGAACAATTAACTATATGAGTAGCACACCCTTACTCCTTCCCACGAGGCTCAAGCCTGCGGCGTCTTTGTCAGAGCAGGGGGGCTATCGGGTCTATATGGAAACTTTTGGGTGCCAGATGAATGAATATGACACCGAACTGGTGCGCTCAATCATGAAAGCCCGGGGATTCCACTTTACGCCTATCGATGAAGAAGCTGATGTCATTTTATTTAATACCTGTGCCATTCGTGAAAATGCACATAATCGACTCTATGGCCATTTGGCCAAATATAAAGCGAGGAAAAAGGAGCGAGGGCTTGTCATCGGAGTCTTAGGCTGTATGGCTCAGAACCTGAAGCAAGAATTACTGGATTCCCGGTCATGGATTGATGTCCTTGCTGGCCCCGATGCCTACCGGAAGTTGCCCGATTTACTGACCGATGCCTTGGAACATCAGCGTCGGGGGCTGGCCGTTGATTTGTCTGAATATGAGACCTATGCACAGATCGTCCCGGATCGTGCTGGTGGCATAAACGGCTGGATTGCCGTCATGCGAGGGTGTGACAATTTTTGTTCGTTCTGTGTCGTACCCTATACTCGAGGACGTGAACGTTCTCGAGATCCGGAAGGTATTCTCAAAGAAGCCAAGCGTCTTGTTAGTCAAGGTGTTCGACAAATCACGTTGCTGGGACAAAATGTGAATTCGTATCGATCTGGTTCCTGGGACTTTTCGCAATTGCTGGTGGCCGTGGCTGATGTGGCGGGTCTGCAACGTGTGCGATTTACCTCGCCACATCCTAAGGATTTCCCACCGGCATTACTGGAAGCGGTGGCGCAGCATCCCATAATTTGCAACCAAATTCACCTACCGTTGCAATCAGCAAATGATCGTATGTTAGAGCGAATGGGGCGTGGCTACACCCGTCGGGAATATCTGAAGCTTGTGGACGCGATTCAGGAAAAAGGCCCGATTGTGTTGACTACCGATCTCATTTGTGGGTTTTGTGGTGAGACAGATGAGGAATTCCAAGAGACCTATGATCTTGTGAAAGAGATGAAATATCAGGCGGCCTTTACGTTTAAGTACTCAGAACGCAAACATACGATTGCTGCCAGAAAATATCCCGATGATATTCCTGAGAAGGTCAAGGGGTTTCGCACCAACGAAATTATTGAGTTGCAAAAGGAGATTTCTCTTCAAAAAAATCAAGACTTGATTGGTAGCCAGGTTGAGGTCATGATCGAAGGCGATGCGAAAAAATCCGCTCAGCAATGGATGGGCCATACCGAGCACAATGTGACCGTCGTCTGGTCGAAAAATGACCACCCCGGATTGCCAGGAGATCTCGTGTCAATCTCTATCCAAGATGCCACCCCTTCTACGCTCTACGGAACTGCCGATTCCTAAGCAGGTCTGTTGAAAAAAACCGCCAGCGGCGTTCTCGCCAGTTTCCCGTGCTCACGTACTATGAGTACGCTCCGCGCGTCAAACTGACTGCGGCCTTGCTGGACGAACTTTTTTGAACAGACCCGAAGCCTCTGATGTCCAACGTCTTCCTGACGAAATATCCCCATTATTCAACATTCCCAAACACGTTCAGTCTGGCGAGGACATGCCAGTGTTATGATTCTCTTGGGTGTTGCCCTAGCCCACCCCTCGGAATAATGTATTGCTTTGGAGCGATTTATAGGCTCTGGAAACAGAGACCCTTGCACAGGAAAAGCGAACAACCTCCTATAACGGGTGGTGCCTCCCTCAAGTCAGTTTTTGAATATCCGATAGTAATACAGAAGTATTGTTGAATTGACGTCTTCTGAAAAGATGGCGGATGCTGACGACGTTTATGAATCTGCCTGACAACCATCACGTGGTTGCGTGATCAAGAGTGAGAAAGTGTTAGCCAAGCATGGACCCGCAAATTCTTCAACGAATTAAGAATTGTAAAACTCTTCCTGCGATTCCGGCGTTACCTCTGCAAGTGTTACAGATGTGCCGCGATGATAATGCAAGCGCCCAAAAAATTGCCGAAGTGATTAGTAAAGATCCGTCCTTTGTGGCCAAGCTCTTGAATGTGGCGAATTCCAGTTTTTATGGAGGAAGTCGGCATAAAGTCACAACAGTGACTCATGCCGTCACGCTCTTGGGCATGAATTCAATCGCCACCTTAGCGTTCTGCTTTTCCTTGTACAGAGATTTACGGAAAAAAGGGGGAGGGGCGTTTGATCATACGCATTTTTGGCATCGTTGTATTTTGGCCAGTCTCGCCGCAAAACTTCTTGCCAAGCGCGTGGGCGTCGTGAATGAAGAGGAAATATTCTTAGCGGGGCTCCTACAAGATTTAGGGATACTGGTGATGAGTGAAGCTTTTGGTAATGAATATGGAATACTGTACCAAAAAGCCAATCAGGACCATCATGCCTTGGAAGCGCTTGAACAGGGACGCTGGAAAACCGATCATTGTGAAATTGGGGCATGGCTGGCAGAAACGTGGGAACTGCCAGAGGTGTTACGCGAAGCCGTGCGTGGCAGTCATAATCCATTCTTGGCATCCAGCGAAGATGAAGCCTCCAAACTCATGATTATGTGTGTGGCGTTGTCCGGACGGTTGGCGGACATGTGGTGCCATCCTCATCCCGAGGTCGCTATTCAAGCGGCCATTGAGCTGGCCGAGGAACTGGTAGACGTCGATCCTGATGGCGTCTTGGATTTGGCCAAGCAAATTGCTGAAGAGATTCCCAATATGTCGGCCTTTTTCCAGATTGACCTTGGCAAACCCGAAGAAATTCAAAAAATCGTAGACATGCTCGAACAGACCATCAAGCTCGCCAAGATGAACTATCTACCAGAGACCGTTCCTTCCTCCTAATTTATATTTCTTGTTCTTCCCCAGGCTATCTGGTCAAAATGATGGGATTCTTGTGTCGTGGACACGGATCCATCTCAGTGGGTCTGTTGAAAAAAGCTGGCAGCCTACGCCAAGGCTACAACTGACAGACTAGCGGTTCCATGCCTGCCGGAGTGGCTTCGCGCAGGCAGGTCACCCAATTCCGGTGCTCATGTACTAAAGGTACGCTTCGCGCTTGAGTTCGGCTGCGGCCTTGCTGTACGGACTTTCTTGAACCGACCCGAAGCCGCTGATATTCAAGATCGCTATGAGCTTCATGGCCAATAGAGAACCAGATTATTTAATACTCCCTCAGTTCAAATCCCTTGCCTAGTTGACGAAAAAAGAGGCTGACCTGTATAAAGAAGTCCTCCGTTGGAGGACATCTCCCAACGATTTATTGCCTAGCAACAGACGTGCGCCCGTAGCTCAATTGGATAGAGTACTTGACTACGAATCAAGAGGTTACTGGTTCAAGTCCAGTCGGGCGCACCATTTCATACTCCCCCCCCTTCAACTCCTCTAAAAACGTGAATGGCAGCGAGGTTTGGGTGGTTCGAAAGGTTCTGTCGCAAATAGCGGAATGATGAAAAATCCTATCGGTTTTAATCCCGTCTCAGATTAGACAGCCCCAGTAAAAATGACAATTCCTGTATGCCAAATATGGAGATTAAACCCTTTTATATCTTCAAAAACGCTATTTGCGACAGAACCACATTCAAGCTGTGGTCGGAGGCCCCACTCCCGGGCAACAGGGCGGCGGCGATAATATCGTCTATATCGCAGATCCGAATGGCACTCCTCGCATCACGGATCTTGGATCCAATCCCAGTGACGGCGCGAACAGTACCACCTGTTCGGTCTGAGGTTCGCTCGGCGTTGAAGTGCTCGACGCCATCCAGCTCATTGACCTAGAGGCCGCCTTTCCCCGACCCTTTCGTGTTCAAGAGGACGTGGCCCCCTAGAACGGATACGATCCTCTTCCACGACGTCGGCCAGAAGCCAAAAGCCTCACATCGTCGGGTGTGGGGCTTTGGTGTTTGTCGTAGATAGCCCAGAAACACCATGACCCCCAGAAGGTGAGTCCCAGCGGTCGCCATGCTCTCAGCGGACCATTAACCAACCGCTAAGGAGTTTACCTCGTCTCCCGCATGAAGGGTTCAGTCTCCTAGCACGACCCCCTTGAATGGGGAAAGCTTACCTCGGATTGTGACCCTCGACCATTATCTCCCTAACCCCCAGCATTTCGATTCCCCTCGCTCTCTTTATCCTACGTGCATGCGGTCTCGTTCCTTTGGGTAATGGCCTGAAGTGAAATGGCGCGGTTACTGTACATATATCAAAGAAGGAAGCACGTGATGGGAAACCGTATTTACCTTAAAAATGCGGGAGAAAAACCTTCAATGGATATCAGATGGTGGCTCGAAATATTGCTCGTGATGGTCCTGGCGTATGGAACATACTTATCCATTTCTTGGCTAGGAAACTAATGCGGCCCTGGGCCTGGATTATAGGTATCGTTAGGCTTTCCTAACCTGTCCCTGGCGAATTCCTAATTTCCGCTCTTAGTGCGCTGTTTCGGCACGCTTGAATTTCTTTTTAACTCACCGCATTCTCCCCAGCCATGAAACAACTCTTCATGGTTTTCACCTATCTGTTTTCCTTCGCTCACACACTTTCAAGACATCGCGGGCTGAAGGCGGTGGTGGCTTCTTGCATTATTTGGTCAATATAGGCGTGTAGTCGCTTGGTCAGGTGTTGCGCCATCTCGCTTTTGACGGAATCCACAGACGTAAAAGAGGCAGGATGGCCAAGTCGATCTTTGAGCTGTTTGGTTTTCAGTCCGGTCCATCGGGTTAAGGAAAAGACCTCTCCTTGATAGTCAACGGCGACAAATTCGCGCGTATCCCCGCGAGCCAACGCATATCCGTATTCTTTTAGCGCATCAGCAAATGCATCTTTGCTATCTGATGCGGCCCAACAGTCCTGAAAGAGTTGTTTCAGAACCTTAGGATCTTCATCTAGCCGTTTGGACTGTTGCCATTTGGCCAATGTGTAGTTCAGAGGATTCCGTTCCTCCTTATTGAGGAATCCTCGAGGCATCTGCCAGCCATACTGAAAATAGAGTTGCTTCGACACATCCTGGAATTTCATCTTAAAATACTGAAGATTAATGACCTTCATTTCGTCGGGATCAATGCGTGCCCAGACGGCATGGCAGTGCGGTCTTCCTTCTTTCTCATGAACCACAATGGTGCAAGGCTGATCCGTGAGTCCGGTTTTCTGCTCTATGTCTGCTATCGCTTTTTCAAAGTATTCGATTGGGACATTCTCTGTTGACGGTGGGTTTAAACTGACGGAAAACGTGAATTGCTGGAATTTGGTGCCACGGCTCACGGCAAAGATTTCATTTAGGGCTCCCTGGAGATCATCGGCTACAAAGCCGCTCAATTCATGAACATCCACATGCTCGTTTTCTTGTGTTTTCAGAAGGTGTGCGGCGAGTTGTGTGGCTCCTCCGCGTTGTGACCCTTTGAGAATCATGGCGGTTCTCCGGCATGAGTCCCAACGCAATCATTAAGACATGGCGCATCCACCGAATATCCGAACAGGCGTGACTTCAAGGGAACCGCTATTCGCCGCCTTGGCTAGCTGATTCAGGTTGTTGGCTAGGCGAGAGCGACCTAATTCAGCCAGAACCCTAGCCAATTCCTGGTGATTTTTCGCTGGATGCTTGCTTCTGGTGCGTCGTTTCGGCAAAGACTCATCAAAGAGAGACGAACTAATATAGGCTCCTAAAGAAAGTCCCACCGCGTCTTGTTCTAACTGCGCACGCTCTTCGAGTGTGAAGCGGAGTGAAAAGGGCGGAAGTGGCTTTTGTTCTGTTGAGGGCATATTTTGGGCTTCTTGCGAGAGGACAATACATGACACTGCCCTGGTTACTGGGAAATAGGTTCGACGGTCGCTGTGAGTTGTGGTGGTTAAGAAATGGCGGATGACGATAATTGTTGATTCATTCAAGCCTCCAATTGCGATATGTACTTCAGTCAAAAAATGAAAGAGAACGTTGGTGTGGAAATGGTGCTGTTAGATTCACGACTCTTTACGGATGCTAGTATCGATTCGCTCGCAGAATCCATGAGTGCCAATGTGAATGCAATTATTAAAGAGAAAAGTGCAGAAATAACGGCTTTGAGGGCAAAATTAGCTATAAAAACGTAATCGACGAGATCTGGATCATAGGTCCATTGTCTTATCTATATATGTGTGCTTGGTCCACTCTGTATTTTCATTTGGATGTCGGAAAGAAAAACATGAGAAATGGTGATAGCCATTCCGAAAAATGCTGTGCCGAGAGTCGGGTGAAAAGGTTCATCCCTACAATGAGCTTGATTTTTGGCGGTGGCCGTAGAGGAGCGTGACGTTGATGCGGCGATTTTCGTAGGTGTTTTGAAAGTCGATGGTGTCGGTTTCGTGGAAGAGATTGGAATTGAAGATGACCGCTCGGTTTTGGCGATACGGAATCGTAATCGGTTTGGCTCCGCTCTGCTGAAGAAACTCCTGAATCTTGTGTGTGTTTTTGT
The DNA here is from genome assembly GCA_029261235.1 of Nitrospirales bacterium. Taxonomy (GTDB): domain Bacteria; phylum Nitrospirota; class Nitrospiria; order Nitrospirales; family UBA8639; genus Nitrospira_E. The sequence continues at coordinate 6,720 of JAJDBS010000221.1, forward strand.
CGTTATTGTATTCCGCAAAGTCCCAATCATCTGGGGCTTCCTTATCCCAGACCACAAGACCCCCATTCTCTGCGTTGCGGTTGGCCGCATCTGGTGTAATCCAAAAATTCACATTTACTGCTGCGGCATCGGCATGCATGTTCAGTCCTCGCAAAGCACTATCATGTTTGAAGGCCCAGGCCTGGACCAATTGATGGTCTTGAAACATACGTGGAAACTTCTGTCGCAATTCTTCCGCGATTTGTAGGAGGAGAGGACAGGCAAAACCATTGGCCAAAAAGGTACCGATATATCCATTCTGATAATCGCGCTTCCAAATTGTCGACTCTAAGCAGAAGGCTCGTAATGCTCCTAACGCTTCTTGGGTGAGGAGGGTATCGATAAACATGGCTTCGGGCTTGGTGGAGAAATATTGTGATTCAATTGTCGCCACGTCCAGGTCTGGATTGACGGCTTTCCCTGCAGTAGCATTTGTGGAACGAAGATACAGAAGGCGATGAAATGAAGGTGCGAGGGCCGTTCGTTCCTGTGGAGTGAGTCGCACGAAGATAGAATCTGACGTTTCCTCGTCGTGGCTTGCGCTCGTTGTGTTTAGGGTTTCGATATAGTCTTTAGGAAAACGTATCAAGGGAACATGGGCTGAAAGATAGGCCAGTTGTTCCGAATCGTGTTTGAGTCTCGCTTTCGTGACAAAGGCTGGAGCTATTCCTTCCCTGTGGTTGTAAGTGAGATCAGCCGAGCGTTGAAAGCAGGTAAGGGCTTCCGTCGTATGTTCTTGCCAGAGCAATACTAATCCTAAGTGGTAATGGGCATTGGCGTAGGTTGGTTTGAGGCTGAGTGCTTGCCGGAATGCATGAGTGGCTTCATCCAAGTTTCCTAGATCTTTGAGTACGACCCCCATATTGTGATGGGCTTCAGCATGTTGGGGGGACAGATTGGTGGCCTGTTGATACTGTGCTAACGCTTGAGTTAAGTCGCCTTTTTCCTTATACACCACACCTAAATTATTCAGGAGGTCAGCCGATTGCGGTTTGAGCCTTCTCGCTTCTTCATAGGCTGCTATGGCCTTCTCCCACGTTCGCTGCCGTCGATAGGCATTTCCGACATTGCTCCAGGCTTCGATATATTGTGGCTTGAGCTTAATGGCTTCTTTATACGCTGAGATGGCCTCCTCCCACCGTTCTTCCTTTTCTAAGACCAAAGCTTTGTTAAAAAAATAATGAGGTTTGCCGGGGTCAAGAATAATGGCCTGTTGAATGAAATCGAAGGCAAGTCCATAGTGCCCCTGTTGGTATCCGAGAAGCCCTCGAAGGTGAAGCGAATCAGGATGTGCAGGGAATTGGCTCAGAATGCTATCGTAGCCAGCTTCTGCCTGTTGGAAACGTTTCGCTTGATGATGTGCAACGGTTTCTTGAAAGAGGCGATGGGCTTCCTGGGAAAGATTCTGGGCCCTGAGAGTTGCTGAAGATTTTGTGGATTGTCGCTTTGGTGTGGGCTTCATTACGATTACGCTATTCCCCCATGAAGAATCATCCCAAACATGTTTGGAAAAGCCTATGTCGGACTCTAGACAAAAGTAAAGCCAAGAGTGCCCGCTCGTGTATGACGATGAGACCCAGGAAACTTGCTTAGCGTTTAAGCGGTGGCGAGTAAGAGGATTCCAGATAGATGGAGTGTTGCTCGTTAGTGGGATCCGGCTTGAGGGTCTAACTGATAGAGAGTGTCATTGAGGGCTTCTCGTAATGCATGCATGCCAGCATGGGTGGACGGGTTGGACCATGCTTGAACGTTCAGTGCATTGATCGGGTCAACTGCACCCTGATTACCTAATGACCCTAACCCTCGGACCGCGATGGTTTGCATGCGGGGGTCTGAGGATTGTAATTGCTGAACAAATGTCTCAAAAAGAACCGGAGTGGCGCTGTGTGTAGAGATTTCCCTGAGTGCTTGGAGGGACGCCATGTGTTGCTCCGAGTCTCCAGGAGTATCTAAAACCTCAACCAGGGTGGGAATGGCAACTTCCCCTTGATTGCCGAGAGCTTCAATAGCTGTCAAGGCAAGAGCGGGGTCATGCGTGGCTTTTTGGATCGTGGTGAGGACTTTCGGTGAGCTCAGGGGGCCGAGTAATTGAAGAATGAGGCGGCGATGGTCTAGCTGATCGCTTGCCTGTTGGAACAGGTTGATTAAGCGATCAGTCTGTCCCCATTCAGCAGCTAAATACAAAGGGAAGTTATCTATCGAGAGTTGAGCCTGCAGTTCCTGTAAGGCATACAACCCACTATTGGTTGCGCCTGCTGCTTTGGCCGCTTTTCGGGCTTCTTCAAACACCGTCCGAACTTCCCAGCTCCAAAGAGCCGGTTTGCCCTGTTGTCGATAGGAAATAAGGCAAGCAGGCCCTTGCCAAAGACGAGAACCTGAGGACATTGCATGGCCGCCTTTACGGTGTTTACCGGGCCCTGTCTTCGATTTTCGCTCTTCGCATTTGACTCTCACCGTGATATCGTGGGGCATCTTGGCGTCAGCGACTGGGCTGAAACCTGCTTGTTCCAACCGTGTGCTGACAACGTGATGGATGCCAGTCGAATCCTGCAATCCTCTTTCGGTGAGAGCCAGGGTGGTAATGAGTACATGTTGGATCTCATTGAGGGGAACTTCCGGTGTTGTGTTCACCGCCGGTTGTGCGTTGGATAGAGTTATGGAAACACCCAAGAACCAGCATAGTCCCAGGATGATCGTGGCGTAAGGACACGATGGTAGAAAGTTATGTCTGAATCGTGACAGCATGAAATCGGCTCCTTTGAAAAATAGCCTGACATCATACCGAAGGTGGTTCTCGAAAAAAACCCATTGGGCAAATAAGGTGGCAGTGGTCTTATGAGGGTGAATACAAGAGGCAAGGAGTGTGTTTGGAGGTTCGAATGGATATCCGGGTGTTCAATGGGTAACGTCGTTTGGCTTTGCAGTGTTCTGGTTTTGAGCAGTATTGGGCTTTGCCAAGCCGAAATTCTCAGCCAGATGAATGTTGAGAGCGATGAGATGGCGCCCTGGGAAACCTTTGTCACGCCGAATGGAACGGTCGGTGAGACCGGATGGCCGCTGGTGGAGCTGTTTGAAACGGCAGAGGAGGGTGAATCATCAAAGGCTCTCAAATTTAAAGTGGGGCAACGTCGACATGAGAAGGATGGGCACCCTGAGCAAGGCGGAGGCATGGTCATACTGATCACGACCAAAGCAGGGACATTGAATCTTTCTGCCCATGTCGCCGTGACCTATCATTCTCCTAAAGATAGACAAAATTTGGCTGGAGGGCTGTTTGAGTGGATTGTGGATGATCAAGTCATCGCCAGTCACGATATAGGGCCAATCAAAAATGATGGCCTTCTCCGCCATCACTTTGATGTTCACTATACGGTTGCCGAGGGTCTTCATCGCATTCGCTTAGGTATTATCCGCCCGTTTACGAGCATTCCAGGACAACATGCCCCTTTTCAATATGTTGATAATCTAGTCGTTCGCCTCACTCCTCATCCGGTATCCCCTTCTTTTTTTCAGCAATAGTGACTAACTCTCGGGTTTCTTTGTGTTAAGAGTTCTTCTTTCTCAGCCGATACACAGAGTAGGTGATGTATTCGTAGGGGAGGACTTTATGAGCGTGTCAGAGCGCAGCTTAAGTGAATATACGGTCGTTGAAACATTTGTGGGGCGCTTTGATCAACATGCACGTCAGGATTTCAAGTGGCGCATCGATCATGCGATTACCCAAGGGTATCGGTTTGTTGTACTCAATATGGTGGCCGTGTCGTTCATCGATAGCGCGGCATTGGGCTGGTTGGTCCTGGCGCAACGCCGCTTCCAACGAATTGGCGGGAAAATGGGTATCATCGCCCCACTCGGATTTGTCCGAGATGTCTTAGAACTCACAGAAATTAATGAATGGATTCCAATTTTTAACAGTGAAGATGAAGCGTGGAAGGCATTTGAATCGCCGGAAACGGTTTCGTTGAATACCTAGCTATGGGAAAAACTGCTCTTCTCGAGACTGATTCTCGCCGCCCTAACGCTGTGGCGCAAAAAGAGCGGCGGGTTGTTCGGCGGATGTCGGTCAAGCCGCAACAAGTCCTGCCAGTTGTGATTCGGTGTGGGCAGGGCACTGTGTGCAAAGGCCGTGTTTTGAATTTAAGCGCGCAGGGGATGCTTGTTGAGTTTTCAAGAGAGGAAGTCCCTCCCGTGCAGGTTGATGCTAAAGTGTCTGTTAAGCTGAACTATCTAGGCGATAGCATTTGGTTGCCCGGTCTGGTCCGACATAAAATTGGCAAGAAAATGGGCTTCTGTTTTCCTCAACTCACAGATCAACCAAAGCGACATGAAAAACACCCACTCACCGTCGTTTTCCATTCCCTCTCCCGTGCCGTCATTTACTCGAAACCTTAAACTTAACTGCACTGAATCAAAAAGACACTGTGTTTCTTAGAGGAATACGAGTGTGAGCAGGCAATATTGTGATTGGTCAGGTCGTTGAAGGAGGTTGCCTCTTCGGTCTGGTGACGGCGGTGAGGCGTCTGCGGATAGCTTTAGGTTTAACTTTGAGTGGTTCTTGGAGAGTGAGGGTACATTCCATTCTGGGGCGTGCCGCATCTGCATTCTTGTACATGTGAATTTCAGTGATGCGATTGTCATTGAGACTGATGGCTTGGCAGATGGCATCCTGTGCGATTTTGAGTCCTCCATCTAAATCCCGTCGCAATGCAGTCTTAAAATAAAACCGAATTGAGAGACTCAGCATATGGTTGCCCAGGCCTTCAAAAAAATCAGCCCGGTATGGAGATACATGCAAAATGGCCGAAAGATGTTTACCAACGGCAATTTTATAGTGCCGACCGGTTGCTGAGAGAACGCGGCGGCCGTTCACCGTGGCATATTGATGGTTGATGCTGGGAGGTAAGGGTAAGACGAGGAAGAGTTCGCGCGCCTCAAGGGAGTCGCCGCCAAGATTTGTCCAACCCTGATTGCTCGCTCGTATCTTGGATTGTTGAACTGAACGGGAGACGAGGACTAAGCCACCTTTCCCTTTGGTCTCTTGGAGCTGGGGAAGTGTACGGATTCGAATGGGTCTCAATGGCCGCCTCAATTCACTGTGAAAACGATACTCGGTGAGAGCTGAAGAACGTGGAGTGCGCGTCGTTTACAGAATGCCTTGAATCTTCCCTAAATTTTGCTCATAGGTCTCTTCGTTCTTCCGAGCATACAGACGCCATTCTGAGGGGTTCCACACTTCCAGTCGATGAAACATGCCTACGATGACGACTTCTTGTTCGTCATCGACGGGGATGAGTTTGCGCAATCGGCTAGGAATGAGAATGCGGCCAGCGCGGTCCATTTCTGAAGGGGTGACTTCGGACACCATGTGATACATGAAGAGTCGGCGTTGGTCTTCATCGAGTGTATCTTTGGCTTGTTGGAGTCGGTTGTCCCATTCGGGTTTCGTGTAAGCCAAGACGGGCATATCTTGGCTTTTCAAAAACATGAGACTATTTCCATTCGCTTCGATGTCTTCCCGAATATGGGTGGGGACAACGAAGCGCCCTTTTTCATCAATCTTGCAGTAATATTGTCCGGCAAACATGCTCATGGTGAGTCGCGAAACTTCTCAAGGGTAGTGTGTGAAAATATTGAGTGTAGCTTACCCAAACTTAGAGAAAAGTCAAGACATGTGGTCTGCATTGGGTGTTCCATTCCAAAGGGACACTGTCTGTAGTATGTGGGGAGATGTTGCGTGAAATTTTATGAAAATGAATGAAACGGCCTGTCATGTTGTTTCTTCTGCTACACCGCGTTCAATCCAGGTCTGGCAGCCTCATGCTGTCTTCTTGTGGCCCGCCATTTCCCATTGATTCCATGGCTTCGTCGGTGGCTTCTCCTCAATCTTCTCCCATTTTCTTGCCCATTTTTATTTATAAATTTCTCTAGCCTTTTTCTTTCCGCACCATCCCAGTCATCTCTCTGGAAATCGTATCTCATCTGATGGAGCTTGCCATTGTCCTAGGAAATGGATAGCGAAGTTAATCAGCAAGAAGCGAAGGTTTGATCATCAAGGGAATCTAAAATTTAATTAATCCCCCAAGACCTCCCGTCGTTTACCTCTTCACAAAGAATAGATATTTAGCCAGTCGATTGGCCTGATCTTCTTGTATTTCGTACTAAGGTCAATATTTCTTTCGTGAGACCAATAAATAGATTTCCAATAAGTCTCGTCATTCCCTCAGAGTGGAATCTTCAATGTCTATAATAAGGTAATGATTCGGTGTAGGTTGATGGTTTTTCTGAGGATATTCCCATTTCAAAGGTGTATGAAGGACATCTACCTCGACAAAGGTTTTGCTTCAGAACCGATCAGCATGAATGTGAGGAACTGTTGATAGGAGCGAAATGAAAGGTTGCCCCAAGATTTCAACGCTGTGCTGTTCGTGATTTTCGTCTAGTCTGGGATGAGATGGAGATAAGGGAATGTAACGATTTCAAAGGAACATACACAGGTGGACAAACGAACAAGTACAAGCAGCGAGTTTCGAAGACAGTAGAGCGTGCTCAGCGATTATACTGGATAATATGAAGACTGTTCTTCAGAGGAAATCGATCAAAATCAGTCAAGATAAGAAAGTTGGACTAGGAGGCGGAAGCGGCGCTGGATTTCTGATTTCGTTTGAGTTGGGAAACTGGGATGTGAGTTGAGAAGACTTGCATCAATTCTAAATCTTCATCGTCCTGTTCTAAGACAGGGGTTAATGCGAGGTCGGTGTACGTAGCTTTATCGGGATCGGATTTAACACGCTTGAGTATTCTTTGAAATCGCCAGACCAGCATTCCCCATTTCAATCCGGTCGTGAGTACTTCAATGACTCGTTTTGGATAAAACCATAGCGGGTTTTCTTTTGAATATGTCGGCCTGCGTAATGTTCGTATTTTTCGGCGAAAGATGCCGCCTTCGAGAGGGTGAACTCCTTCAATGATGGTGCAGCCGTAAAACCATGTGAGAAGCGAAGTGACTTTGTTAATGTTTTGTCCTTTGGCTGCTGCTCGACGGATCACCGTTTCCACATGTTCTGGTGTGTAGTATTGCTTCCACGCCGATCGGTAGACTTGTTGCCAGTCTTCTTTTGACATGGATGGATGATTCACCGTGACGTGCTCTAAGTCATAGGAATTCATATCAGGTTCCATCCATGCTCCTTGTTGGTGAAGCACTTTGTGATCTTCAGACCCAGGCAGCGGGGTTAAAAAGAAAAATTCTAAACAGTCTAACGGCAATTCCTTTTTAATAATTTCGATGTCACGAGCAATCGTTTCGGGTGTGTCAGCGGGGAACCCGAGAATGTAGCCAGCTACCGTTGTGCAGCCATGCTCTTTCCACATTTGGGCCATTTTCCGATATTCCCAAATTTTATTTTGACGCTTCTTTGCGCCGATCAAGGAATCAGGATTGATATTTTCTAAGCCAATGAAGACATTGCGACAGCCAGCTCGTGCACATTTTTCGATAAATCGAGGAATTTTATGCGAAAGTGTATCCACTTGAATCGTAAAGGAGATGGGTAGTTGTTCGTCTTCACGCATGGTGATGAAGCGGTCTAAAATAGCTTCCCACTCTTTATTGCGGGCAAAGTCGTCGTCAGTAATAAAAAATCGGCGGATCCCTTGTGCCAGATTAGAACGAATAAGGGCTTCAATATCCTCGGCTGATCGCCAACGAGATTTCCGGCCTTGTACATTGATGATTGTGCAAAAGCTACATTGGAATGGGCACCCACGTCCGGCGTCAAAGCTCGAGAGTCGGCGAAGCGTGTTCTTAATAATGTGAGCAGGAAGAAAGGGCGAAGGGGCTTCATGGAGATCAGGAAGTTGGTCCATGACGTTATAGAGTGGCTTGAGTCGATGGTGGTAGGCGTCTTGGAGTAGGACATCAAGATGTTCCTCTGCTTCTCCAGCAAACAGGGTGATCCCTTTGTCCATGGCTTGTTGTATGTCAGGTGGTGGAGCAGGCAGCATGGCCAAACAGCCACTAACATGAAACCCTCCTATGACCACGGGGATATCAGCCTTTAAAAAGTGATCAGCAAGATCCACCGCATGGGGAAATTGGTTAGTTTGCACACCAACTAATCCGACCAGCCCATTCCCTGCTTCCTGAATGGTCTGAATGATGGTCTTGACTGGCAGCACGGTGTTGGTTTCATCGTATGCTTCAACAACGAGCTCGACATTATTTCCAAGCACACGACGGTTGGCGCAATCAAGGACCAAGCCATAGAGGGCTGCTAGAGTATTGGAAGGAATAGATGACCGAAGCCATTGAATGACATAACCGTCGTCATCATAGTGAGAAGGCTTAATGAGGACGAGTTGAAATTTTTTGGGTGTATTCATAAGAGGTGAGGTCTGACGAACGGTGCAATGAAATGATGATATGCGTGTGCCGTATTGCGCATGGAGACTTTATCGTAGGGTAGAACCATTAAAGGGTCAATAGTGATAGATACATTGCCCCTCTCGAGCAGTCCCCTGTTATCTTTGCATACATCTCCTAGGTGTTGCTCATGATATTCTGAGGAGTGGAAGCCTATTCGTATTGTCCTACGGAATATGAGGCGGAATCTGCGAAGGATTTGGTGGAGTGAAGGCTTCTGAAACACCGAATGGAAGTGCCTCAACATACAGGGATGTGGAGGGGAATGCGAACGCCGTGCCATGACCTTCAACAATTTCTTTGATCTTATAGGCTAAGGTTTCTTTAATCGCTAACCATTCGCCCCAGACTGTCGTTTTGGTAAAACAATACAACATGATATTGATACTCGAATCACCAAACGTGTCGAGAAACACAAACGTCTTCGTGTGTCGAGGGTCGGTCTCGAAGGCAGGCTGTGAATGAAGATACTCAGAAATGTCGCGAATAATGGCTTGGAGTTGATCTTGCGTCGTTCGGTATTCTACACCAATACTCCAGTAGATCCGACGTTGCGTCATACGAGAAAAATTGATAAGTGCTTCGTTGGCTAATTTCGAATTTGGAATGGTCACCAGGGCTTTATCAAAGCGCCGAATTTTTGTGGCTCGAAAGCCAATGGCTTCGACCGTACCTTCGACATCTGGTGATTTAATCCAATTTCCCTTCTCAAAGAGGCGATCGAGAAAGATGGTGAGCCCCGCAAACATGTTGGCGATAAAATCCTGAGCACCCAGAGCGACTGCCATACCAACCAAGCCTAAGCTTCCCAATACCGCCGCGACATTAAATCCCCATTCCTGGAACATTGCGGCGACTCCTAAGCAGACGATAATGGCTTTGACCAATTTGACAAAAAAGCCTTTAACGGTTTCGTGCATGCTTTCACTCCCAAACAGGCCAATGGCCCGATCGAAGAGCGCAGAGAGGGGGTCAATCACTCGATAAATGGCCCAAAAGAGTGTGAAGGCAATGAGAGATCGAACAAATTGTGCAAGAAGATGATCAGCGGTATCGGATAATGTCACAAACTGACCAGCGAAATAGAGGCCAATGACGACAAAGGCAAATTCAATAGGGTGCTCAAGGGCAGCAATGACTTGATCATCCACATCAGTCTGAGTTTTTTTGGCCAAGAGTTTGAGTGATTTCATCACGGTGAGGAAAAATAGGCGTCTCGCAAAAAGAAAGAGGAGAAAGACGCCAATGGCCTGAAAAATTTCACCTAAATTCGTGCCGAAGATTCCAATATCCCAGACTGCTTGAAGTTCTTGTCCAAATCCTTCAATCATTTAATACCGTTCTTTCGTGAATGACATGTGCAATGGTTTATTCCAAAAATAAAGATGTGAAGTTAACGACCCACTTGCAGAGCGTACGTGGAGCAAGTCCTTACTGCAGCTGTTTCCTGAATTTGGCAAAGGCTTGTTGTTGCGTCTTACTCACTGTGGGATAGTGCATGTCCAATTTCTTGAGAGTCCGCGTGATGACATCTGCAACGGTCATGCGCATGAATGGCTTGTTGTCAGCAGGAATGGCATACCAAGGAGCCCAGGGTCGCGAGGTTGCGTTGAGCGCGTCTTCATAGGCGCGCATGTAGTGTTTCCAGAGTTTCCGTTCCTCAAGATCCTGTTGTGAAAATTTCCAATGCTTTTCTGGTTCGTTCAAGCGCGAGAGCAAGCGGCGTCCTTGCTCTTCTTTCGAAACATGAAGCCAGAATTTCAAAATAATGGTTCCATTATTGGCCAGATGGAGCTCGTGTTGACGCATGGATTCATAGCGTTCTTCCCAGATGTGCGGACTGATGGGAAGTGGGAGTTTTTGGCTATTGAGGTATTCAGGATGCACCCGAACCACTAAGACCTCTTCGTAATAGCTACGATTGAAAATGCCAATACGTCCTCGTTCAGGAAGACGACAGGTCGTACGCCACAAAAAATCATGGTCTAATTCGTGGTGTGACGGTTGTTTGAATGAGAAGACCTGGCATCCGGCTGGATTGATCCCTTGCATCACGGCCCGGATCGTCCCGTCTTTTCCCGCTGCATCCATGGCTTGGAAAATCACGAGCAGGGAATATTGATCATGTGCATAGAGTGTGCGCTGCAATTCATCTAAGCGTTTAGTGGACTTTTTTAATTGCTTTTCACCAAGCTTTTTGCTTGGAGCCGATTTAGGTGGATGCGTCGTTGCTAGAGCAACGCGAAAAGAATTATCGGCAGGGACCAGGTAGGGATGGGGTGTGGCGTCAAACATGCCTAAATTGAGGATGCAGTAATCATTCTGAGAAGGGGACATTGAACGTCAATGCCCTCCTTCTACGAGTCGTTAATTAGCCAGGGGAAACGTCATTTTCATGGAGACACGGTATTGCGTGATTTGCCCATTTTCAATAATGACCGATTAGTCATTCACCCATGCGCCGGATACGTTTTTCAACGTCTTACGCGCTTTACGCCAACAGCAATGGCGTCCTCAAATCCTTTGGGGGAACTCGCAATAATTTCTGTGACACGTGCATGGCCATGTCAACCTCCGTCACAGATGAGAAAAAATGTGGCACTCACGAATGGAATCAAGGATGAGCGATGCTCCTATCTTCGTGCCCGAGGGGGATAGACGCGAGTTGTCGTTTGTAATCTCAAAGGAATCCTTACGGTGTGGATAGCATGGAGAGGTCAGAGGCAATAAAAGGGTAAAAGAAATCGCATCATACGTCAATCAATTCATGCCATTCATGAGGGGTAACTTTGGTAAAGAACAACTAATGCGCAGCCGAATAGAGGCAGAGGAGTCCCTCTTCAGGTGAGCAAAGAAGATGAGAAAAAAATCTTAGCTACAATTGTGCAGGGTTATGGTAGTATTTATAAATGATTGAGATCGTTTAGGCTAATGGAGGATGTGTGATGAATAAATGGGTCATGTGTGTAGGACTGTTCAGTGTTGGGTTTGCCTTCATCAGTTGCGCAACTCATGTGCCAGAAACCAGCACACGGCAAGCGGATATAGGGTTTGGAATCGTAGAAGGCACAAAAGGCTATCAACAATTAGAAGAATATCTCACGCTGAGTAAGGGTATTGTCAGATCAGTGCGTGGGCAAGTGCATCATCTCGAAGGTGCAGCATATGTTGTGCATACAGAAAACCAGAGTGAAGTCCGACTTCCTGTCGATGAAAATACCAGCATTGACCGTCCTGCCCATAAAGGGGATTGGATTGATGCCTATGTGAATGATGCCGGGCTAGCTATTGTTATTCGAAATGTCGATGATCAGATTGATCTCGAGTAAGTCAATCCTGCCACCTTATTTCCTCCCGCTCGCTTTCCTTCAACGACTGGTGTTTGTCATGCCTATTGGTTGAGAAACGACGCTTGTTCTCCTAAATTTCATGGGGCTCAAATTGAATAGCCATAGGGCAAAAAAGACATTGAGCTACAAGCTCGATTGAGTCAAGGTGAACTCACTAATGATGTGAAACATGGGTTTACGCATCGTGAGTAGAATCGGGCTTGGGGACTTCGACCTCCATCCCAGGAAATTCATCACGAAGTGTCATGGCAAAGGCGAGAGATTGACGTTCTTCCCCATGAACCACAAAGACTTTTTGTGGGCGCGGCTCTATGGCGCGAACATATGCTAGCAAATCATTGCGATCAGCATGAGCTGAAAACCCATTCATTCGAACGATCTGCGCACGTCGTCTAGTTGGCTTCCCAAAAATTGGCACGGTATCCCATTCCTCAACAAGTTTTCGCCCTAGAGTATGTTCAGCTTGAAAACCCACAATGACAATCACGTTCGTTTCGTCTTCAATGGCATGCTTAAGGTGATGGACCACGCGTCCACCTTCACACATACCTGATGCGGAAATGATCACACAGGGCCCTTTCCGTCGGTTTAACAGCTTGCTCTCTTTGGCTGTTGAAACAAATTTGATGTATTTGGCCGAAAAGATGTCCCCGGTAGCCGTAAACGTTCGGTACGTATCTTCGTCATAACATTCGGGGTGCTTCCGGAAGACCTTGGTGGCTTTCAATGCCAGCGGCGAGTCGATATGAATGGGAATGGGATCGACTTCTCCATTTTGGACTAACTGCTTAATGCGCATGACGATATCTTGTGTGCGTCCAACAGAAAATGCGGGCACAATAATCTTGCTCTTATGCTGAATGGCATGTTTCACGAGTTGTTTGGCGATATCCTTGCGCTGATCTTCTTCGTCACGATGTAATCGGTCGCCGTAGGTTGATTCGATAATGAGGACATCACAAGGTGGAGGGGGATTCGGGTCTCGAAGAATAGGCATATTGGCACGCCCCAAGTCTCCTGAAAATAGCAGAGAGGTGGAATTCCCACGATTACGATGCTGGAGCCAAATAGCCGAGGATCCAATAATATGACCCGCATCATGAAATCTGGCCGTCACATTCGAAGAGAGGGAGACTGGCTGCGTATAAGCGCTACCTTGAAATTGCTTAACAATTTTTTGTACATGGTCAGTTGAATACATGGGACTCACACATTTTCGTCCACGACGATGTTCAAGTTTATTCACGTACCGGCAATCATTTTCTTGAATGCGTGCGGAGTCGGCTAACAAAATCTCCGTCAAATCAGCTGTGGCGTTGGTCATATGAACCCTGCCCCGAAACCTCTCCTTAGCTAACACCGGGAGAGCTCCTGAATGATCAATATGCGCATGAGAAAGGCAGACGGCATCGACAGATTTGGGGTCGAATCCTAAGTGCAGATTGCGTTCTCGCGTGTAATCGCGCCTGCCCTGAAACATGCCACAATCAAGCAGCACGCGGGTCTTGCCCGCATCAACCACATGTCGACTCCCTGTAACCGATCGAGCCGCGCCGTGAAAGGAGAGTTTCATGAGTCAGTCCTTCCTTAGGACCTGAGAGAAATCAACTTGGACATTTCGTATCCAATCTTCGGGTCATCTTTGAGCGCGCCTCAATCGAAAAACCCTCACCATAGCGCTGCTATGCCTCGGCTTTTCCTCAATCGTTCCGTCCAAATCTAATCCAAATCTTGTTCCGAATTTGTTCAACGTATTTTTTCTCAGGTCCTTTGATGTTCTCGAGAAATAAGTTCCCAGGCTTCTCTAGCTGTTTCTGCATAATGAAACAAAGATAAATCGTCTGGACTAATCAAGCCAAATTCCACAAACTTCTTCCAGTTGATGAGATCTTCCCAATAAGCCTTTCCGATTAATATGACCGACACGTCTTTCACTTTTCCTGTTTGAAGTAGAGTGAGGGTTTCAAAAAGCTCGTCCATCGTGCCAAACCCGCCTGGGAACACGACCAGCGCTTTAGCCCGATACAGAAAATGCATTTTGCGAAGGGCAAAATAGCGAAATTTGAAGCACAAACTTGGGGTGATATAGGGATTCGGCGTTTGCTCAAAAGGTAGATCAACATTCAACCCGATGGATTTGGCACCAACATCAGCTGCCCCACGATTGCCGGCCTCCATAATTCCTGGACCTCCGCCAGTCACGACAACATATTCGCAACGGCCCTGTAATTGACAAGCGGAAGACACGAGACGGCCAAATTCACGCGCCTCATCATAATAGGGCGCTAAAGATAATTGGTTCTTGGCAATCTGAACGACTCGACTTTTTTCGGAATCATGAGGAGATTGTGCCAGTTCTTGTTCTGCGTGGTGCAACTTGTCTTGCGCGGCTTCAGTCTCCAGTAAACGAGCACTGCCAAAAACAACGATCGTGGATTCAATGCCCTCCTCTTGATGAATCAGTTCTGACTTTAACCATTCCAGTTGGAGCCGAGCGGCTCGCAACTCGTCTCGTTGTAGAAAATCAGAATCGGAATCCGCTCGGGTATAGGATGGTGAGGATGATTGCGGTGAGTCTGTCATTGACACACAACGTGCTAGGTGAAAGTAGGGAGTGTAGAAGTATAACCCTCTCTAGCAAAAATAGGAACTGCTCAGGGGACGGACAAGAAAATTTCAGAGATATATTCTATAAGGATATTGGGCTAGTGGAGGCAGTAGAATCTCGTTACAATCCAGGTATGACACTCATTGATCTCATTCTTGTTTGGATTCATCTGACTGCAGCAACCTTTTGGATCGGTGGGATGTTATTTTTGTCCCTGGTGGCTGTCCCGCTCCTCAAAAAAGATCCTGATCCATCGTCTGCCCTACGCGGGTTTGTCAATTTGGCCAGGCGGTTCCGAACATTAGTGTGGATGGCCCTGGCACTGCTGGTTATTACAGGAGCTATTCTCCTGCCCAATCACGTCGATCTTTCCGTCTCTCTTACAGAATGGCCTTTCGTCGTTCTAATTAAGCTACTTCTCGTTCTTTTGCTCATTGTCGTGTCCCTGGCACATGACAAATTTCTTGCCCCCAAGGCTCGAACACTCAAACGCAAACCAGCTGCTGAGTTGACGAGTCTAGAAAAAATTCTTCTCCGATTCTCTCCTCTCATTGGCCGTCTGACGTTGTTGCTGGGATTGGCCATTCTCTTTGCCGCCGTTCTTCTTACTCGGTCCTGATTTCCTGCTTGAAGTTATTCGTTCTTTCATCTATAAGACACAATTGCTTGTTTGAACGATTTGCGCAATTGATTTCCTGGCCTTGGTGTGCAGCGTTCCCTTGAAAAGCCCTTTGCTCATAAAGATCTTCAATAGAAATACAGAGAATTACCTTGTGATCAAAAAAAGTAGGACAAGGATAGGGAGAGAGCAGGCAAGAATCACAATGATGTTATCCCTAGTACTTCAGAATCGGACAGGATGCCTACAAATTTGTGTTTGACTTCGGACAATCAGACGAGGGTTTGTGCTCAACAAGATTTGAGGCATGAATCATCACAGGACAAGCAAACGTCAAGGTCTTCTTGGAAAAGTTTACGCAATCGATGAAGCAATATGAAGAACCTTATGGCCTAATAAGCCGCGGAGATAAGTAAGACATCCTTGAGAGAACGCATTCAGGATCGTTGATTATCAACGGTGGATGGATAGGGTGGGTGATGCGATGGTTAATGGTTGCTTGGCGATGATGAGTGTTGGGCCATGCAGCTTCTCGATAGCCTGCACTAATAAACATGCCTTCTATTCGTCGGGGGGGGGTGAGGGGGCAGGAATGAGTATTGCCTTGGTCAACAATTGAATCAAGTTTCATAGTGAAGCAAACCTTTGGCTGTAATAAACTATAAACCTTGCCAAGTGGTGATTTCATCGAGAAACAATATAATAGGAGGTTTTATGAGAAACGTATGTCTGGCAGTATTAGTGATCCTACTTCAAACTTCGTGCACTTCCATGGAAGCGGTTCAGCAATACGCAGTCTCGGTGCAAGCCACTGTTGGAGAGGTTAGGCCAGTAGCAGGGGATTTTTATGCCTCTTGCCTGAGAGCAAACCAATACAAGCCTTTTGACTTCCGAAAGGAGTGCACCACTGAGCAGAAGGCTTCACAAGCCATTGTCAAAGTTGCAAACGTTTTGAATGATTATTCCAGTGCACTCGGAACCCTCGCATCAGATGGGCTTGTCCAATACAACGAAGATGTTAGTTCACTGACTAAGGAGCTCAAGGGAGAAAATGTCAAGGGTCTAAATGATGAAAAGATCGATGCTGTTGGCTCCCTCGCCAACTTTATAGCAACGGCGGCAACTAAAGTTTATCAACAAAAGCAGGTTGGCAAGTTTATCAAAGAAAGCCATAACTCTGTTGCAAAGGTATCTGATAGTCTGGCTGACCTGCTAGAAACAAATTACGTGACAGCCATTGACCTGGAACTTTTGGCTTGGGAGTTTAGCTACCTTGAGGTAGAAGCCCTTAGCCGGGACTCGAATCGAGTTGCCTGGGAAAGTTATGCTCAAACGCAATGGGAATTAAAGGCTAGTTTAGACGAGAAGAAGAATGCTGCCGCTGCTTTGGCTCAGACTGTGAAGCAGATAGGGGTTATTCATGAGAAGTTAAAGAATGATGCCTCGAGCCTCGACGCAAAAGAAGTCCAAGCCCTTGTGAAAAACTTTATTCGCGAAGTTAAGCCAGTCATTAAAGAAGTTCAAACTGCATTTTAACAGGGAGGATGAGAGATGCCGAGAAAAAAACTAAACAAAGATGAAACGTTAAGTCTTCAGGAAAGTTACCATGAGCTATTTGTAGACGTAGGAAAGTTTCGGATCGATAATAAAAAGAAACAGAATTTGTCAAAGAAAAAAGACAAGGACCTTGAAGAATTGCAGTGGTCGTTTTTAAATATTGCAAGCGAACTCAACGCGGCATCCGTGTTAATGAAAACCGCCCTTCTTGATGATGAGCTCAAGACGCTTACTCAAGCTACAAAATCTATGAAATCCGCTGCGGGAAAAATAAACAATGTAAAAAAGTGGATTCGCGTAGGCGGTAAGGCCATCGCATTTGGTGCGGCCATCATGACAGGACAGGTCCCAGCCACGGTCGAGGCAGGGAAGGATCTAATCGATGAAATGAAGAATGCGTAGGGGTAATTTTCAGAACACATGATTTGTTAACTGGTTCCTTTTGCCATTTTTTGCGAAAAGACAATCAATTCTTTGCAATGGTAGGTGAGGGATCAATTGATAATGTTTTTGACTTTGACCAATGGATTGGAATAGGAAAAGGCGGTAGTTTTCAGAACGTTGTGGCTGCACTAGACAAAAGTAATTTTTCCAAGGGAAAGGAGAGCTTGGCATTCGATCTTACACTCCAAGGAGGATACGAAGCCAACCAAGCATTCCAAGCCGACCGACAAATCTACTATTTGTCCCTGATCACAGAACAAACCACAAAAGGGTGGTTTACTTCCTTTCATTACCCAGACGACTTAATGAATCCCTCTCTTGTTGCGACAGCAGCATACCAAGACGTCGTTGTCGATTTTGATCATCCTTTCATTCCTAGTTGGAGCTCTGAGGATTTCGTGATCGAAAAGTGGCGAGAAAATGATGGAGCGGTTAGTTCAATATCTCAACGATATCATTTTACTGGAAGAGAACACTCGGTAGGGGGTGAAGGAAATTTTGGAAAAAATCCGCTGAAAAAAGGGATGTGGTATTACAGGAAAGTGAAGGACAGGACTTGCAGAAGTTTTGATCACCTTGATATTGGCTTTGGCTGTTTTTACTGATCCGAGTTTGATCGGAGCGCAGAAGAAACTCTATCGGAATATCTTTTTGCGCTTGCGTGAATTAGGTGAAGCCTATCATTATTATTTAGAATTGAAATGAAAAAGGGGAGAGGCCAATAGAGCCTCTCCCCTTTTTTGTGGAATAGAATTATCTTTGTGTTAGAGCCGGCTGTGGCGTTTACCGCCACAGCGTCCACCGCTTGTGCGTGGAGTTTGAGGTCTGGCTTCGTTGACCGTCAAGGTAGAGACACCAAATTCCGTTGAGTTGAAAGCTTCAATTGTCCCTGTGGTCTCTTCTTGTGAAGACATTTCAATAAATTCAAATCCATGAGATTAGCTGGCAAATTTGTCACAGCTAATGTTAGCTGCCGCCACGGCCCCATGTGCCGATATCAATTCAGGTAATTCATCCTGTGTTACCGAATACGGCAATCTACTTCTCATCTTGGGCCGGAACGAGATACAATGCTTATAACAAATGATCTAAAGGGTGGGGATGTTGCGCGTGATCTGGAAACTTGTGATAAAAGCCTTAATTGTTGGTTTAGGGGCGGTAGGCATTGTTTGGTGGGGGCCAGGGATTTTGGCCAAGCCTACACCCAACCAAATTTTTCACTTACAAGTCCCTATCCTGGGGACCTCAGTGAATGCTCAGCATGCGCCGATGGGGTTGGTTTCGAATATCGTGATCGACTTATTTAAACGTCGGGATCAGGGTGGCTTACGCATTCAATTTCATACGGAACCTGGGCAGTTTTCTTTATTAGCGAGAAAAGCCACTGATCACGCCATCACTCGAGCGTTGGAAGCCGCACGCTTTCCCGCAGACTCTTTGACGATTCAACTCAAATTTCCGTATGTGGGCTTAACGGTGTATGGAGAAAGTCTTTCCGCCATGGTGGCGCTGAGTGTGGTGGCCCTGGCCAAGGGGGAGCCGTTGTTAGAAGGGCGGGTCTTGACGGGTACGATTACCGACGACGGTCTTATTGGATCAGTGGGTGGTCTGCAGCTGAAAATATTGGCTGCCTATCGTCAACATTTTCGCCGTGTGTTTGTGCCTAGTGCTTACGACGAACGGGACGGCGATTGGCAAACACCCTTTCTTATGCAAGTTTCTCCGGTTCGTACCGTGGAAGAGGCCTATCTGGGGTTAACTGGGTCTCAGTTAACCACCAAGCCTTAAGACACACTTTTCAGCATCTAGGAAATTTCCTTTGCTTCTCGTAGAGAGCCTGTCACCGTAGAGTGTTCAGGTTGTTCTCTGTCAACTAGAATCCTTTTAGGTTCTCAATACGACATTTCAACTTATTACTTCCGACAATACGTTTAATTGTGCGCGTCATGGTGGCGACATCGTTATCAAAGGATCCGTGGGCTAACGGGATTCTATCAACTCCGTCTGAGACATGGGTTCCCGAATGATGTTTAGGTTGGGGACTCGTCCCCCAAAATTTCTGCCATTCGGTGACAGATTTCTGTAATGCTGGATGCCAGCTATCTAAGGTTTTCGGATCCCACGCATGCGCCATCCCCAAGAGCGGGGTCCGATGATAATTTTCCAGGGCGCGACTGACTAAGTAGAGTAAGGATTTGCCATAAGGTCCGACTGAATCTTCCAATTCCCGATCATTGTGTAACATTTCAATCGTGAGATTAGATTTTTGCAGAACGTTTCTTACTCCAATAGCGGGTTTGTAGTGATGTAACGCAAAGCGAACGGTGCAGGCTGGGGCTAAAAGGGTACAAGAATTGATTTTCATCTTGCGGTCCTTAAGGATATCCAAAAAATATCCTAGGAGAATCGAGCCTGCTGAGTGGCCGATGAGATGTATTTCTGTCTTCGGATAGATGGCTTTGAGATTGGTCAGATAATCAGTGACGATACCTAATGTCGGGTGATTGAGTTTAGCGGCAGCCCTGGCGTTTTGCTTCATTTCTGACCACACGGCTTTGACTAATAAGTGCTGACATGCTGCTTCGATGGCTCGATCTTTCGCCTCTTTTGCCGTATCTTTAACGGAGTGCCAGATATCCTTCCATGCGCCTTGCGGTTCAATGCCTCCAGCGGCATCGCCCGTAATGTTGCTCAGGCTTTCCAAAAAACCCGTCTTCCAACTAAAAAAGATTGGATAGATGCCATTGGCCTTAAAGTATGGGGCTAAGATACGAATACGGTTCATGCCGGCTTCTTCTGAATTCAATCCTCCATGGGCATACAACACAATCTTTTTATTCCGAGTGGACTTGTCCAGCCACGCTCGAGGGTTAGCCAATACGACATCTTGTAAAGATTTCAGTGCCGATTCGCGAACGAGACTTCGATTTAAGACCGTGCCGTTATTACCAAGAACGATGGCATGATCGTAGGCTGTGTCATGACTCCATGGCTCGACTGCCGGGTTGCTGCGTGTTTGAGTCTCAGCTTTGTCATTAAACAACCCGAATAACTGTGCTGGTGCATTGGCTGAGGTGGAGCGTGATTTCGGCATTTGATAACGACGAGATTTACCTCCAAACATAGGTGCACCCAAGACGGCGACCCACGCGTCATTGCCGTGTTTCACCCAATCAGGGTACGTCAGAATCGCAAAGCCGTGTGTCCCCCATTTCGGTCCCCATGAATTTTGCACGATAAACCCATTGTTGGTGTACCCGACCAGGGCAAACGCATGCCCGCCTGGATTTCTGATGATTTTAGGCATATCGATATGGGCTAGCATTTCTCCCTTGGGGATTGTCCATTTGTTCGACCGAGGAAACCATCCACTATGCACATCGCCTGATACGAACAATGCCCCAACTTCGTATAAGGCGGCTTGCATGTCGGTGATGGAGTCTTTGCTCACGCGATAATACGCCCCGAGTGGACAAATAGCCGCTTCATCGTCCCATCCCGGTTGAGGTTCGACAAATGCGACGTTCTGTGAGGTATTTCGATATGGCCAGGTGGGTTCTAAACAGACGCCATGACGATGCCACCCTTTCATGGCTCCTCGGCAACTTGAACCCTCGTAATCTTCACCAGGCCATTCATCGTAATGTCTGGCTAGGTGATAGAGCATCCGTTCGCTGACTTTTTGGGGGCTGTCAGTGTTCTGTTCGAAAGCTTGTCGCCATCGTAAGTAATTGATGACGGCAGCTAACCCAAATCCGGTGCACGCGCCTTCTTCGCCTTGATCCAAAATTAGTTCAGCCTCGGCATAGCTGGGAAAATGTTGTTCGATAAATGATGCATCAGGAAACTGAGGTGGTAAGGAGCGTAAGCGAGGCTGATATTCTCGATCCCGTAAGTCAATGCGGTCGGGTCGTGCGTCAAAAATTTTTCCTTTGAGTGTGACGGCAGGCATGAATCATCCTCCTGATGAATGAAGAAATTTCAAAAAACGCGCAGTGGGGGAAGAGTGAAGTTTTCGCACCTTAAAGATTCGGTATTCTAAAACAGTTGTGGAAATGAATCAAAAGGAAATCAGGAGAGAGGAGAGATATGGGATTGCCGCCAGGTCCTGACCGTCTCGAGAAGACTGAAAAAGAGAGTTAGTCGTCTGCTTGGTGGGAAAGATCATGAACTTGTTGCTCAAGTCCTTCAATGCGTTCAAGGAGTTCCAAGGCCACACTGACACCTTGCCAATTGATCTCAAGTTCGTGGTGCAATCGAAGCCCACGTTGCAAGCGGTCAAAAGCATCCAGTGAAAAAAGAATCGAGCCTTCTATATCTGCTTCAGGTAATTGCACGATTTCCCAGCGTAGGCAGACCTCTAACATCTCATCGTCAATGCCTAACCGAGCACACATTTCCTCTCGACGCATCAAGCTATGTGTGAGGATTTCAGCGGTGACCTGTTCTACTGTGGATTGGGGTTCGTCATCCATAGGTTCCCTCTTGAAGCAAAGACGAGCGTGGGTCAGGGTGTTCGAATGAGGCTAACTGTTCATACAGTTGGTGTTCTTCGGGAGATGAGTCTTTGGGGATGACAATATTCAACACGACAAATTGATCACCATGTCCGCCGTTTCGTTTGGGAAGCCCTTTCCCCTTTAGGCGCATGCGTTGTTGCGGTTGACTGCCGGGCGGAATCTTAAGACGCACGGGGCCAGATAATGTTGGGACTTCGACTTCGGTTCCTAATGCCGCTTCCCAGGGCCACAAGGGGAGCGTGACGATGATGTCGGCGTCTTTTCGTTGATAGACCGGATGTGGAGCGACGCGGACATGAAAAAATAAATCTCCTGGTGGGCCTCCTCCGCGACCTTGTTCCCCTTTCCCTTTCACGCGCAAGCGTTCGCCGGTACGGACTCCCCCGGGAATACGAACTTCAATGCGCCGGGAAACTCCAGTGGCATCGGGTAGGTTCAAGCTCCGGCTGGTTCCGGTGAATGCCTCTCGGAGAGAAACAGGTAATTCCGTTTCTAAATCAGCACCGGCCATGGCGAAACCTCTGAATGATGAACCTTGGCCTCCTCCACGAAACATCTGTTCAAAGCTGTCATTGAAATCTCCACTATCTGGTCCGAAGGGTGAGTGTGGATGCCTCCCTTGGCCTCTTCCCGCTTGTTGCCGTGCCTGTTCGTAGGCTTCGGCGTCCTTCCAATTCGGGCCGTATTGATCGTATTTTTTTCGGTTTCCCTCGTCACCTAAGACTTCATAGGCATCGTTGAGCTCTTGGAATTTCTTTTCCATCGCGGCCTTTTTCTCACCAGGATGGAGGTCTGGATGATACTTACGCGCCAGTCGGCGGTACGCTTTTTTCAGGTCTTTTTGATCAACCGTTTTCGGAACACCTAAAATGCTGTAGAAATCTTGGGTCGTGTTGGCCATCGTTTATCCTTCTAAAATGAAGAGGCTTTGGTCAATTATAACGAATTAGGGGGTATCTTTCCCATGAGGCATAACGAAAAAGACTACAACCGAATTACGGGTGTGTAAAGCCAAAAAGGAAAACAATGGTGCTACCAACTATAAGGATGGTCAGCATACCAGGTACGAGGTCAGTGATGAGGGCTTTTCCACCAAACCAGCCAGCCAAACAGGCTTTGACGACGGTATTGGTCATAGCCGCCAGGGTAATGGCCGTAGCCGCTGTCCATTCTGAAAGGCCTTCTTGCGTGAGACGTATCACCGATAACGTGATGGCATCCACGTCGGTTGTCCCTGCTACGAGACTCGATGCATAGAGCCCCTGGTCACCCAAATATGTTTGGGCGGCCTTCGACAACAGCAAGACTCCAGCATACAGAACGCCAAATCCTAATGCGGGGCGTAATTCGAAGGGATTGCGATGCGTGATATCGGGGCTATGGTTTGGTGTACGTTGAGCTTTCCGATAGAGGAACCCACTCATAACATAGCCGCTGATGGCCATCCCGCCCAGGGGCGCAAGAAGGCTAAGAGAAAGTTCCGGCAGAAGTAGCCCAGTGATCACCAGCATACGGGCGAACATCGTACTGGAGGCGGCAAGGATGGCCAACGCGCCTGGCAATGCCAAATGAGGAGCGCTTCGAGCTTGGGTGGCCATGCTCATGGTTACGGCGGTTGACGATACCAGGCCACCTAAGATCCCCGTGGTCATAAGGCCTTTATTGGGTCCGATGATCCGCGTGCAGAGATACCCGAGAAAGCTAAGCCCTGCAATGAGGACCACCATGATACCAGTGTGAAAGGGATTGAGGACGTTCAGAGGGCCAAACGTGCTATTCGGTAAAATGGGGAGGACCACCAGGGCGAGAATGACGAATTTCGCGGTGGCATAAATATCATCATCGGAAAGGTGTTCCACCGCTTGGTGTAGACGTTCTTTGAGGGACAGCAGAGCCATGACGACTCCGGCGCTCCCGACGATAAGAAGGTAACGATGAGGGGTATCCAGGGGAAATCCTGGAAGTAAAGCCAAGACACCTAGGAGAAAGGTTATCAGGGCAGCAAGAGGCGTAATGATGCCAGGATGATCTTTCCGGCTCCATTCGCGGTTATACGACACCGTTACAATGGCTCCCACGATGAGTAAGGTTGCCACAATCAGCCAGACTCCAAGAATGTGTGATACATACGCTGATAAGGCTCCAGCCAGGGCAATGAGGGGGAAGGTCCGTACGCCGCCCATCCCCGATTTTTGTTCGAAGCCCAGGTCTTGTTGGCGTTCTAATCCAATCAACGCTCCGGCAGCTAGGGCGACGAGAAAGCCCAGAAATGTTTCTTCAAGTGTCATGATGAGCTGATAGAAACTCTAGAAAAATTTAGGTGCACAATTCCAAAATAAAGGGAGTAATTGTCGGAGTTACGGAAATAAAATTTACGGAGCCATCGACAAAACAGCGGCTCCTTGAATCCTTCCAGCTTTAAGTTCTTGAAGGGTGGTATTGGCCTGTTCAAGAGGAAAGACTGTGGTATGGGTGCGAATAGGAATGGCCGCGGCTTCTTTCAATAAATCAAGTCCATCCTGTCTGGTATTAGCGGTCACACTTTGGAGCGTGCGTTCATGAAAGAGATCGAGGGTATAGTCCAAGGAGGGAATCGGGGTCATGTAAATACCCGCCAAGGCAAGTGTTCCGCCTTTTTCCAGGGCTCGCAACGCTGGTGGGACAAGTTCTCCTGCTGGAGCAAACATAATGGCGGAATGGAGCGTTTCAGGTGGCATGTCGGATGCTTCACCCACCCAAGCCGCGCCCAATTCCCGAGCTAAGTGACGATGTTCTTCGCGAAGCGAGCACACATAGACTTCACATCCCCAATGGAGAGCGATTTGAATCGTGATGTGAGCTGAAGCCCCAAATCCATAAAGCCCGAGCCGTTGGCCAGGTCGCACTTGACTACGTCGTAAAGCGCGGTAGCCAATAATTCCAGCACATAAAAGTGGAGCGGCTTCTTGGTCACTGAAAAGGTCGGGAATAGGATAGGCAAAGCGTTCGGATACCAAGGCATATTCCGCATATCCCCCGTTCACATGGTATCCCGTAAACATGGCATCTTCGCAAAGATTCTCTTGCCCGCTTTGGCAGAACCGACAGGTTTGGCAAGTGGACTGGAGCCAAGCGATGCCAACACGATCACCTTCTCTAAGCTGCGTAACTCCCGATCCCAGCTGATCAACGATTCCCACGGTTTCATGTCCTGGAACGATGGGGCGTGTCACGGGCGGCAGTTCCCCTTCGACCACATGAAGGTCTGTTCGACAAACACCACACACATGGACCTTCACTCGCACTTGCCCTGGACCCGGTTGGGGTACTGGGAGGTCCCGCATCTTTAATGGGTTAGAGGTAATGGCCCCATCTGTTTCAAGCAGCATTGCTCTCATTGGAGCCCTGGCTTTCTCAGAGTAAAAGCAGGCATGATTTCCTCCTTGAGGAACAACTGAAAACTCAAAACTGGAAGCTGACTTTTTGCCTATGATTCATCATAACGAATTCCTTAGACTGAATGAAGATGATGCCGAGGGGAGTGAGTGAGTAAAGCCTCAGGAAAACGGAGTCAACATCGTCCCAACCGCCGACTCTGGAATATTGGACAAAGTTCCAAGATTCGTACTCGTCGCAACAGACGGTTCAGTTGGCTTCGGAAATTTCCGTGGAAACTGTTCTTGGGAATTCTTGGGGTGTTTTTCCTGTTCGAAATCCTTACCCTTCCCTTTGCCTCCATTCTTAGTCTTGAGACAAAAACCCCCAAAGAAACAGCGCTGATGCAACAGCGGATGGAAGAGGCTCGAGAGAAGGGGAAGACGTTGAAGATAGATCATCGTTGGATCTCTCTGTCCAACATTCCCAAGCATGTGCGTAAGGCCGTATTGATAGCGGAAGATGCAAGATTCTACAGCCATGCTGGAGTCGACTGGCATGAAGTACGAAAATCGTTCGAAACGAATTGGGAAAAAGGAAGAATCGTGAGAGGTGGCTCCACAATTACCCAACAATTAGCAAAAAATCTCTATCTCTCGACATCACGCGATCCAATTAGAAAGTTCAAAGAACTGATTATAGCGTGGATGTTGGAAGCCACGCTAAGCAAAAAGCGTATTCTAGAGCTGTACCTCAATATCATCGAATGGGGCCGAGGCATCTTCGGCATCGAAGCCGCCGCCCAACGCTACTTCCATAAATCTGCAGGACAACTGACAAAAGAGCAGGCCGCCCGCCTAGCCGCCGTCATCCCCAGCCCTCTGCGATACAAACCAACCAAACTCACACCTTTCTTAGAAAAGAAGAAAGAAGTCATCCTCCAACGTATGGCCCAAAGGTGAGCCGGGTTTCGCCCCGGCAGGCGAGGACCTTTTGTTTCGGCAAAAGGACCCAAAACCATGTTGGCCTTGGCGTGGTCCTTCGGGTTCCCTGCGCGGTTCGCCGACCCCGGCGTCGCACAAACTCGCTGCGCTCAAACAATATGCGCCTTTTCTCCGGTGCCGACTGCACTGCTCGACCACACCACAAGGCCAGAAGAGACTGCCGTAACAATGAGGCCCTTTCTGATGGCGGACCAACTCGCTACGCTCAGACAAGGCCCGCCGATAAATGAGAGCAGCAGACCCAAGGGCCGGCCAGCAGGCGTCGGAGCACAAGATCAAGAGAGATTTCCAGATGCTATTGTCTTCTGGAAACTTCAACTTTCAGTGGTCCCTCATACCTTGACTTATTTCATTATTTGCCGAAGAATTCGCATGGTCTATTCCAGCTCGATACATGAGCTTTGAAGGTAGCGAATAGAGTTAAGATGCCGATCCGTATAAGATGTCGTGATAAATGGCCGCATGAACAGCAATTGACTGAAATGGAAGAGATTGCTGTGTATTTTTCAGAAGTATCGTTGGCATGTTATTCGGATAGGAAATCGAATATATCCGCAGTTGATGCGGATGCAACTGAATATTATTAGGCAGGTGAAATATTGAAAAAGTTCGCTCTGATAATTGGCAACTCCACTTACCCGGGTTCTCCTCTAAAAAACCCTGTGAATGATGCTAATGCTGTCCAGGAGAGACTGGCTAGACTTGGTTTTAAGACATTGAAGCGGACAGATGCGACTAATAAGAAAATGGAAGAAGGACTAAATGAATTTTCTGCACATTTACACTCTTGTGAAGTTGCTCTTTTCTTTTTTGCAGGTCATGGGATGCAGATAAATGGAAAAAATTACCTAACTGCCATCGATACCGATTTCGATAAAGAAATTGACGCTAAGTATTCTTCGCTCCCTTTGGATAAAGTAATAGAAGTTATGGAAAATGGTACAAATCAGACCGATATTATCATGTTAGATGCATGCCGAAATAATCCATATGAGCGCAAATGGCGTGGAATTGATTCAAGAGGACTAGCCCCGGTATATGCCCCCAAGGGCATGATAATCGGATACGCCACTTCCCCAGGTCAAGTTGCATACGATGGCGATGGTGAAAATGGTGCTTACACAGATGCGTTCCTTAAGCATTTGTCCATACCTGATATTACTATTGAAGATTTATTTAAGAGAGTAAGAAATACTTTAAGCTCATCTACTCGCGGTCGCCAAATCTCATGGGAGCACACTTCCCTTATGGGTGATTTTTATTTCAACTTTTCCTTTGTCACCGATGAGTTGTTGCCAGAATACAGCGAAACTGCATTAGCGGATTCTGGCTTTACGCCACATTCATCAGATATTGCCCTTGAAATAATCAACGGACTCAAGAGTCATGATTGGTACAAGCAGAATCCAGCTATCTCCAAGATTAACCAAGGCAATCTAGAGAAATTCAATAAAGATGAAATATTCGTTTTAGGAAGAAATGTATATCAAGTAGCATGCGGCACCGCCCAAAAGGCCGTATGGTATTTAGAAAATTTGCACCAAAATCTCAAGCAATTGAACAAGAGCGTATGTTTTCATTTGCTCAATGGGTTGCTGTTTGAAGTTTATTTTGACTCAACAGGGAGATTCAGGACGAGTACAAAGGCAGACATGATTGATAGTATATTTCAGCTTGAAAAATCTGATGATTTCAAGGAATCATTTAAATTCATTCGGCAAGCACTAAAACCTTATTTCAAAAACCTCTTTTATATGCCTTCATCTGCCAGAAGTATTAGTATTGATGTATCTTGTATTGATATTGAAAAAGACAATAAAGCGATAGACGGTGTCTTCTTTGAGGCTGACAACGTTCTTTATGATGCAACGGGAAATGAATATTTTGATCCGAAAAAAGATGTCTGCATACGAAAAATAACAAAAAAAGAACTGAACGAGGAACTATCCAGCGCCCTAATAACGCCCAGCTTCCGTCTTAGAGTAAATTTTATTAACTTAGAAGACGAAAGAGAAACCCTACTAGCACCTTACAGAATGAACATCAAAAGATTAGCAAAGTAATGCCCCCAACTATCGGTTAAAGAAGGACTGGGAAATCCGCTGCGAAGCTTTGCCATGCTACAGCGAATTGTCAGGCGGAGGTATAGCCTGATTCAAAACTAAAAAGAATCGTTAGACTGCAAGGCCTTACCTCAAAGATGTCCCCACAGATTTTTTATCTCTCTTCTTTCGAACCGACGCCTGCTGCTCGGCCTTCCGGGCGGACGCTCTTTAGAAGTTGGTGGACCTTGTTTGAGAGAAGCGAGTTGGTCCGCCCTCCTGTTTCCTGCGTCTGCTTAATCTAAAAAGGCCGAACTGGGCGTCAATGGTTTTGGGTCCTTTTGCCGAAACAAAAGGACCTCGGCTATCGGGCCGAAACCCGGTTCACGCAAATACTAAATGAAGAAACTATTGTTTGTGTGTAGTGAAACTCGGCTTCGGAGCCCAACTGCAGAAGCTGTTTTTTCAGAATACGAAAGGGTTGAGGCTAGATCATGCGCTATGTGGAATGGCCTCACGTCATACCTTGAATTCAAGTCTACCCGACGCCAAGAATGAGTTTGGAAACCAGGCAGGGAAGGTTGTTATGCTCATCTGTATAAGAAGCTATGATAAAAGTAAAAACAGTGTAAACCTTTGATATTTTCCGGTTTAGGTAAAAAGGCTTTTTAAAATTCCTAATCCCGTTAATAAGAAAAAACAGACATTCGCATGTACTACTTTCGCGTGACGCTCGCCTATAAAGGCACTCACTACTCTGGTTGGCAGGCACAGTCTCTCGATACCTTTCGTGAGGAAAAACCAACGGTTGAAGGCACGATTTTAAACGCCCTGAAAAAAATTGTGAAGTATCAACCCTGTACGATTTCTGCCGCGAGTCGTACGGATCGCGGTGTTCATGCGCAGGGTCAACAGGCGAGAATTACACTACCGATAGCAATTAATCCCGAACACCTGTTACTGGGACTTAACTCCTTATTGCCAGGCGATATTCGAGTGCTCAATTGTACGGCATCGACAAAGGATTATCAGCCGAATAGAAATAGTATGAGCAAGGAGTACCACTATTATTTTGTCGCATCACCAGTCGATAATGTCGCGACGTCTGATATTGCGCTGTATTTGCCTTCCAAGAGTCACGAACCTGACAATCTGGAGTTACTACGAGCAGCCTGCCAGCTATTTGTTGGCCAGCATGATTTTTACAGCTTTAGTCGCCGTGATAAATCTGTGGTGACGAGCGTCAGAGAGGTGTTGTATTGCGATATTCATCAGGCTAATTTTATGCCGATGGTCGATGGCATGTATTATCTGAAAATCGTTGGTGATGGTTTTCTCAAATACATGGTCCGCTATTTAATGGGTGCTTTACTGGGTTTGGCCAGAGGGCGCATCACACTCGATAACATTTCACTTCATTTGCAACAACATCATGAACACAAATTAAGACCTAGAGCGAAAGCCAAAGGTTTGCATTTAATTCATATTGAAGGGCCAGAGTAAATGGTCGATCAGGTCACTCCTCGATTTTTCTTCTCTGATACTGTTGAATAATATCGAGTTCCAAAGGCTATTTTACCCAAGACAACTTTTGTGACCAAGGGCTTCGGGCCTGTTCAGAAAAGTTCGTCCAGCAAGGCCGCAGCCGTTTTTGCTTGCGGAGCGTACCTTCTGTACGTGAGCACGGAAAAAGGGCGACCTGCCTGCGCGAAGCCACTTCGGCAGGCATGGAACCACTAGCCTGTCAGCCGTAGCCTTAGCGAAGGCTGGCGGCTTTTTTTACAGGCCCTCTCTGAGACTGCAGAACATGGGTGAACTTACAATGTGCCTTATTCTTTTTGATCCTGAAAAAGGCGGTTTCCTTTTGTCAGCCGGCGTCACGAATCGGTAGGAACGCGTTGCATCTGAAGGGTTCCAGAGCACTTTAACTATCCGGGTCACGCCGCCGGCGGCAATAGAGTTTTCACCAATACAACCAGGTTGATGGAATACGCGTCATCAGGACTCGAGATTGTCCAGGTAGCCGGCCAGGATTTTCCTTAGGTTCTCCACGATGTCTTTTGAATGGCTGAGGGCCGCACGAGCATCCGTCCGCTCTTTTTCAAGTCTTCTTTCCAGAACGTGCCCGGTCAGGTTGGCTGGAAAGCAGGTTTTGCTGGGATTTTGCTGAGCGAAAATCTTGGTCTTAGACTCATTTGGCGTTCTCAACCCCAGGCAGAGGTGATCCACAGCCATCTGTATCGCGAATAATTTCACCTGAGCGGCGTCCGACTCGGAGCCCAGACAGAGAAGATCCAGGAACATCTTCGCTAAATTGAGATGGCCGGTTCCCATCTCCACGCCAAGCTGAACTCGAATTCCGTCCGTGCCCACGATCCGGACATCCTTGCAGTGGACGCCTTGAATGTGTTTGCTCATGACCATCAGATCGTCCAGTGGCTCTCGACCGGCCGAGACAGGATTGCCAAAATCGAAAAGGATCCCGATCCGCTCAGAGCCCACTCGTTCGACGACATCGACCATTTCATGCCCCGTGAGCAACTCGTGTTGTTCGAGCAGCACCATCTGGTCCCACTTTTCGGCCATTTCCGCCATGTAGGAAAGATCCCTGACCGCCTGATTGCAAATTTCCTTGAGGGTCCCTCCCATTCGAATGTAGCACCGAATGACACTCGTCCCCATGGCGCGCGCGACACGGATGACATCTTCAACATCACTTTTCTGGGTGGCGCTGATGTCGAGCTGCAGATCGAGCTTTCGTTTCCCTTTTTGTTCGGCGAGCCGTTTGAGATCCTCGTCTGGCTCGCCCGAGAGGCAGACCCGCGGCCCATCCTTGGCAATATGTAGTTGAGCTCCATCGAAGCCCCAATCGCGGGCGAGATCTATGAATTCGGCTACGGTCAGCTTCCCACGATCAAAGTTTAGCTCCAAGCTGTAGCGGTTCAGACTCCACTGTATCTTCCCGATGCGAGAGAGCAGCCTCCTGGCTAAAGTCGGGTCCAATGACGGTATTGGGAAACCGGGAGTCCCATAACCCTGGCCGCCAGCAAAATCAAGAAGTGTTTTCTGATGATCCATGTTCGCGATTTCATACATCGGAATCCTCGGAAATGAGAGGGTGTAAGGGGTCAAGTCTTGATTGAACAGATTTAAATCCGGTTGACTCGAAAGCGAAAGAGGGGGCAAGCTTTTTTCCTCTCCCACGCCACCACGGTGCGTAAGGCTGAGTCTGATTCATGATCATGGTCTACTCAGACCCAACTTGCTAGGTGAATTCCCGCAGATCAGACGACAGGGTCGGCAGATTGACCCTGTGTCGGGGCTTAGCACTTTGCGTTCAAGGCAAAAAGGTCTTTTAGGATTCCTCTTTCCCTTAGGTTTTTTTCTTTCTCTTTTCTGGTTTTCTTTTTACCGGTTTTCTTTTTTTCTTTTTGTTCCTTCTCTCCCCCTCTTCCTCCTCTATTGTTTTTAGCAGCTCCTCCAAGCTGGGTTCCTCGCTGGGATATGCCAGCGTAAAGGCGTAATCCTTTTTCGTGAGTTCGATGACATCGATCTCTTGATCTAAAAACACCTGAATCTCCTCAAGCCGTGCCTTTTCTTCTTTGCTGCAGAACGAAAGAGCTATCCCCTTTTTGACCCCACGCCCGGTTCTTCCCACACGATGCACGTAGTTTTCTGCCTTATCCGGCAAGTCATAGTTCAGCACATAATGAACATCAGGAATGTCGATGCCACGTGCGCTGACATCTGTGGCGATTAACACCTGACAGGCTCCTGCTTTAAATGCGTTCATCACCTCAGCCCGGTCACGCTGATCCTTTTCCCCATGAATGGTCAGCGTTTCTATCTCAACACGACCCATCGCCTTGGCGACCCGTTCAGCGCGCACACGTGTTCGAACGAACACGATCACCCGGCTCTCAGGATTATCGGTCAGGAACCGCTCCAGGAAAAACCGTTTATCATCCATTTCAACGAACATGACATAGTGGGTGACATTTTTGGAGACACGATTATCTGGCGAGATTTGAATCCGGATCGC
>JAJDBS010000222.1 GCA_029261235.1 Nitrospirales bacterium
CATTAATGACGGCAATGCCTATTGGGAATTACTCCAACTGATCGAGATGAAACCCAACCGGCTCATGATATTTGACGGCCGATGCTTTCATTCTCAATACATCCAGCCTGGCGACTACGATCAAGCCTTTCGAGTGAACCAAATTTTGTACCTCCGGCAAGAATCTCAGCCTTCACCTCAGCCCAGATAATTCCTTCACATTCCTCGTATTCTTCGCCTGTCCCCTCACGCTTCACGCTCTGTGCCCTGCAAATAACTGGCTTCCTGATATCGCCCCACTACAAAAAGAAACAAGCACGCCACGATGAACATGACACCGGCAAAGAACCAATAATAGTTCGGCCCGGTCAATGCAACCGAGCCATCGGGATTTTGAATCCAAAAGTTAACGAGCGCCGTGAATCCATTCCCAATCGAAACGGATAAGAGAAAAAGTCCCATGACAAGCGACTTCAACTTAAGAGGGGCTTGAGTATAAGAAAACTCGAGACAGGTAATCGACACCATGACTTCAGCCGCGGTGATGACCACAAACGCCAAAAGTTGCCACGCGATCGGTGGTGTCTGCCCTTGAGCAATGAGTTGTTCAATATAGGCCGAAATCATGAACGCCACCACTGTCACGAAAAACCCTATCGACATTTTCCGTAATGCGGTCAAATCCATGCACCGACTCAAAGAGGGGTAGATCACATACACGAATAGAGGAATGAATAAAAGAATGAGGATAGGGTTGATCGCCTGAATTTGGGAAGGAAGCCATTCAATGCCCATCCAATGGCGATCCATATTCTGCGCTTGCAACACCCAGGCGGAAGAGGTTTGGTCAAACAGGGACCAAAAAAATGCAACAAATAAATAAATTCCAGATAATTTGAGAATGGCACGCCAGGCGATAGGACTTTTCAACTCTTGAATGACACCTGATGCATCCGGTGGGATATGCGCGTACTGATGCCGACCCATCCAAAAAATAAGAGTCGCCACAAGCATGAGGATTCCCGGTACGGCAAACGCAACACTTGCTCCATAATGCTCGAGCAACATCGGCGTGAGCATCATCGAAAAAAAAGCCCCCACATTAATGGCAAAATAAAACCATGAAAAGGCCTTCGATAGCAGATGCCGATTCAACGAACCAAATTGATCTCCCAGATGAGCTGACACGCAGGGCTTAATGCCTCCAGAGCCAATAGCAATCAACATCAATCCAAGGAGCAGCCCTACTCGCGTATGATCGATGGCCAACACCAGATGCCCGCCACAATACACCAGAGACAACCAAATGATCGTGCGATATTTCCCGAACCAGGCATCGGCTAGTAAGGCTCCGAGAAACGGAAAAAAATACACGGCCGAAGCAAAAATATGAAAATAGGTTTTAGCCTCAGCCTCACCCATGGGATCGAGGTCTCCTTGGGTATTCATGAGCATACTGGTCATAAACACTACGAGAATTGCCCGCATCCCATAGTAGCTAAATCGTTCGGCACCTTCATTCGCAACTAAATGGAACACACCCGGAGGCATCGCAGAAGTGATCAATGGTTGGGTACGCAGTTGTGGCTTAGGCATAAATAAATATTTACTTGAACGGGGAAAGAATCAGGAAAGGATTGAACAATTCACAATCGCACTCTACATGCGCTATACCATCACACAGCGGGGGTATTTTCAGCAATACAACAATTGACACCTTCATGTCATCTGATACTAGATATTTCATCGCCATTCTCTTCTTCTCTCTAGCCTCAGGCACAGAATCACTCATTCATGCTGATGACGGGGCTGTGCCTACGCTCGATCCCATCCTTGTGACAGGATCGGCACATCCTACTCGACTTCAACGTGCGACTCAAAGTCATACCATACTCGATGCCAAGGCATATGCTTCGCTACAACCCAATCGTCTCAACAGTATTCTCCATAACATCCCAGGCATTCATCTTGATGAAATGGGAGGACGAGGCGGCATTAGTTCAATCTATCTTCGAGGTGCCGATCCTAATTTTACGCTCATCATGTTGGATGGTATTCCCTTGAACGATCCCACGGACCAACGTGGCGGATCGGTCGATATCTCAACCATTCCGATCGATCACATCACCCGCGTTGAAATTGTGCGCGGACCCCTCTCAGCATTCTATGGTTCGGAAGCTATGGCTGGAGCGATCAATCTCATCACCGACTCCCGCGCAAAAGATTCGAAAGGGCATGTCCGTGTAGAAGGAGGCCGATTCGATTCACGCCACGGTCTTATTCAAGGGCAACACAAACTTGGCCCGTTATTCGCGCAGCTTTCATTTTCCCACAACAACAATGAAGCACAAGTGGAAAAAGATGCCTTTTCTCAAGATGCGCTGAGTTGGAACCTTGGCGTAGATTCCGAGCCAGACTGGAACATTCGCCTGACAGGTCAATATGTTCATTCCGCTGTCAAGAGTTTTCCAGAAGGCAGTGGTGGACCCACCTTTTCCCTTATACGGGAAGTAGAAAAGCGCGGGACGCAAACGTTCTTAACCGGCCTGACTGCTTCTCTCGAAACACCGGCGGATTGGCAACATCAATTTTTTTTAAGTCTTTCGAAAAGATCTCAAGATGTCGACAATCCGGGTGTGCGGTCCTCGCCCTCTCTCTTCAGAATTCCACCAACAGAATTTACCACTGATTATGATCGCTATCAGGGACGTCTCACGGAAACCTGGTTCATCACTCCATATTGGACATTCTCATTTGGCGGGCAAATCACCCACGAACGAGGAAACCGTGATGGCACGCAAGACCTCAGTTCCTTCGGCGGCCGTCCCGATGAACCTTTAGATTTTTCTCTAGACCGGACATTTGGAGGAAGCTTTATCGAACTGACGGCAACTGTTTGGAAAAAATTAACGCTCAATACTGGTGCGCGTCTTGATCTTTCAAAACACACACAGCCGAAGGTGAGTCCCCGAGCAAGTGCTCGCTATCAACTCCTTCCATTGCTACACCTTCGCGGAGCCTATGGCAAAGGGTTCAAATTACCAGGGTTAGCGAGCCTCGGGGATCCTCTTATTGGCAATCCGAATTTAACACAGGAAACCAGCACAGGCTGGGACCTCGGAGTGGAATTTCATACCGTTCACTCTGAATTCGAGAGCTCAATTATCTATTTTCATAATCGTTTTCGTGGGCTGATTGATCTGGACCCTGACCTTCTCACCCAAAACCGATTTCAGCTGACCAATCTGAATCAGGCCACCACAGAAGGATGGGAATTCTCCTTGAAGCTCTCTCCCCTAGCCACGGTCTCATTCCAAGCAAATCTGACGTATTTGAAAACCCGCATCACCGAAACAGGAGAAGCATTGAGAAATCGACCAAAATGGCGTGGTGGGTTGGGATTAACTGTTCAGGTGTTTCCCAGCATCAGCCTCAGCAGTCGAGTCACGTTTCTTAGTTCACGGCTGGATTTTCAAATACCGACTCAGACTACACGTGTCGGTGGATATACCAAAGCCGATGCAACGATCAACTATCGCCCTCTACCGGAATGGCGATGGTATGCTGCCTTCGAAAATCTCTCGAATACCTCATATGAAGACTTTCGAGGATTTCCAGCCCCACCCCTCACTTTTCGATTGGGAATCGAATATCTATACTCCTCCAGACCATAAATCGTTGTGAGTACCGAAGAGAGAAAGTATTTCTCGAAAGACACATACCCCATTACGCGCACAATTCAAGCTATTGCTAGATAGACAGGCCGCTATAAGTCTCGAGATCGCTCTTAAGCTTAAAGTGGTTTTAGCCGAAATAGAGGAGAGAAGAATCATAGGAAAAGCCAAAGAAATGGCTCCTGATCCGTACTGATCACCCCCATTTGTTAAGGACACTCATGCAACTGTCACTCCCATTAGATATCGAGCAAAGTGCAGAAACAGCAACAATTTTTGAAAAAATTAAAGATTGTAGGTCCCTCCCAATTTTATCTCCGCTAGCATCCAGAATCCTCAAGATGTGCCAAGACGAGGAAACCCAAGCCTCGACACTCGCCACTGTCATCTCGCAAGATCCAGGAATGGCGGCACAAATTTTATTTATGGCCAATTCGGCCTATTACGGAGGAGCTCGTCACAAAGTGACCAGCGTCTTACAGGGCGTCAATCTTCTTGGATTTACCACCATTGCCAACCTCGCCCTCTCGTTCTGTTTTTACCGTCTCATTAAAGACGTCAAAAACACATCAACGCCAGTTATTGACCATGTGCAATACTGGCGGCGATCGATATTTGCCAGTATGGCCGCTCGGGCCATTGGAAAACATCTGGCACATGAAGATACGGAACTCATGTTCCTTGCCGCGCTCCTTCAAGACATCGGAATCTTAGCCTTAAATGAAGTGGCATCTGATGAACTTGTGGCGTTACACGGACATGTCATTGAGAGTCATGGAGATCTCTATGGGCTGGAATTGGAACATCTCGGTCTCGACCATTCACAGATTGGCGCCTGGCTCGCACAACAATGGGAACTGCCTGAAGAATTTCAGATGGCCATCCTGTATAGCCATACGCCAGAGTTATTTGAAACTCCACAAGACTTCCAAGCATTGGTCGATGTTGTTGCGCTCTCCAGCCTCATTGCAGATGTATGGATCTCCTCTAATACCGAAACAGCCATTGATTTGGTACATGAGAAAAGCCAAGGACGGTTGAGCATTCAACCAGAAGAATGGGGACCGATTTTAGATGATATCATGGAAGGCATTCCACAAATCGCCAGCTTCTTTCACACGAAACTGGGAAGCTTTGAAGAAATCACTCAGATCTATCGTCTGGCTCTCAAGCAGCTCACAGAAACGACGGAATCGTAATCACAGGAGAATCTCCGCACAACGAGGGTTTACTGATTGCCCTCACTTATGAAACGTCTACCGTTTCCAACGTCAAGCATAATTGATTCCGCCCCCCTTCTTTCGCTCGATACAACGCTCGATCTGCACGTCCCAACCACGTAGCGGCAGAGTCTCCAGATTGTAACTCTGCCACACCAATAGAGACTGTGGCAGGGATACTAATCTCCTGATAAGAGAATGGCTCTCGACGTACCGACTCCAATAGCCTATCCCCTAAACGTTGAGAGAGTTCAAGATTCGCTCCGGGGAGTAACACACAAAATTCCTCTCCCCCATAGCGAGCAATAAAGTCTGTCTGTCGTGGAAAGGTTGAGACCAGACGATCGGCAAGCTGCTGAATGACCGCGTCTCCAGCCGGATGTCCTTGTGTGTCATTGATGTTTTTAAAGTGATCAATATCCACCATGAACACGCAAGCAGGAGTTTCTGAAAAAAAGCTCACGCTGACAGTGCGCTCTAATTGTAGATCTAAGGCCCCACGATTATAGAGTCGTGTCAGAGCATCCAATTCCATTTCTTTTCGAACAGTCCCAAGTTCTTTTTCAACTGACCGCAGCTTTTCACCAAGTTGTTTTATCCTCTGTTGTTGCCGTTGTTTTCGTTCATCAACAACCGTATTCATCCCTTGGACAACGGCCAACAAGGCTTGCTTCACTTCGCTGAATGACCCACCTTCGGTGGCCACTCGCAATTGTCCGATATACTCATCCACTTGCTGATCCGATTCTTGGTCTTCGACAATCGCCCGCCCAACCGTGCTGGTGAATTCCCAGAGCACGTTCCGCACATCTTGCAAGTTACGATCAACATACAGTTTTTCATGTTGACGATGCTTATTCACAAAGGTGGTCAGGCCTCCCCAATCACGTCGACTAGCCCCCTCTTCAATCTTGGAATCCTCCTCACGAATCGAGCCACCCACCAACACATGCATAGCCCATCGCTCAAATTCCTTATTAATCTCTTCTTCTGAAAGCTCCTCCAGATCAAAGGCATGTCGCCCCATACTTCGCAATACCCTAGCCAACGGCTCTAAGGCCTGATCATGATCAATGACTGCGGCATCTTCATTCGATTCACTTGACTGAGGAGCACTCTTTACTTTCTGATCTTTCAAATCAGCTTTTCCCTTTGTCCAAGATCCAAACATCGATTCCTCCTCTACTAAAAACTGGCCCATAATGAGTGAAAACTGCAGATTATTGGCACGCGAACATCCTCCGCTGAAAGAGAGTGCAGATCTTCTATATGACTCAATTATCGGGGATTTTGGTAGGTCTCTTGAACAGGAATTTGTTATGATGACAACTCTCATACAGGCCCCATCTCATATATCGGAACCTTCCCTGAGGATGAGGCAGATATCTGTCGAACATTCTATACCGTATTGGCATTCTCATGACCCAACCACAACTGATCTCCAGCCGCCATAACCCTCAATTTAAACGCTGGGCCTCCTTACTTGATTCTCAAGGGGTCAAAGCTCATCAGCAATGCCTGGTGTCCGGAAAAAAAATCGTGGAGGAAATGACACAAATACATGATAACGCACTCTGTGAAATACTCCTTCCTCAATCGCACGCTATCGGAGAAGAATGGTTATCCAAAGGCACCGCGTTCACCCTCACTAAAGAACTCTTTCAAGAGTTAGATGTATTCGGGACAAGACAGCCACTGGCTGTATTCACAACACCCTCATTACCAAATATAGATTTAACGCAACCGCCCACAGGCCTGGAAATACTGTGCCCCATCGGTGACCCTGGAAACTTGGGCGCACTCCTTCGCTCCTGCAGGGCATTCGGAGCACGCACCGTAGTTCTGCTTCTAGAATCTGTCCATCCCTTTCACCCTAAAGTCATTCGAGCCAGCAGTGGGGCTGTGTTCACACAACCCCTCAGCCAAGGGTGTTCGATTACCGAACTACAATCACCTGAAAAATTGCAATGGATTAGTGCCCTGAATATGAAGGGTGAAAATGTATCGACCACATCATGGCCAAAACATGTACGCATGCTCGTAGGCGAAGAAGGCGTTGGGATTCCCTCATTCCCTTTTCCTCAACAGTTCAGCATTCCACAAATCCATGACTCAATTCCGTTGAATGCCATGGTGGCAAGCAGTATCGCGCTACATGCCTATCGCCAACAACATCCAGAATAGTCACACGAATTCAGAAATCTTATGAAGCTGAGGTTCTGAGAACAACGTTTTACGATGGAGAATTTCATGATTCAAACCGGCACATATCGCCACTACAAAGGCCAGACCTATCAGGTCATCGGTGTGGCCAAGCATTCAGAAACGGAAGAGGATGTCGTCGTCTACCGAGCGCTCTATGGGGAAGGTGGATTATGGGTCAGACCACTAGAAATGTTTCGTGAAAAAGTCGAGATCGGAGGGAAATCCATACCGAGATTCGAGCTCATGAACAAAGAGGAAGAAACCCTAGAATAAGACGTTAGAAGGCAAAGATAAACCTCAAAGGCATCATGACATCCTATGGCTACAGTGCTTGAGTTGGAAACAGAACGTCTACAATGACGATAATGGGTTCAAGATGACTCTGGGCCATTTGCCATGATGAATGCAGACTCAAGAACCATGAAATACTACCCAGGCTTGTTATCTGAATCAGAAAGTCACGCATTGGCACAAAAATTTGCAGCCTTAATCGCAAAAAGAGGCTGGGGTTTCTGGGCAGTAGAGTTGAAAAAACAGAATCGATTTATGGGATTTGTCGGCCTGCATAAGCCCGAGGTAAAGTTGCCATTTACGCCATGCGTCGAAATAGGATGGCGCTTATCCTTCAAGGATTGGGACAATGGGTATGCCACCGAAGCGGCGACGGCCTCATTGAAATTTGCCTTCGAAACATTACAAATCAATGAAGTCGTTTCCTTTACATCTCTTGGAAGCACACGATCTCAAAAAGTTATGCAGAGGCTGCATAGGAAAAATACTGATCGAGACTTTAAACACCCAAACATTCCGAAGGGCCACGACCTGCAATTGCACGTTCTGTATACGATAACCAACGCACAGTGGAATCATGCCTGAAAACCAAGGAAACCCAACCGCAAAAGAGCGGCTTGATCTATTGAAAAAAGTCTTACCTTTTCAGATCTAAGACGCGTATGTATGATTGTCTATCAAGGTCTAGACACCCATGTGATCGACCTTCTCAACATAAAAACGAGGCAATTAGGTCACAACTGATCGGCTAACACTGCGCGAGTTTGTTCTTCTCGATACGCAGATAATCGCTTCGCCAAGGCTGGATCGGCTAAGGCCAAGATCGCTGCAGCAAACAGCGCAGCATTGGTCGCGCCCGCATTACCAATGGCCAATGACGCCACTGGAATGCCTTTTGGCATTTGCACAATCGATAGCAGGGAATCAAGTCCTTGCAACGCTTTCGATTGCATCGGAACCCCTAAAACTGGCAATTGAGTTTTTGCGGCAATCACGCCGCCTAAATGTGCGGCACCGCCAGCACCTGCGATAAATACTTGAGCCCCACGCGTCTCAGCTGCGGCAATATACTCAACCAGCGCATCAGGAGCCCGATGAGCTGAGAGCACTTTGCATTCATGTGCAATTTCAAGCTTCTTCAATGTCTCACTGGTCAACCGCATGGTGTCCCAATCAGATTTACTCCCCATAATGACCGCAACTTTCAAGGAGGATTCTGTCATAAACTGGCTTCCCCTTCCGTTGTCAAAAAAATAAGTACTTGTGCACGTTCAAAGTGTTTGCCTCATCAGTCGGGCATCGCTTCTTATATTGACCATCCCAAGGAAACTGTCTTAGACTTCTCTATTGTTGAACCTGCTTGTCAATTAAAAAGAATGGTCACATCAACAATTATTCTCAATGGGTGTGTGACCCTGAGATAGCTTATCCACTGTATTCATAACAGAAAAGAGGGGCATTATGTCATTACGACTCGGAGATGAAGCACCAAACTTTACAGCAGAGACCACACAAGGCACCGTAAATTTCCATGAATGGTTGGGTGATGGATGGGGCATACTCTTTTCACACCCCAAAGATTTCACCCCTGTGTGCACAACTGAACTTGGTGCCATGGCCAAGCTCACCGATGATTTCACGAAACGCAACGTTAAAGTCCTCGCCGTCAGTGTGGATCCTCTTGACTCACATAAAAATTGGGTTAACGATATCAATGAGACCCAAAACTGTACGGTGACCTATCCCATCATCGCTGATCCAGACAAGAC
>JAJDBS010000223.1 GCA_029261235.1 Nitrospirales bacterium
CATCATGGAAGTTTGATGGAAAAATAACTGAGCATAACTCTACACAATTATCATCAACTCAATTGCGTAGCAACATACTCATAGACTTTGTCTAAGGCCATATCGAGGTTTTCTGGCTGATTACCACCAGCTTGTGCCATATCAGGGCGCCCACCGCCAGACCCACCCACGAATTGCGCGAGATGTTGCACCACTTTACCTGCAGGCAATAGCTTGGTTTGCTCTTTACTCACAATGACAAGCAACGCGATTTTGTCATCCAACACAGAGCCCAACACTAAGACACCGGTCGCCACCTTATTCCGAAGTTTATCAGAAAAAGTACGCAGCTCCTGCATATTGAGACCATCGATTCGTTGAACCAGAATGGGCATACCCTTCACCTCTCGAATGCTCGCTTCTTGCCCTGCACCCTGCTGATCTAACGCTTTTTGTTTGGCCTGTTCGAGAGCCCGCTCGGTTTCTTTGAGCGTGGTTAACAATTTTTTGGTCTTTTCAACAACTTCCTGAGGGCTCGCTTTCAGTAAGCCCGCTAATTCTCTCCACTCTCCATCGCGTTTTTGTTCATATTGTAGAGCACCTGCACCCGTTAAGGCTTCAATGCGGCGCACCCCAGCGGCCACACCTCCCTCAGACAGCAGACGAAAAAGTCCCACATCTCCTGTATGCTGACAATGAGTGCCGCCACATAATTCTTTGCTAAATTCGCCTATCTCAACAACTCGCACTTGATCCCCATATTTATCCCCGAAGAACGCCAACGCTCCTCTACCCAGCGCATCTTGGATCCCCATTTCTTCGGATTGCACTACCGTGTTCTGACGAATTTGTTCATTCACCAAATTTTCAATGTCTTCCATTTGACGGAAGGTCAATCCTCTGAAATGCGAAAAATCGAATCGTAATCGATTGGGTCCAACCAACGATCCATGTTGTTTCACATGTGGACCGAGGACTTCTCGCAGAGCGGCATGCATCAAGTGCGTTGCGGTATGATTACGTGCGGCATCCGCCCGCAACCCACGATTGACTGTCGCCGTTAAATGATCACCAGTCCGAACACGTCCCTCCGTCACTTGCCCTTTATGCAGAAACCACCCTTTGGCTAATTTGGTCGTATCATGAATACGTATTCTTGCCGATGGCCCAACGAGCGTCCCATGATCGCCAACCTGTCCGCCCCCTTCTGGATAAAACGGTGTGGCATCAAGCAAAAACTCCACATCTTCTCCTTGCTGCGACTCAGACACCAGATGTTCATCTTTGACCATGGCTAACAGCGTACCCTGCGCCTCCTGTTGGGCATAACCCAAAAACTGCGTCACGGGTAACACTTCAATGGCTTTCACTACATCTGCTCGAGATGCGGCCTGGGTAAACTTGGCGGTTTTTCTTGCCCGCTCCCGTTGTTCATTGAGGGCCTGATTATAGGCTGTATGATCAAGCGTGAGGCCTTCTTCTTTAGCGGCATCCTCCACTAAATCCATTGGAAATCCATACGTATCGTACAGTTTAAATACTGCGTTACCA
Organism: Nitrospirales bacterium; assembly: GCA_029261235.1. Taxonomy (GTDB): domain Bacteria; phylum Nitrospirota; class Nitrospiria; order Nitrospirales; family UBA8639; genus Nitrospira_E. Next base: position 1,531 of record JAJDBS010000223.1, read on the forward strand.
GAAACCTGTGTTTTTCCTTGCTGTTTGGTTTCTTGCAAGATTTGATTGAGAAGTGGGGAGGCTTGTTCTAGTGTACCAATGAACCGTCCCTCTTCCCCTTGCACCACCTCAGCAACGGTGTCCCCCATTTGGAGCAACTCCGGATAGGTTGTTCCCATTTGCGTCACGACGGTCGACACGAGCTCATACAAGAATTCACTTTCCATTCCCAGCATACGCCCATGGCGTGCGGCTCGTCGCATGATGCGCCGTAGGACATAGCCCCGTCCTTCGTTGGATGGTAGAACGCCATCCGTGACAAGAAAGGTCATGGCTCGCACATGGTCAGCAATCACACGCATTGATCGATCTGAATCCGTCGCCTTCCCATATTCATGGCCCGTTCCTTTGGCAATGCTTTCTAAGAGAGGACGAAACACATCACTGTCATAATTGGAGGAGACTCCCTGAGTCACGGCAGCAAGACGTTCTAACCCCATGCCTGTATCGATACTCGGCTTGGGGAGAGGATTCAATGTACCTGATGAATCTCGATCAAACTGCATAAACACTAAATTCCAAATTTCTAAATATCGGTCACAATCGCAACCCACCGCGCATGTTGAACGTCCACACCCAAAGGCCTCGCCTTGATCAATCAGAATTTCCGAGCAAGGCCCGCATGGACCCGTATCGCCCATCTGCCAGAAATTATCTTTTTCATCAAGCCGAGCCAGCCTCGCCTCTGACACACCCATATCTTTATGCCACAAATCATAGGCTTCCTGATCTTCCCGAAAAACAGTGACCCACAAACGTTCAGATGGAAGCTCCGCGACTTTGGTGAGAAATTCCCAACCAAACGCAATCGCGTCTTTCTTGAAATAATCTCCAAATGAAAAATTTCCCAACATTTCAAAAAACGTATGATGGCGCCGTGTGAATCCCACATTCTCTAAATCATTATGCTTGCCCCCCGCCCTCATACATTTTTGAATCGAGGTCGCGCGAGCATACGGACGTGAATCTTCGCCTAAAAAAACCGTCTTGAACTGATTCATGCCTGCGTTGGTAAAGAGCAAAGTGGGATCGGCTTGCGGAATAAGCGGTGCACTCGGGACGGGCGTATGCCCTCTTTCAACAAAGTAATCGAGAAAAGCCCGGCGTAATTCAAGGGAGGTGGTAATCATGACAGTTCAATCGTCTTCAAAGAGGTATGAAAAAAGGTTTAAGGTTTGTGCTTACGATTTTGCGCTTGAGGCTTTTTTGGAATCAGGGCGAGAGGCGGTTGCCGACTGATCGTCTCCTGGTTTCGTCACCAACCCAAAACCTTCTCGAATTTGTGTGGTAATGGTTTCAGCCACATCAGGATTATTTTTCAAAAAGGTTTTCACGGCTTCTCGCCCTTGGCCTAAGCGTTCTTCCTTATAGGAATACCAAGCCCCGGCTTTATCAATAATCCGACGTTCCACGCCAAGATCCACCAATTCGCCAACCTTCGAAATGCCTTGGGCAAACATGACATCAAATTCGGCTTGCTTGAAGGGTGGCGCCATTTTATTTTTGACCACTTTGACGCGAACCCGGCTACCCATCACATCCTGACCTTCCTTGATCGACTCGATTCGACGGATATCTAACCTGACTGAGGAATAAAATTTTAAGGCATTTCCACCAGTCGTGGTCTCAGGACTGCCAAACATCACACCAATTTTCATCCGAATCTGGTTAATAAAGATCAAGGAGGTTTGCGACTTGGCAATAGCACCAGTTAATTTTCGTAAGGCTTGCGACATCAACCGGGCTTGCAAGCCCATATGCGAATCACCCATCTCCCCTTCAATTTCGGCACGAGGCACGAGTGCTGCGACGGAATCGACGACAATGATATCCAGCGCCCCGCTTCGTACCAATGTTTCAGCAATTTCCAAGGCCTGCTCGCCTGTATCCGGCTGAGCCACCAACAAATCATCCGTTTCAACGCCAAGTTTTTTGGCATAGGAAATATCCAATGCATGCTCAGCATCAATGAACGCCGCAGCCCCACCGGCTTTTTGAGCTTCGGCTATGGCATGCAAACACAGAGTCGTCTTTCCGGATGACTCAGGCCCATAGATTTCAATGACCCGACCTCTGGGCAACCCCCCAATTCCTAAAGCGACATCAAGGGTCAACGACCCGGTCGAAATCACTGGAACATCCGCAGGCCCTTCTGTTCCCCCCAACTTCATGATCGCGCCTTTGCCAAACTGCTTTTCAATTTGGGTTAGTGCCAAATCTAGCGCTTGTTTTTTCCCATCCTTAGATGACTCTTTTTGCGAGGCGGTACGATCGGCCATTAGGTATTCCTTTGGTTCAATATCATTCAGTACTTGAGTCTCGGTATCTTACCCGACGTGCCCAAACAGGTAAATGTTTTTCTTCGACTACTCTGGATCAGTCCGAACCACTAGCGGATAAAAGCACCGTCGCAAGTGCCGTGTAGCAGGCTCCGGAGGGGTTGAGGTCACTTTGAAAGAGGATAAACCGATCGATAGTCAACATGCCTAAATGGCAATCACTTTCCAAGACCCCATTTTCAAGTAAAGCTGATCCCACACTGACATTTTCGCGCTTTACCCGTGCCAGCGTCAGATGAGGATGATAGGCTTTTTCTTCAAGAGGAAAGCCTAGAGGTTCCAGTGCCGCCGCAACGTTCAAGACCAACCGCTGTAAGCTTTGCGTCTGTCCTGATACCCCAACCCAGATGACCTGAGGACGCTGGCTATTGGGGAAAACTCCCACTCCCTGAACATCAAGAGAAAACTTGTCAGTCCTCTCCCCTATTGGCTTGAGGACAGACAAGAGTTGGGGAATAAATGATGGCTCAATAGAACCCAAAAAGTTCAACGTCAAATGAATGGATTCAGACCGCACCCAATTCATGTGTGGCAGCGATTCTTTGAGTTGCGTTTGAAAGGAGGAAACGTTCTGGCGTATATCACACGAGAGTTCAACAGCTAAAAATGCTCGGATCATGCAGATGGCTTACATTTTGACTTGAAGCAGATAACAACGAATCATATTCAGAGCCGCTTGAGACGAACGAAACTTAATCTCGGTACGATCTCCTCCAAACTGGCAGCGTTGTGATTTTCTCCCTTGTGGCCCATCAATCGCCATATACACAAGTCCAACCGGCTTTTTGGCTGATCCACCACCAGGACCTGCAATTCCTGTGACGCTCACCCCAAGATCCACTCGGCTTTTTGCGCGGATGCCTTTCGCCATCGCTTCTGCCACTTGGGCACTCACCGCTCCATTTTTGCGCAAGAGGGCTCTAGCAATACCTAAGAGTTCTTCCTTAGCCTTATTACTATACGTCACGGTGCCCCGCTCCAGGTAACCAGAGCTACCAGGTACCTCGGTTATACGATGCGCAATGAGCCCCCCGGTGCAGGATTCAGCCAACCCTATCGTCCACTTCCGAGAAGATAATAATTGCCCAACCACCTCTTCCATCGTTTCATCACCTTCAGAAAACAGACAGGGCCCTAATCTCTTCCGTACCTCATGCAGAAGAGAATCTCCTTGAAGAAAACTCTTCGACTTTGTTGATCGACTCAATTTCGAATCCTTAGGGTCCCAACAACTCAGAGTCACTTTCACTCCTTTGGTTGAAGCCAACAAGCTCAGAGCAATTCCTGAGGAGGCTGATAGCAACGGCGCAACCAGTTGCTGAATATCTGTTTCCGGCAACCCCACAGTATTGAACGCATGCGACCAGAGGACGGTAGTCCCCTTCAACCTTCTTTTCAAGATGGGCTGCACTTGAAGGTCCATCATGTCTCGAGCCTCACGAGGCACACCCGGGATTACAAAGACGTGAGTGCTTCCCTCTTGGAGATAAAATCCTGGCGCCGTACCGACACCATTATCTAAGACCTGCGCGCCTAAGGGTATCAGTGCCTGTCTCGCTAAAAGCGGTGTGACAATTCGACCTCGCTTATGAAGTTGCCTTTTGAGAATCTGCATCGCTTTGGGACGAGCAGCAAGTTTTCGCCCAAACGTTGTGGCAACCGCCTCTCGGGTACGATCATCAACGGTCGACCCCAGCCCTCCAGTCACGATGACCACATCAGCTTGCTTACACGTGGCTCGAAGGGCCGATTGAATATCACGGAGTTCATCACTGAGGGCCATTTTTTGAGCCACTCGAATGCCGCAAGAAGCCAAGATATCTGCGATAAATAGAGAATTGCTATCCACTCGTCCTCCGTGAAGCAATTCGGAGCCGATGGCCAAAATATCTGCGCGAAAAGGTTTCATAAATAGTTGATCTCAGAACTATGCGATTAAGGGTAATACGCAAGTTGTGAAGAAATAGTGGAAAAATCTAGTTCAAAACTCATCTCTCCACCCCCACCCGGAAAGACTAATAATGTAGCCTCCGATTCAAGTTGAAGGTTTCCATAGGGAAATAGACGGAAAATTTTCGCTCGACACACAAAATCTCCTCGCTGATATCTCGCCTCTCGTGCTCATGTATCAACACGAATGCAATTGAGTTTTACCACTTGTTGCCCCAGCTTCAATAGCAGGTCTGTTGAAAAAAGCCGCCAGCGGCGTTCTCGCCAACTTTGAATGCTCACGTACCAAATATACGCTCCGCGCTCAAAATGGGTTGCGGCCTTGCTGGACGGACTTTTTTGAACCGACCCGAGGACTCTGATAGGCAACAGCTTTCTGCCAAATGTGCCGCTGAATATCCATAGCATTCAACACACCCCTAGGAGGGAGCTAGCTCGGACAAAGACTGGAGAATCCCCAAATATAGATATCACAACCTGTCACGACTCTTCGACCAATACTTGTGGTATCTCCTCATCAGCTGATTGCTCTCCTCGTAGCGCGAAGTGTGCAGCCATCACAGCCAAACCAGTCATTTTAGTGACGACAAAACCGCGAGGTACAAGCTTTTCAATTGATCCGAAATGTCAATACAGTTCATTGGGAAGGCGATGGTGAGGTGCAAAATTCATCCCTCACACCAGGGCCTCCTTTACTTGAATTTGATCTGGATGCTGAAACACCGCATGCGTCAATTTAGTGGACCAGGCCATCAGAGCGATCACCATGCCCATACATCGCATACCACAGAAAACGTAAAGCTTCACTTTAGATTTAAGGAATTACGCAAGGGGTACAAAACAATTACGCCCTCACCTTCCCAGTCCTCTCAAAATTCATTTTTTCATTTCAATCACTACCATCGCCCTATAATTTCGATTTCCAAATTCAACGAAGGATCACCATGGCAAGCTCCCATTGACAAATTTATAGTGTCGATGGTACTACCACAGCTTTAGTTTTAAGCTATTCAAAATACACAGGTTTTTCTTTTCAGGGAGGATCCACTATGGCTGATGCCGATGCGCCTGCCAAACAACAATTCGTCAATTTTAGTTTTTACAAAGTCGACCCATTGTGGAGACGTCTTCCTAAAGAGCAGCGGGATCTTGGCAAAGCAGAATTTGTCCGCGTGTGTGAAGACTTTCAAGGCAAGGTCATCGTTGTCCCTTATACCACGACGGGCATCAGAGGCGATTGCGATTTTTTATTGTGGCGCATTAGTTATGATCTAGAAATGTTTCAAGAAATGAGTTCAAAGCTTTTGGCGACCGGATTGGGACAGTATCTCACCAATCCCTACTCGTACCTATCGATGACGAAACGATCGATTTATGTCGATAATCATATTCACGAAGGACAGGAAAGCCGAAGATTAACCATTGCCCCTGGACGTGCCAAATATATCTTTGTGTATCCGTTTGAAAAGACCCGAGAATGGTATTTACTGACGAAGGCCGCGCGACAGGGAATGATGGATGAGCATATTGCTATTGGCCACAAATACCCCTCCGTTAAGCTTAACACCACCTATTCTTTTGGATTAGATGATCAAGAGTTTGTGGTGGCCTTTGAAACGGATTCTCCTCAAGACTTTTTAGACTTAGTGATGGAATTACGTTCCACAGAAGGCAGTCGGTACGTTAAGCGAGACATCCCCATTTTCACGTGTATTATGAAAACCACGAAGGAAGTCGTCGAGACGCTTGGGGGATAACTGTATCAACAGGAGACTGAGGATGAGCCGCACGCTCGCCCATGATTTTTCTACACTGGCTATGGTTTCCGTAGCCAGTGTTTTTTTTGACATTTTTTCCAAAAATTTCATTAGGAGACAAACCAACAAGGACGCAATCCCCCCCTTTTGGGTTATGGTCAAACGTCCCTAGGATCAGTTCACCTAACTGGGTGATCTTTTGACAGATCTTCAAGCGGTGTGCTATCACAAACCCATGATTTCTTACTAGTTTTCAAGGATTACACTCATGGATGAAGAACAAAATATTTTATTCGTTCGTCGGGAACCCGATGGCGCCGTGACGTTATATGTCGACGAAGATTGGGCCGCTGAACGTGGAGCCAACGTTTCAGAATTGGTAAGAGTTCCGGTACCAAGAGAGCTCTATGCCAGTGGAACCGTCCAGCAACTTCGAGAGCATGCCGCTACCTATTTAGAATCAATGGGTGAAGCGAATTCATCATCGTAGACTCCCCCATTAACCGAGGAATCATTCATGTCTATCTGCATTGAATTTGAACATATCGAAACGGCGCTGAAGACCCTGCCGCTCCAAAGCCGAACCATGTTACAGCTTCTTTTACTGCAATATATCGATGTGACTCAAGACGAGATTGATTACATGGCAACGGACCAGCCTGACTCGCGCTTCATGGCTGGCAATCAGCCTCTAGAGAAAAGCATTTCTCTAGAAGCTGTTCAAAACGTGACATCACGTTCAAATCAATATAAAGGCTATTACCGGCAAAAGCGGGAACGGCCTGGTATGCATGTGGAGTTTCTTAAAGAAACACTTGCTCTCATCGATCGAAAAATTCGTATTGTCGAACACATGCTCCTTGAGAGTTTCAGCGCCACAGAGGAGACTCTTCAGACCGCACGAAGCCAAGCGCCGTCGGTCCTTCTCCGTCAGGAAATTCGTAAATTGGACCGAGCCTGGGACCATGAGGAAATTCCTCAAAAAGACTATCAGACCCAACGATTACTTTTGGAATTTCAAGCGTTATTACGAAGAAGAGCGATCTTTCGCCGCCGCAAAAAATTATCCGAACAAGAATTCGTGACAGCAGGCACATCCTCACTGAAAGATCATGAAATTGCTCATGTCTGGGGAATCCCTCTGGGAAGTCTTGCAGGCAGAAAAGTGAAAGCTCTCGAACAATTCCTAACAATTATGCAAGGCTACCAAGACACCACTGCTCCCTCTAATGAAGCGACTCAACCTTTGGATCTATGGCGGGAAACCTTTAGTACATTAGCGAAACGCCCAATTGAACGATCCCTTGTCGATTATGATGGCTTAGAAAAAACCGAAGAACTGTTAATGGGAAAATTGGAAGCGTTTGTCAGCGGTATAATGTCTGAACCTGAAGAATCTAAATTCTGGACAAGCATCACCAAGATCAACGATACGGAATTCTCTGGTTCTTGGGCATCCCATGCTCGTTCAATCCTCGCGTTTCAACGCTTACATGCTCTCATGAATGACATGGATCTATCTGATGAAGCCTTAGAAGACGAGATCTCGGCCAAAATCATGCCGAAACTGGCCGATGACCAAATTGCGACTGAAGAAGAAGAAAAACCTGTTGAGCTAGGCGAGCAAGGTTTTGGCGTTATCAACTCCTTTATCGGGGAGCAAGACAATAAACGCAGAGGATAACCCTTGCAAATTCAGAATTCACGAATGATGAATGAGCATTCACCGACAACAGAATTTTATTTACGGATAATCGTTTCTAACACATCATTTGCCCATTCAACACTCTCCCAATACAGCGAATGGGCTCGTCCATCATCAATCAGTTGATTATCCAGTAGACTCCACTCTCCCTGTTCATACGCGAGTATTCCTTCTAAGATCGTACCGAACACGCCCTTCTTGTTGAGTAAGGCATCTAGAATTTCTGGTGAAAGCGGGAGTTCTGCTAAAAGGTTGTGCATCTCACAATCCAAATAGGCATCTAATATTGAAAATAACCCAACGGTAAATCCAGAACCTGGAGCCACGTCATAAAATGGACAAAGCGCTTCACACATATGTGCTCGTATAAGTGCGATCCTCATGAGCTCTGAGGGCTTATTACCTGTCTGTGATAGTGCCAACACGGTAGCCCACTGTCGCATCCGATCGGTCCCAACAAGCCCAATCGCTTGTGCAATGGAATCCACTGCGCGGGGCAAGCCAACGGCTGCGGAATTCACATACCTCAAGAGTTTCACGCTTAAAGCCACGTCATTTCTTACCAGATCATTCAGTTCATGTAGATCAATTTGTGGATCTTGCAGCTTGGCAAGAAGGAGCACTACGGCCATACGATTTCCTGAAAGACTGACTCCTTCTACGATCTGGGGCTTACAAAAAAAGTATCCTTGGAAATATTCAAACCCTAAGGCCAAACATTGCTCATACATTTCCTGATCTTCTACCTTCTCAGCCAGTAAACGAACAGGATACTCTTGAAACATCTCGACCTGTTGCTTCAATTCCTCAATCGTTAATGCCAAGACATCCACTTTGACAATATCGGCATAATCCATCAGCGCACGATGCGATTCCCGCAACACAAAATCATCTAACGCTATTTGGTAGCCATCTTGCTTAGCTTTGGAAAGGGCTTCCAAGACTAATGGCGTGGGTTCAATGGATTCTAGGACTTCGAGAATCACATTTTTCGTAGGAAAGGCCTCATATTGTCGACTCATAAAAAATGTCGCGGTGAGGTTGAAAAATGCTTGAGCATTCCCAGCAATGTTGTCGATACCTATCTCCAAAAACGTATTGACCATAACTTTGGCGGTTGCTTCGTTCCCATCCATGATATTGGCGCAATTACCCGTGCCATCCCGGTAGAGTAATTCATATCCAAAAACTTCCATTTCTCGGTCAAAGATGGCCTGGCGGCCAACAAGGATCGATTGTTTTAACATTGACTGAGAGGAATTGGTCATTTTGATATTAAAAAAAGAAAAATATGTAAATCCAGTTAATTAACCAGCAAAGTTATGAGAAAAGGAATTGTCGGATGTTCTCGACGTATGCTATAGATTCTCCGCAGAGTTTTTTGCAATATTGCATTCAATACGATTCAAGACATATTGGCGGTGTAGCTCAGGTGGTAGAGCAGCGGACTCATAAGCCGCGGGCCGGGGGTTCGAGACCCTCCACCGCCACCAGTGTCTCTCTATAAGTGCACTCACTATATTCTTTACTCCTCTTCTCACCAACCGCTTTACAGACTGCATTCCACTAAACGGTAGAATTCTTTGGTCCGAGACAACAGGGTTCTGCTTACTTTAGCCAACAGAAACCTTTTCAGGGACTACTTTGTCTGACGAAAGAAATTCCTGGCTCTCGGGCGCTCCCACTCTGCGAGGAACCTCAACCAAAATTGTAGTCCCCTTCTTCGGTTGACTCTGAACCTTCAGGCTCGCACCGATTTCTTTGGCTCGAAAAGCCATGTTTCCCAATCCATGCCCCTGTGCGGCCACAAGGTCGAACTCAAAACCCTTTCCATTATCGGATACCTCAAATATTATCTGGGATTCCGTTACCTTCACAAAAATTTTCCCCGTTTTGGCTTGAGAATATTGAATGCAATTATTAAGTGCCTCACGTAAAATATGCAAGAGTTCAGCACCCTGATCATAGGAAATTGAATCCTCCACCAAAGGGTCAACTTGAATGATAATTGGGAAAGATCCTTCTTTGCTCATATCATCAACCAGTGTTTTTAGCGCTACCTCAAATTTACTTCCTAACAAGACTCCTGCCTTGAGGTCCTCCAAAAACACCTTCATTATTTTGGCCATCTCAGCAACTTGTTCAATAATAAAATTTGTGGGCTTCCCTACTTCCAGAGCCATTTGCACTTGCCTCAAATTTCTGAAAATCCGATCATGAAATTGGCAAATAATAACGTTACGTTCATCGATTACCTCTAATAACTCTTTATTGCGCTTCAAAATATTCAAAATGGGGGACAAATTGACAATCCCACTTAAAAACAAACCTGCGACAAGCAAACCCAGAATTTCCTCGAAAACATTCAACGCAGGTGGAGCGATATCAACATACTGAACATACAGTCCATAGGACTGCTGCATGGCAAGCACACCGACGGCTAAACCGAGAAGATTCCAAGCGAACGATTTCTCAGTTTCACGTACTCGCCGAATCAAAACGGCGACGGTACACCAATGCAAGACGCACGTGCCGATCAACACCCACAACACGAATGGTTCAACTGCCACTCAGAACTCCCTCTCTTGATTCCGGGAATAACCTCTCCACATACCATACGTGAACACAATTTTGATTTTGGACAATATCTCAAATAATCCGTGAATGCAGGAACATTACTGCCCACGATGATACTTGACAGTCTCGCTTAACTTGTCGGAAATGACTACTGTCACCTTAAGCCACTTAGAGGAAAGAAACGCACGAGCAGTTTCAGTGGCTTAACTCATTTGGCCGTATATCTTTCGCGCATGATGGGACTGTTGAACAAATCCACCAGCGAGGTTTTCGCCTTTTTCTGTGCTCACGTACCGAGAGTACGCTCCGCGCGCCAAAATGACTGCGATAGGCGGACTTTTTTGAACAGTCTCTCCCTGATAGTGCTCGTCTTTCCTGGAGCATCCTTTGGTTACGGATGTGAATTGATCAACAAGCCCATGATGTAAAATATCGCGACAATCACAAATCTGTTGGATTTCGTCATTCTCCCCCAATCCATTTGAGGTATTTACTGTCATTTTGAGTCTCCTCCAGACTTCCCTCATGATCAAGGAGGCCTCATGCGGACTATTTTCATTTTTCTCTTAGGACTATTTCTCTGGGCTGGAACCGTCTCGATTAAATACCCTCAGCAATCAACGACGGTCACCGCATCATCGGAAAAGACTTGTGTGGGAAAATCTGATGGGGATAGGCTTATGGCCTATTTAGAAATGGGAGCCATTACCCACATTCAGGACAATGGCCAAATTCTCACGATAGGACTTTCACCAAAATGGGCGAGGCTTTCTCCAACAATCCAACAAACAATCTATAGCACGGTTGTCTGCTATGCCCAAACCCAGCATCGACGGTTTCAGCTTGTCGTGCCCCAACACGTGTAACCTTTTGGCAAGTTCATGGAGAGGCGGAGGCTTCCCCTGAAGCATTTCGAGCTGACTCAAGGGACTCTAGATAGTATTCACGTAACATCGCTGCGCCTTGTTCATCCATGAGCAGGAGCTGTCGCTGGTCAAACGTATTAGCCCAATAGAGATAGAGCAACGTCTTCGTCGTTCCAATCTCGATATGCATTTCCTTCCCATCCCCATCTGCAAATGTTGATTCCTGTTGAATCACTTTACTTGGGAGTGCTTGATAGATGTCCTGTGCCGAAGGAGTGTGATTTTCATAACCTGGAGTGGACTCACTCTGCAAGACATCTCTAATGTTGCCCCAACAATTCTGTAGTAAATCAGTGAAATTGGAATTGGTCGGAGATTGCACTTCCTTCAGCAATGAAAAAATAATGTCCTTCTCCCCTTCACCAGCAATCAGCAATCCCCTAAATCCTGATTCCGTTTCACATACACCCCACGCTAGCACTTCTTCCCAGACCCCAAACTGAACCGACCATGGCCCAACCGTGTCATTGTGGCCACTGACCTTCTCCAGAGATTGGCTGATTCTCAATTCCTTCACCATGCGCTCGGCTGTGACGCCTATGCAACGATACAGTGTCTCGCCTCCTCCATAAAACGGTCCTTCATTCCATACAGCCTTTTCCGCAACTGAAGTCCGAGAAAGCTCATACATTGGTCCATCAATCCGTAGCTCACCCAACTCCTGATATGAACACGGAACGGGATCAGAGATCGGGAAAAACCTTTGCCGGTTCAAAGCTCGTTGAAAAAATATTCGCCGACCAAGATTCCACGTTTTTTCAAAACATATCAATCGTCCATGAGGCGATAACATGCTAGCCAACCTCGCTAAACGCTCGTTGAGGCCAGTCTGATTTTCGAGTTTTTCTTGGAGAGAAGCATCATGGCTTCGCTCAAAAGTCCGCCAATTTTGACTAGGCAAACCTGGCTCTCGTTCAGACTGCAGTAAGACTTGTGTCGAAAGAATACAGTCAAAAAAAACAGAAGCATGATGGTCCTGATTTAGATGAAACTGAACATTAGAAAGTCGTCGCTTTCGTGCTTCGCCCTGGGCCACCTCAATTGACTGAATGGATCGATCCATTCCCACAAATTGTATCTTTGGATGTTGTTGCGCAAAAAAACAGGTCAAAATTCCCACGCCACATCCAAAATCCAAAACCTGTTCTGCAGAGGAAAGTCGAGGAGAAAGGAGCAAGCCGATTTGTCGAAAATAATCGAATCGTTGGGAATACAGGATAGAAAGAAAAGGAGGAATGGCTAATAAATCATAGAATGCCGTATCGGCTTCTTTATTTTCACCACCTTGTCGCTGTTCGACCAAGGACTGTAACTTATGCAGGCTATGCGCAGACAAGTTTGCGCGTTGCCAATCATAATAGGACGGTTCATCATGAAATTCTCGTAGCCCCCAAGATTGCAGATAACGGACAATTGCCGCTTCTATATCCTGGCGGGCTGGCCCTCCATTTCCCATCACTTGATTATTTGAAGAAATTGATTCAGATCAACATGTAGATGTTAGTTAAAACTTCGAAGATAACATCATGGCATCTTCGTACGCCGTCGGAACTGGATGTGGCTGCTGAAGTTGCCCTGTCCCCAAAACCAAGTATTTTTCAATCGTGAGCTTTGCCAATGTCAGAGGCCCACGAGAATGGAGACGTCGACTATTCGTTCCAAGTTCAGGCCCTAAACCAAATTGTTCTCCACCATGTAGTCGAGTAGACGCATTAATTAAGACTGCACTGGAATCCACCTCACGAGCAAACTGCATGGCAAAATTATAATCTCGCGTCACGATGGTATCTGTGTGTCCTGGAGCATATTTAGCAATATGATCTAGGGCTTCTTGTCGATCTTGTACCACTTTAATATTCATCGCCAGTGACTCGAATTTTTTATCCCAATCAGCTTCTTCTGCATCCTTAATCCCCAAATGCCCGGTCATTTCGAGCACACCCAACATTGATACGGTTTTTGGACATCCATTTAGCACAACACGATATTCCTGCAATAGTCGACGAGTCAGTCCAGGCAAGATATGCCGTGATACTTTCCGGTGCACCAGAACCGTGTCCATCGCATTGGCCGCTGTTGGTGACTGGACTTTGGCATTCACCACGATCGTTTGCGCCAGTGGAATGTCGGCATCCTGATCAACATAGACATGACACAACCCGCCATCAAATCCAATCACCGGGACACGAGCATGTTCCACAATTCCATTTCGCAAACCTGCCCTGCCCCGTGGGATAACCGCCTGAACATATTGAGGTTGCCGCGCCATTTCCAATGCAGCCTCAGGAGGTCCACGGTCGATAAACACGAGAGCTCCATCTGGCACATGGTGCTTTACTGCCGCCTCCTTCAGGCAGCTGAACAAGGCTCCGTTGGTGTTCAACCACTCAGCCCCTCCTCGATAGATACACACATTATTTGTTTTCACGCACATCCCAAACGATTCAACCGTCATTGATGGTCCCATATCTGAAATCACACCTAATACGCCAATAGGAGCACGAACGGTATGCACATGCATGCCATCTGGGGTCATCCAGGCCTGACTCATCTCTCCGACGGGATCTGGGTGTGCAAGGAAATCAAGCAACGTGTTCGCCATCTGCTGAATGTCATCTTCATTGATGCGAATACGCTCCACAGCTTGTCGATGAGCCTGCTGTCCCCCATCACGAGGGATTAATTGGATATCCTGTTCATTGGCTTCAAGAATATTTGACGATTGGGCAACTAAGGCATCAGCCATAGCCTGAAGCGCTTGATTTTTCTGACTTGAAGATAAATTAGCCATGTAACGAGCCTGAGCCTTGGCTTGTTTTAACAAACCTAGTACGTAGAGCTTTAAAGGGACTTCGACCATCTCATACACTCCTTTATCACAGAAAATATAACGGAAACGGCATTGACTATAGCCCTGAGGTCTCATAGAGTCAAAAGACGAGATCCCGCAACGCAGACCCCATTTTTCTCGCCGCGTTCTACGGAAAGCAAAAGGAAATCAGTCGATCTCCAAGAGACGAGAATGGCGAATACGCTTGAATTGTATTTTCGACCTATGCTAACATCGCTTGGTTTAGGTGTAGCCGAATAATTTATGTGTTTTTCATGAATGAATCTTCACTTGGAATAACCTGCCTGACGAGACAATCAATCCTCATTGTTGTCTCCTGTCGGTCCCATTTGAACAAACAAACTCACTCGACAAACTCAATACAGCATTTAGTTCGTACAGTTTTGCGTTAATCCATATTTTCCCGAAAGGGGGTGGGAAGGTCCGCTATGGTCACGATTAAATCGTTATTGGAAGCTGGAGTTCACTTTGGGCATCAAACCAATCGATGGAACCCAAAGATGAAGCGGTATATTTTTGGTGAGAAGAATGGCATCTATATCATTGATCTGCAAATCACACTGCAATGCTTCCAGAAAGCCTACGAATTTACACGAGATACGGTTGCTGCTGGCGAATCAGTCTTGTTTGTCGGAACCAAACGGCAGGCCATGAGCATTGTAGAGGAAGAAGCCAACCGCTCAGGAATGTATTTCGTCAACCAACGATGGCTAGGGGGCATGCTCACAAACTTTCAAACTCTTCGACGGAGTATT
>JAJDBS010000224.1 GCA_029261235.1 Nitrospirales bacterium
GCGAGCGCTTCAACCGACGAGCTATGCCGCGCATGGACTGTTGACTGGCTACCCCACGTGAAATCTCTTCGCGTTCCGACAGGCTCAGAGCGAATCGTGACCGTGTTTTCGTGGGAGGACGAATCCCCCCACTGGGCGCAAGAAGAGGATAAATCGAGGAGGACTCTCGCTCAAAGAGGCGGCCAATTGAACTCATGGATTCGCCACGCTGCCAGCGATCCCAAATGTCTGCCCGCTGTGCCGCGCTAAAGTAGATGCGGGTTCGTTGGTTCATCGTCACACTCCATTGCTAGTCGGTAGAATAAAGTGTTGCGTTGATCAATTGAACTCACAGGTAGAACTGGACATTATTTCGACCTACTGACTTACATAGGGGACTTGGGACATGTCTGAACAGATAATAGAGACTTCTTCCCTGCAGTGAAAAATCAAACGATGAATGTTGTTTGTGGTGAAGCGACGACCAAAGGAGTTTCATGCCTAAAAACCCTTAAACAAGGAGCGTCGAAGCCGAAGTAGCAGGCAAGACTGCTGTTCGATTCATTGAACATAGCCAGGCATTTGATGCTTTTATAGATAAAAATAATCTATGAATTTTCAGTTGAGAGGGAAGCTGGCTCGTTTCTTCGATTTGGACGATGAGAACAGAGAGGGTTTACGTTTGAACGACCACCGATGGGGCTGGGACGACAACCTGCGGGCTTTCTTTGGAATTCTTGCTGGGAAGCCATTTCTCCAAGACTTGCCCCAAGAATTCCATTTTGACTGGTTTGGACATGAAGTCATCCATGCCAGCTTCAAGACAGTTTTCTCGATCACCTTCCATTGTATTGGCTGTCATGGCAATAATCGGAATATGAAAATTCTCGTGAGGCATCAGGGATAAGGCGGAAGGCAAATCGGTGTCTTGTGCTTCATCCCTAACGCCTAACGCTTCACGTTTTACGCTTTCCGCTTCACGTATAGCTTTCGTGGCTTGGAAGCCATCCGTTTCGGGCATCTGACAATCCATCAGAATGACGTCATACCTCTTCTTCCCCCAGGCTTCTATCGCTTCTTGACCATTGTTCGCCACATCCACCTGATACCCGAGTTTGGTGAGCATTCTGACGGCAACTTTTTGATTCACGAGATTATCTTCAGCTAAGAGAATATGATCTTTTTCAGCTATCACCTGTTCCTGAACAGTATGTCGTGTAATGAACGATTGGTCTTTTTTCTTTAGAGGGTCTTGCTCCAATCCCAGCACGAGCGAAACACTACGTTGTAGTGTCTGTTGGTGAATCGGCTTCGTGAGATAGCCTGAAAAATGACCCTGTTTGGCTTTATTCGCTTCACCTTTGTAGCCGAGTGAGGTCAGAAGAATGAGGGGCAGATTCATGTAATTGGTGTTCGCTTTTATCGCCAGGGCTAGCTCGAATCCATCCATATCAGGCATTTTCTGATCAATCACCGCTAAGGCAAAAGGATGTCCTTCTTCTGAAGCGGCACCAAGCAGAATCAGGGCTTGTGCACCACTTGATGTACTTGAGGAAAGCATTCCCCAGGATTCTGCGTAATGTTCAAGTATAAAGCGGTTAGTGGCATTATCATCCACAAAAAGAACACGCTGCTCCTTGAGCAACAGCTCTGGAAGTACTTTGGAAGGGTTCCCAGCTTGTATCGGAAATTTCAACGTAAACCAGAAACAACTGCCAGAGCCAAGTGTACTCGTAACGCCTATCTCGCCTTGCATGAGTTCGACGAGTTGCCGGCAAATGGCTAATCCCAATCCGGTGCCCCCATATTTTCTGGTCGTGCTCTGATTGGCTTGTGTAAAGGCTTGAAAGAGGTTGCTTTGCTCCTTTGTACTCATACCGATGCCCGTATCATTGATCTCAACCCGAATATGAGCCTCCGAATTGGACACGGCAAAAGGGGTCACCTGAATAAACACTTCTCCGGTTTCAGTAAATTTAATCGCATTCCCAACCAGGTTTGTGAGGACTTGACGGAATCGAACGGGATCGCCTCGTAGCGAACTGGGTGTATTCGCGTGAACCAGGCCGACTAATTCCAGTCCTTTGCTTTGTGCCTGCGTTGTCAAGATATTCAGCACCTCCTCAACCGATGTCCGTAGATCAAAGTCAATCTGTTCAATCGTCAAATTCCCCGATTCAATCTTGGAGAAATCTAATATGTCATTAATAATGGTGAGCAAGTTTTCGCCACTGGATTGCAGAGTGTGAATGAGTTCCTCTTGGTCAACCGATAGCTCAGTATCAGAGAGCAACTCCGTCATCCCAAGAATACCATTCATGGGCGTACGAATTTCATGACTCATTGATGCTAAAAACAACGCCTTACTTCGCACTGCGACAAGAGCCTCATCTCGAGCGGCTACAAGATCATTGTTCTGGTGAGATAATTCCTTCGTGGCTTCGTTAATGCGAAATTCAAGCGACGTATTCATGGCGAGAATGTCTTGCTTGCGGTTCCAAGCCCGCTCTTGCACGATATTCATATGATGAGCAAGTTCTTGGAGCTCGAGAATGGTTTGGTCAGTAGAGAGGAAATGTAGTTTTTCTTCGTCTAGCAATGCTGAAGAATCGGCTTTCAGTTGTTGGATGGGTTGAATCAAAAATTTTCTTCCCACAACGAGGCCGAGGCCTCCACAGAAGGCCATAACGACTCCACACAAGAAAAGAATGGGTAAGAGGACCTCTATCGTCGCTTGAGAAATATTTTGATGACTCACCTGATACTGTAGATCTAGGCCATAGAGCGAATCGTGTTCAATGCTATGAGTGGATTCTTGCTCTAATTTCCCCCACGCCCCTATAACCTGATCGTCTGTGCGGAGCTGGAGTAGGGCATGTTGGAGTTCTCGCGTCAATCGCTGAAACTGATACGCAGGACCAATCGGAATTTCTGAAATGAGCACACCCTCTGGACGGTTGTTATACAACACCGGTACGGCAATTTCCCAGTAATATTGATCGCCGTCATGTTGATAGCCAATATGCAGTGATATCTTTTCCTCCATCATGTCTTCAATCCAAGACGCATCCGAATGTGTAAACAGCGGTGTGGATTTTGTCCTATGAATGGGTTCTCCCATGAAATCGGTTAACACTAACTGATGGGATTCCCCTAATACGCGCAATTCACCCATGAAATCTTTTAAGATCGTGACATTCTGTTTGGGTTGCATCACGGTTTGGACAAGAAGCGGGAACTCGGCATGATCGGTCAACTGAATGGCCCGTTCTTCGAGGTATGCGACAAGGTGGCTTTGGATCGTCGCGAAACTTGATTCCACGGCAACCTGTTCTGAGTTAACGATTACTTCTCGTATCTTGACCATAAGAATCCCAGAAAGCACGATTGCAAAAAAGGCAAAACCTACCACGAGTCCTGTGAGGTAGAGAGAAGAGAGGGAGGTTGTTCGTTTCACATTCATTCTGTTCAAGGAAGGAAATATCTAAGAAGATCGTTGTGTGAGAAATTCTTTAGTTTGCCAAGAGGCGAATTTCGCCGTGTTTTCCAAATTTCCCCATGGCCATATCCCCAAGGCTCAAGGCTTCATGCGCATCGGGAGTCTTGGCATCAAAAACCCCAAAAGGTTTTCGATAGGTTTTGATGAGACCTTTGACGGGTTGTTTCAAATTCTCCAAACCTTTTCTGATCGTCAGGCGATTTGTCACCATGTCTTTCCCTAACCCGACTTCTTTCACAGTCTGAATAAGAATTTTGGTGAGGTCGTAGGCATGAATAAAGCCTGCTGGGGCTTCGAGGTCTGTTGGAGATTTGAGATCCAGAGGGAATAACTGTTGTGCTCGCCGGAAGACTTCTTGCCCAAACGTATTGTCAGGTTGACTGACAAAGGAAAATGAGGTTTGAAGAAACGCTAAATCAAGCCGCTTTCGTTTGTCATATGGAATAAGCTTCGTCAAGTCTCCCCCGCTAATACCCCAATGGCTTCGGATAGGGAGTTGATTATCTTTTGGCAATTCAAGCAGAACGTTCAGGAATTGTGCTCCATCAGGGACGTTGGCGACAAGAAGAATCACGTCAGCTCCTGAGTCAGAAATTTTCATGAGAATTTGTTTGGCATGGGCGGCTCCAAGATTCCAATTGAACCATTCTACTCCTCCAGGATTAACCCCTTGCTTCTGATAATACTTAATCGCTTGGAGCATGGTCTGTTCGTTGGATTTTCCCCAACCGGTGTCTTCGAGTAGAAGATATGGTTTTTTAAATCCATCGACCTTCACCACGTGATCGACAATGGCCCTACCGGCTTTACTGTCGTCAATGGATAAGCGGAATATCCAGTTATCTTGAGAGGGGAAACGGGTAATAGGGCCTGCTGCAGCCCAGGGATCCAATGTTAGTATTTTATTCGTATTGATGAATTCACGATTGGCAAGAAGAGGGGGGGAGTGAAGTCCGGTGAAAACTAAGAGCGCCTCTGGATCCTTCAAAAATTGTTTGAGGTTCCGGGAACTTCGAGGTGTACTCCCGCGATGGTCTTTTCGAACGATTTTAACTGGCCGGTTTGCTAATTCATTCCCGACTTCATATAAGGCCGTCTGGATACCTCGTTCAATAGAAATTGAGGAAGCCTTATGAAGCGAAAAGTCTGCATCAATGTAAATCTTGACTGGAACAGCAGTGGTCGCCCAACAAGTAGGACTTCCCACTAGAAAGGATCCCATTAAGAGCCCTAGTGCAAATATGAATCGATTAACTGTTGATCGTGCAACCATAGTGCTCCTTGAAAGAAATTATCTACAATTTAACTCGAATTCCACCCGCTACGCCCACGCCATCCAATCCTGGAATGGCTTCTTGAAACCCGTTATACCGCCCTTCCACGATCAGATCGAAAGTATTTGTTAGGGTGAAACTTAACTCCGATTCCCACACCCATTCGTTGGGACGATCATTCATGATGTTGTAATCCGCAAAGCCAATTAGCTTAAAGCGTTCCGAAAGAACTAAAAAATGGGTCATACTGAGTTGCCAACCTTTGCCATCGCTTCGCCACGGAAGAATACGCCACTGCAACCAACTTTTATCTTTGTGGAGAAAAGGCACTGAATGCTGATAGCCAACACCAAGACGTGCCACGCCATCTTTCGATAAATTTGAATCATTGATTTCAAACTCCAGATCCAATCCTTTTATAGGCATAAATGGAACATCATCTAAGGGCCGCCGTAAGCGGTATTCGTGATAAAAGCGGTTGAGTTCAAATCGTTGAGTCGGAACGTTTTCCGTACCATGAAAATCTGAAAATCCAAAAATATTGAATCCCCAGGGAAGTGCCGTGGAATTCACCAACACATTCATGGTGTTAAAGTCCCGGCTATCAAAATAGTAGCTGAGCATCACCTTGGTTTTTTTCAAAACAGCGGTTGCTTTGGATGAGCTACTTTCTGAGGCCTCAGGAGAATGAGAGTCTTTTGATGGGGATTCCGGTAATCCTTGCTCGGCATGGGCCAATTGATTGAGGCCAGGAAGGAATGACAACACCAAAATGAGAGTGATAAACATACCCATTTCTCGAAGTGAATGAATTCTGATAAATGTTAAAGACATGCCAGTTCTTCACCTCTTTGATAAGAAAGTTTTCCATCCTTAGTTAATGTAATAGTCCTAGCTATAAGTTATTCCTGGTTTTCATCGGGTATGAAGATTGAACTCTTTAAGTAAAACGGACTATCAGAATCGAGGGGGGAGGTTAATCTATCACTTGCTAGACTCGGTGGGTTCTCCCTCAAAGTAGGGGTAGTACTGTCAGTTGAAGAAACCTATTCTAGCTGTTGAAAGGTCATGGCTGATTATTTGTCAGACATTCGGCCAAGGA
This sequence comes from Nitrospirales bacterium, assembly GCA_029261235.1. GTDB lineage: Bacteria > Nitrospirota > Nitrospiria > Nitrospirales > UBA8639 > Nitrospira_E. Next base: position 5,855 of record JAJDBS010000224.1, read on the forward strand.
AGATGACGAGAGGGGAATATGATGCATGAATTCTGGAAAGAATCTCAGGAAGCTTCACCAAAGAGATGTAAAGGCTCAATGATACTATTGGTAGGGCTTGTCTGTAGCGTTCTTAGCGCATGTGCTCAGGCTCCATTAGCAGTGTATGACTCGTCTCAGCAGGGCCAGAAAGCCACTGCGACGTTGGAGCTAGAGGACACGGCTATGTTTTTTGAAGAGGTGAACGGCACACAGGTATCTGGAGAACACATTCATCGCAGGGCTCTGCCTATAACTGTGCGTTCCCTTCAGCTATTGCCAGGGACTTATCACATATCGCTCGTATATGAACATTTGGTTCAACCGAAATGTTGGCAGGACAGTGGCTCTGAACGCTGTTGGGCTGTACGAGATCGTGGATGGTGGCTACCAGGAAGGACTCTTCTTCCAGCAAGGATTCAGTTAACAGTGGAACCAGATACATCCTATATGGTGACTCAAGTTGGCGACTATTGGGACATGCCTGCCCAAGTCGAATGGCATCCGACGGTGACGGAAGCAACTCCCTGAAAAATCTGCTTAACAGGCAAGATCATGGGTGATTTCAGGAAGAATGACTTGCCACTGTTTGAGTAGGGCGGCATACCTTTGTTGGCTGGAAGCAGCGGGTGGTTTTAGGTTTGCGATTTCAGTGAGTGAAAAATTAGATTGAGTTATCAATACTCCAGCCTGTTCTAGGAATTGACAGACACCACCAGGAGCCGGAGGTTGCCCGCCTGTTTGTTGAAAGATGGCTAATGCCCGATAGGCATATTCTTGCCCCCTGAAAAATTTCCCAACGGATTCAAACAGAGAACGAACAGGTGGCTCCTCTTGTTGTTGCGCAATAATCTTGGCCATCATTGCGGCTTTGCCAATAGCGAGAGCGGCTCCGTCTGGGTCGTCCTGAGCTGCGAGATCATCGGCCTGCTGTTCCAAGCGGTTCATTTCCGCTTGTTCACCGATGTGCTGTGCGGAGGAAATGGCGTAAAGAAAGATTGCGAGAGTGGAGAAGAGGAGCATGCATAACGGCAGCCGGGCTCTAGAGTGAGAACGTTGAGAAAGAATATATGCGCCCTTTCTCTTGAAACAGCGGTTTAAAGACATGAGAGACACATGGTTGTCGAAAGAGGTCGCTCTACTACATAATTTGCCCATCCATATCCACCATTTTGACGGTCCAATTGGTGGCCTCTCGCAGCTCTTCCATTTCCTTTGATGTATCATAGATTAACCAAACTTTTTCTTCCAATTCTCTGATTGGGGGGATGGAGTCCTCATTGCGCAGTTTTCCTAGACTCCATACCACCTCTATCAGTACTGGGAAATCAATGTCAGCAGAGGTTTCCATCTGCTTAAGGTTTTCGATGAGATATTTCAAGATTGGTGGAGTGATGGCAGGATCGCCAGTGTGAGACCCGATCGCGCCTAATCCTTTCGCGGCTGCGGCTCGAATGGTTGAGTCGTTGTGGGTCTCGAAGATTTCTGTGAGTAGTGGGATCGCTGCACTACCACTTGATGCCAGTGCCATGATCGTTGGTTTTGCTAAATTAGGGTCCTGTACCAATTCTTTTAAATAGGGGAGTGCTTTATGGGATTGCATTTCTGGGATGAGGGATAAGATCTTTAATTTTCTAGACTGGGTCGTATTGGGATCTTTCAAGAGAGTGAAGAGGAGCGCATCATGCCCCCATTCAGCTGCCAGCATGGCAGGAAAATCAAATGTCTCAAGTTGTTGAGCTAACTGCGCAATGGCATATGGTCCAGACTTCGGTGCATTCGCAGCTTTTGCTGCACTCACAGGATCGACAAAAGTGGTTCGGACTTCTTTCTGCCAACCTAGGTCTCGTCCATTGAGGCGATAGGAGAAATGGCAGGCTGGCCCTGTCCACAAACGCGCGGGGGAATCCACATGGTCCGCATCGCCACCAGCGCGAGTTGTGCCGGACCATTTTTTCCGTTCTTCACATTTCATTACGAGCATGACGTCAGACGGTTCTTCTCGGCTTGTGACTACCTTGTAGCCCAGAGCTGTCAGTCGTTTTTTAGTCACATCTTCTATGGCTTGTCCGTCCCCTTTTCCACGTTCCGTTAACGCTAAAACTTTCACCCAGATTGTTTTAATGGACTCGAGTTGTGCCTTTTGTTCGGGGGTGAAGTAGGTTCGGCGCGCAAACCCTTCTGAGGCAGCTATTCCCATACATACAAAAATTAAAGTGAGACTCACGATCCAAGCCCGCATAAGTAACCTCCTCAGAGACCATCAGTTGATGTATGAAGATGTATGGAAAAGGTATTAACTGACATGTCCATCTAAATCTAATTGTTTATATGTCCAACTGGTTGCTTCACGTAGCGTCTTCATTTCCTTGGAGTTATCAAAAATTAGCCAGACCTTTTCTTGAAGTTCACCGATAGGTTTAAGGGATGGCTCCCATCGAGATTTCCCAATAGCCCAGACCACTGCGGTCAATAATGGGAAATCAATGTCTTCGGAAGTCTTGAATTGCGGTAATATCGTTGAGACATAGTGGACCAATGGCGGCATGATTCGTGGATCACCAGTCTTAGCAGCCAAGCTGCCTAAGGTTTTTGCTGCTTCAGTCCGGATAGATGATTGGGTGCTCGTTTGAAAGAAATCAACCAACAACGGAATGGAATCAATCCCAGCCCCTGCGAGGGCCTTAATTGTTTCTTGTTGAAGATCGGTTGATTCTAAAAGTTCCGTGAGTTTTGGCAAAGCTTCTTCCGCATGTATTTCACTTAACACTGACAAAATTTTAGCTTTTCGGAGTCGTGCTGTCTGAGTATTATCGAGAACCTTGAGTAGTCGATCCACTTGTCCCCATTCAGCAGAAAGAAGAACAGGAAAGTCATAGTCTTCGAGACGTTGGTTCAGATGAGTCATGGCATAGTCCCCGGCACTTGGTACCTCTGCTTCTTGGGCTGCTTGGTTTGCATCTGAAAATGAGGTGCGAATTTCTTTCATCCACCCTAAGTCTCGATTGTCTAATCGATACGTTAAGAGACAAGCCGGCCCCTTCCACAGCCTATCGGGGGCATCTGCGAGTTCGACGTCGCCTCCGGTTGCTGATGTCCCAGTCCAGGTTTTGCGTTCCTCGCATTTTACCTTAAATTCAATGTCATGTGGCTGGGTTCGATCTGTGATCACGTTATAATGAAACTCCTCTAACCGTGTCGCAATCGTTTTGAGAAAAGGTATGTGATTTGCCGGCCCGTTTTCAGTTAACGCCAAGACGGTAATGAGCACTGAATCAGCTGTGGCTAATTGAACTTGCTGCTCGGAAGTCAGGTGAATTCGTCTGGCTTCCGATGAAGATACGTTTAGACACAGAGAGAAAAGGAGGCAGACAACAAGCCAGCTTTCCTTCACATGTTTTGTTTGGCTAGGAGTATTTTCCATCGGAAAGTACCTCCTGAAGGGAAAAAAGGGGGAGGGAGCCACACGCATTGCCACGAGCTCTCACAATATACCTTTCCGACAGATGGTGGATCAACAATAACGCTGCGAGTCTGTACATACGAGAGCGGTCTCTTCATAAAGTTGATTCCCTAGTGAATGAGTTGAACCAGTGAAGAGCTCCGGCTATACTCGATCGATGATTGATAATTCCAAAATTGCGTTTCTTGGTGCGGGGAATATGGCTGAAGCGCTGGTGGCTGGTATCGTCAAAGCCAAATTGTCCGAACCAGAGTTTGTCCTTGCCACTGATATAACACCAGCGAGGCTGGAGATTCTGAAAGACCGGTATCAGATTCAGGTTGGCGTCAAAAATCTTGATGCGGTCTTGTGGGCGGACATCATTGTTCTCTGTGTGAAACCGCAGGTCATGAATGACGTCTTAACAGAAATTCAATCAAGCCTCTCTGAGAAACAACTCGTCATTTCTGTTGCAGCTGGGGTTTCCATAAACCGTATGCAGGACAAAATTGGGCAAACCATTCCGTTGGTGCGTGCCATGCCGAATACTCCTGCAGTCATTCAAGAAGGCGTGACGGCGCTTGCCGGCTGTTCCGGTCTTTCGTTAGAGCAGCTGAGCGTCGCGCAAACGCTGTTTGAATCCGTCGGCAGGGTCGTGGTGGTGGATGAAGCGTTAATGGATGCCGTTACGGGTCTCAGTGGCAGTGGGCCGGCCTATGTCTATTTAGCAATCGAAGCCTTAATAGATGGTGGGGTCCGAGTGGGACTTCCACGGAATATTGCCCATGTGTTGGCCGTGCAAACGGTTTTGGGCGCCGCGAAAATGGTGAGAGAAACGAACGAACATCCGGCGGTGCTAAAAGATCGTGTGACATCCCCAGGGGGAACGACGATAGCTGGATTGCAACGTTTGGAGGAAGGTGGGTTGCGGGCAACACTCATCGATGCTGTTGAAGCTGCGACGAATCGTTCTCGCGAGCTTGGGTAGTCATCCGTTTGAAGTTAATTATTTGCTGATGAGTCTCAACTAGAATTCATTCGAGAAAGGAGTTCACTGTGCAGTATTGGATAAAAGTTGTGTTTATTGATAACAAAGAGGTTGAATTTAAAGAAGCGGTCCGTCACACCATTAGCGATGATATGGAGATTTTGGAGATTGATACCCCCAAGGAAGTCACGATTATTCCACTAAAACAAATTAAATACTTTTCTTGTGATGCCACGGTATTTTCTTCTCAAAAAGCTGAATCGTAAATCATACTGCTGATTGACTTCATATCCATGCCCCTGTAGCCGATAGGATAGGATAGTGAATGTTTCTGCTATTTCTCTCCTCTTAGTATACGCCTCATAGGCTTAGACAAAGTTTATCGAGAATCTTGCATTAGCCGTGGAAAAAGACGTATTTAGCAAGGTTGACGCAAGCATTGTACCTGAAAAAATCTTGTCTCTTTTTGTGCTCTGTGACATCATAAGAAGAACTCCTGCCGATGCACAGGTCAGTCTTTCATCTTTCACGATAGGTATTGTGGATTCATGAAGTCTTTTCAGAGAAAACCCAGAATCCTTCACACCATACAATATTTGGTTCAACGCCTATTCCTCGTTGTTCTGATTGGGGGTGGTGTTCTGTTGTTGTGGGAAATTCCCTATTCTGAGGATAATGCGCTTTCACATAAAAATAGGGTGCTGCAGTTAGGCAATGATTTACCTTCGTATGAAATCAAAGTCTTTCTGAATCATATAGCGACACGATTACCGCATTATCAAAAAGAGTTTCAGCAAGCAGAGAAAAGCACGGGTATTTCCTGGGTATTATTGGCTGCCATGTCGTATCAAGAATCCAAGTGGAATCGGCATGCGATCAGTCCAACTGGCGTTCGTGGTCTTATGATGTTAACCCGTTCGACTGCTGCAGATATGGGCATTCACAACAGATTAGATCCAAAGAAAAGCATTGCAGGAGGGGCTCGATATTTATCTCACTTATATAAGCGTTTATCTCATGTCCCAAACGGGTTAGAGCGGATGCGTTTGGCGTTAGCCTCGTATAATGTGGGTCTAGGACATGTGAAAGATGCCCAATTGCTTGGGCAACGATTGGGTAAAAATCCAAATCGCTGGAATGACCTTAAAGCCGTGCTGCCTCTTCTCGCCAAGAAAAAATATTACAAAGATTTACCTCATCGCTATGCGCGAGGATGGGAACCGGTCCAGTATGTTACTCGCATTCGGGAGTATCGAAAGATTCTCGATCAGGTCGTAGAGAAAGAAGTCAAAAAGCCGCAAGTGGAAATCTAAGTCATACCTTTCTGTTCTGAGAGAGGTCCTCTCTCTCAGTTCCTCATCATTTCAAAATATTCTTGTCTGAACGAATCCGTAGATATTGTTCTTCTGAACAATCACACAGGCGCTGCTAGGAATGTAGGTTTCTCTGTGGAATGAAGACGAAACCTGAAGAGATTAAGGTGTCGCCATCCCTACAGGGTCATTGGGGCCAGCACGTTCAATGGTAAGGGCTTTATCATTTGGTAGGACTTCGGCTTTAATCCGATCTCCATAATCAAAGGATTCAGAAACAGTTGTCTCGGGAGTGACTTCAATCTGTATTTCTCCTCTTTCGCCGCGAAGGATGTAAAAGTCTCCCTCCACCATTAAGACATCCGCAATAATAAGACGAGTAGCAGGAGCTTCAGAAACAAGAGGCTGGGAGCTTTCTGTTTCTGCGGGAATGGGTGCCGATGTTTGAGTTGGCGGGACCGCAGGTATTGGAGCCTTAAATTCTGACGAAACTTCTTCGACAATACCTGTTGGCTCATTCTTCCCTGCACGAGTGACAGTCAGCGCTTTGTTGGCAGGTGTGATCCGAGCTTTAATTCTGTCATCAAATTTAAAATCTTCGCTTAGTGTTGTTTCTGGAGTAATTTCAATCTGAATTTCGCCCTGTTCACTTCGAATGATATAAAAACTGTCATCAACCATGAGGATGTTTGCAATGACGACGCGGATTTTTGGCACTTGGTAGGCTTTATACAACGGTGATGTTATTTTCAGATTTTCTTCAGACGCTTGGGGGTTATCTTCTGATGTAGGGGGTGGAGCTGGATCTGATGGTTCGTTGTCAATCATCCCAATCAATTCCTCTGGGGCGGCACGAGTAATTGAGAGAGCGACATCGTTAGGTAACAATAGAGCCTTTATGCGATCTCCATAAATAAATTCTTCAGAAACCTGTGTGTTAGGCGTCACCTCTATACGGATCTCTCCTCGTTCTCCACGAACAATATGGAAGTCTCCTTCAACTTCCAGTACCTCGGCGATGACGGTTCTGGTTGTCGGAGAAGAAACGGCGTGGACGGTGTCTTCAGGTGTGAGAAAACTTCCAGATCCGATAAAAATAATCAGTAGGAATATGAAGATGGGGACCAACCGAGTAGAAAACCGAAGGTGTGTGACCATATTCATGGTATTCACAGAAGTAAGGGGGAAGGCTCTGCCTACCCAGACTACAGTATGAAGAATTGCAGATATTAGCTCTATTTTATGGTGCCGAGGCGGAGAATTGAACTCCGGACACCAGCCTTTTCAGGGCTGTGCTCTACCAACTGAGCTACCTCGGCACACTAAATCTTCATCAAAATCTGACAATAGGCCTGTGTAGAAAAGGCCAATGTGTGTACCAGGATTTTACCTATAAAATCAAGCAAAAGGCTATGTCTCTTCCTAGATTCTGGTCTTGGGAGATTTCTTGACGATTTTTATGACTGCCAGGTATTCTCCGTCACGCTTTTGCTCTCAGTACGACTTGAGCTGAGATTCCTAATTTTATTCGTAACCATTCAGAATATTGCACTTGATAAAGGCCTACCAATATGGATGACAACGTTTCTAAAGAAGATCTTGACGATTTAGATGAGTCAAAAGATGAATCAAAAGAGGAAGAAGTCGTTGAGGAGGAGAAGGAACTCACTCATGAAGAATACCTCGCTCTTGTCTTACCAAAAGCCAAGGAGGCGGCTCGTCTCTTGAGCGGGATGATTGCCATGAAAAAAAATGCGGCATTGCTGGCGATGGCAGAAGGGCTCGAGGAAGCCGAAGAAGCTCTGCTTGAAGCCAATGAAGAAGATCTTAAGGCGTTTGAGGGGGATGAGTCACGAGCCGCGATGGCTGATCGTCTTCGGTTAACACCGGAACGAATTAAGGATATGGCCAATCAGCTCCGGGAGGTTGCCACATTACGAGATCCGGTCGGTGAATCGAAGGGGTTTTGGCAGCGTCCAAATGGTATGCGAGTTGGGCGGGTCCGGGTGCCAATCGGTGTGATTGGGATTATTTATGAATCACGTCCAAATGTGACAGCCGATGCGGCGGCCTTATGCTTGAAATCTGGCAATGTGTGTATCCTGCGTGGAGGCTCCGAGGCTCTTCATTCCAATAAAGCCATCGCGAAGGTGTTAGGAGAAGCCGCTCAAAAAAGCGGGATTCCTGATGGCGCGATTACTTTTATCGATCGACCTGATCGTGAGGTGGTGCTGGCTTTACTGAAAAGTGACAAATTTATCGACCTCATAATCCCCCGAGGGGGCGATGCCCTGATGAAAACTGTGAACGAGCATGCCACGATTCCTGTGATCAAACATGATAAAGGTGTGTGTCATATCTATGTAGATTCAGATGCCGACCTTTCAATGGCGCAAAGTATCTGCTTTAACGCCAAAGTCCAGCGACCTTCCACCTGCAATGCGGTGGAAACCTTGCTCATCCATGAAAAAGTCGCAAAAACGCTACTGCCGGTTTTAGCCAAAGAATTCGTGGACTCTAAGGTCGAAATGCGAGGATGTCCAAAAACCTGTAAGATTGTGCCTGAGGCAATCCCGGCCGAAGACGAGGATTTTGGACAAGAATTTTTAGCGTTAGTAGTTGCCATCAAAGTCGTGAAAGATGTTGATGATGCGATGAATCATATTTATCAGCACGGTTCACGTCATACCGAAACCATTGTGAGCAACGATTATGATCGAGCCTTACGGTTTCTGAGAGAAGTTGACGCCGGAGCCGTCATGGTTAATGCATCCACCCGCTTGAATGATGGCTATGAATTTGGGCTAGGGGCTGAAATTGGGATCAGCACTACGCGCATTCATGCACGTGGACCGATGGGACTAGAAGATTTGACCTGTTCAAAATATCTCGTGTACGGAACCGGCCAAATTCGCGAATAGGAAAAAAGTGACCAACTGCGTTTTGCCATGTTGTCGTACTTACGTGCAGGAAGTACGCTACGCTTGGCAAAATGCTGAGGCCTTGCTAGTAGATGAATTGTTTGATGATTCCCGACCGCTACTGGTTTTTTCAAGAAATACTCAATAACCCTAGGGTGTTTATCTTATAGATACCATCAATCTTGATTCTGTTCCTTCTCAAATTGTCATATCTTCTCTAATCTGCAAGAGCCTGGCAGCCTTTCTTAACCACTGACCCTCCATGAATCTTCAGTCCATTCTCCAGGATCCGGAAGCGATTCGATTCCCTGAGAATCAGATCTATAAAGACCATTGGCTCACGTCTGGTGGTCGAGCCATAGAATTACCCTCGGGGCATCATGTGTTCTATGGGGA
>JAJDBS010000225.1 GCA_029261235.1 Nitrospirales bacterium
GACACTCACGGCAGGGTGGATCACCATCTATAATGAACAACGACCGCATGATGCGCTACAGGGGGCGGCTCCGTGTGCCTATCACAAACCAACGCCGGAAAACTCTACGTATGAATTGTCCGCTTGACGGGGAAGCTTACAGGTCCATCTTTCGCCGCTTTCTTGGCCCACAGTCCCACTTATGGCCTGGGCGAACTCGTTAAAATTTAACCTTGCTCAGCCGCTTTTTCGCCTTCGATTCCCAAAGCCCAACAGGATCCTAGGCTCTGAGTCAGAACGGGTGTTCCTAAGCCAGACGAGAAGACCGCGTTAAATATAGTTGATAGGGTGTCCTCAAAAAGGCCACATTGAATCATGTAGAAGCGTTGAATTCTACTAAACGTCATTGACCATAACATTTACAAACCCGCTACATATCAGCGCCACTGGTCAGTTCATAAAAGTCTAACCAGCAAGAAGGCCACGACTCTTGCTTATTGCGCCAGAAAGGGCGGAACTCTTGTCTTGCACGGGGCGTTCATGCCGTAAGTGAGCCTTGCTTGATTCATTCTGGAAGGTGACTCGTTTGTTTTCACTATTTCACAGACAAGCAGGAGGCCAGATACTGCGATAGGTGATTGATTCGAGCGGTACTCCCTTGGGTTAGACCGCAGGCGTTGGACTATGGGAGCCATGTATTGCGGGGATACGGAAGGAATCATCTATGCTGTCTGATTCAAGTTTCTTCTTTTGATGGAGAGCGGAACTTTAAGTTCCAGACGGAAGTTGAGGGTGGGTGGGATCTTTGTACTCGCATAGGGAACTCAAAAAACTCGCGGTCAACTTACGGGTCATGAGATATATGTTGAGCGTTTTTGGGCCGTTGAAGGTGGAGCTCTCAGCGGCTACATAGGGCCAAGGGGCGGGCGGAGATTCAAGGAACAATGAGCAAAAAAAACGGGTGAGGAAATTTCCGCACCCGTTTTTGAGTACCAAGCTAGTTAGGTCTAGTTGGGTATTTTCTTTACTGCTTACTTCTTGAACCGTCTCCAGAGACCTAAGCCCAAGAGTCCGCTACCCATGAGCATCATGGTGCCTGGTTCTGGGACTGGTGTGTGGTCAACAATATCAATTGACAAATCTAACGCTGGAATAGAACCACCGGCAACCGTGACTTTCGCCCCATCAATTGCCGCAAAGTTTGCGCCGGCCGAGAGACCAGCTGAACTAAAGACGATCTGTCCAACACCATTAATAATTGCACTGGCAGATGAAGTACCCGCGCCGAAAAGTTCTAGCGTGATTGTAGGATCGATCGCTGAAAGGCCACAAAGGTCACAAAACGTCACATCAACGACAACAGAAAATATTCCAAGCCCTCCACCAAAGTCGACGGCGTCAAAGGCCCACGTTACCATGCTCACTCCTTGGGCAGTAGGGGCGTCTTGTGAATGGTTGTAAGTCCCACCAGCTATAGAAGCAGAAGTATGGATAGCGTTGAGAGCACAGCCTGTAAGACAGTCGGCCATAATCTCTCGAGTTGCATTGGTTAATCCGGTTCCACCGACCAGCGCAACAGCACCAGAGCTGACTCCACCCGCGCCATTTACGGAGTCCCCGACCTCATTCTGGCCTTGGGAAAAATCATCAATTAAAATTGCCTGGGCATTGGCCCCAAGCCCTAGCACAAAGGCTGCCGTTGCAACCAGGATTGTTTTCTTAAAACCGTTCATAAGAACCTCCTTTAAATAATGAATCCTAAATTTATTGATAGGATTCTGTCAGTTATAAATTTCAGCATCGTATTGTTTTTAATTAAGCAATATAGATGCCAAAGCGTGATGATTCCGATTTATTTGTCATCTATGTCATTAAAATTAAATTAAAACAATGCTTTATAGAATGGTGCTCTTAATGACACAGTGAGCAAGAATTTATCTGAATAGGTCTAAGTGGTAAATTATCTGACTATTTTATGAATCTGTTTTTTATCTGATTTGCGCATGTCGATCATTCTCTCGGTTTGCAGGATGAGAGGTCTGGTTCATTTGCTAGAGGTTACTCTATATTATATTATATTATGCTTTAAAAACAATATGTTAAGGTGAAGTTTCTTGATGGTTTTATGGTGTTGGGGTGGTTTGCAGGCTTCTTATTTTTGGAATTCTAAGTGAATTTACGTGATTTTTTGCATGTCGAATTTTTTAACATTTACAAAACCAATAAAAACCGTATGTAATTGATTTATTGGGCATGGTTTATACAGGAAATAAGGCAAAGCTGATTGGCTTCAATCGGTTCATCTGCATTCTGGGATTCCTCTGAAGGGTTCATATCAGTATTGTTCGCTAGTAATGACGTGGAAATCTTGAATCACACTGTTCTCCATGGGCAAAGAGGTTGCACCTTGTCTTCGCGCAGTTGTTCTGCCGAAGGTCGGTCACACAGCCAATTTCTGTCGCGATGCGTACATGGTGAACGTGAGCACTTGAAATTGGTGTGAACGTTGCTAGTGGTTTTTTTAGACACTTTCTTGACTCTAGGTTGCTTGGCTAGCATCACACAGTGTGTGATTGGGGAAATATGTCCTTGGATCTCTAGGTTGATGGATTATATATGGCGATCTTCAGCGCCCTTCCGCGTTCTTCGCGTAACAGTTGTGCTATTCCACGGCGAGCTACATGTGAGGTCCTGCTTGATTTTATAGGAGAGGATGGGGCGAAGTTGAGGAGGACGCGGGCCAACTTGCAGAGTCTGTACTGAGGTTTGGCCGAGGAGTTCAGGCGAGGTCAGCCATATGAGCCGCGCATCTGATCCTTTCATTACACCATGACAGGCGTCGTTAGAAGCAACGGGTGAGGCCGTCGTCAGTCGCACTTTACGCACCTTTTTGAGCGTGACGTGTTGCCTGCCTGGCTGAGGTCATCGTTATATTGCCTGGCCAGCCAACTTTACGGAGAACGACCAAGCGTTTTCGACAGGCGTAGAGCCATTTCCTGGCTGATGCCGCTCATGCCCCTCAGGATACGATTCAGTGTGAAGCCGACACAGCAAGCTAAGTAGCCAGTTGGCGACCCCTCGGGTTATTGGGGCCAGATACACCTCTAATCTTCCCTCGGTGTTGTGGGCCTGTCAAAAAGATATAACATTAACAATCAGTTATGAATTTTTCATTGCATTTTACGAAATGAGTCGTGTCGTCAAGGTATCCTATGCAGGAAAGGTTCGTTGAGGTAAATGGAGGTTGTTTTGCTGGAAGGTTGCTAGGGGTAGGCGGCATTATCTTTTCTCAGCGAGGGATCATGTGATGATTTGACTCCAATTTGAAATGAATCAGATGGAGTCGTTCTGTTTATTGGTACGTTTTCAGAATGGAGCCTAGAGTGGATGAGGAAGAGTCCTGAATGGCCTCGGCATCAAGGGTGCGAAGGCAGTATTTCGTGTGTTGTACCTTTATCGTAGAGGTCTGAATCCGGATTTTCGCTCGATTTTTAGCTGAGATTATGAGTAGAGACAACCTCAATACACTCCTCGCATTTCAATAGTGTTCCAATAAGAGAGACAAACTTTGATTTTCCCTTGCTTGATTGGGGTAGATTGTTGCTAAATAACTGATCATTCTTCTGATTTCTTTCTGATTGTTGGCGATACTATGTTGTTTGTCTTTCTGTTTAATTCCTCGAGGGTCTATTCCCCGCTGCTTGCGGTGTCAATTCCTCGGGTGAGAGTGGACAATCATTGGGGACGCATGTGAGGCAACAAGGGACTGCGTTCATGAAGTTAGATGCAAATCATCAAGTGGAACTCTTCTAATACCCCGTTGCTTAGGGCGGGGTTCTTTATTAAACGGTTATTTTTTGATTTTTTCTTCGGTTTCAAATGTTTATGATAGGGCCCTGGCGTAACTAATTAAATAGAAAAATTGATATCCGATCTTGCTTGAAAGGGTAGATATGAGTCATTGGAGCGCATTGAGAAAGCTTACTGTGGGTTGTGGGGTTTTGGTGGGGTTGCTCTCAGCTCATCCAGTCGTCGCTGCGTTGAGTTTGGAAACCTCTTTCAGCGTGACTGGTACGTATACCGATAATTTATTTTTTGCGAATGAGGATGCTGAAGAGGATGTTGGAACGCTTTTTGGACCAAATTTGACCCTTTTGTTTGAGAATCCGGATGTTAAGATTGGTGCGACCTATAGTGGGCAAGTCTCTCTTTATGTCAATAATTCTCAAGCGAATCGTTACAACCAAAATGCCAATATTATTTTGGATCTTCCATTTTTGACGAAGCAATATCGAGGGTTAACGGTGACGATTGATGAGTCTATGAGTTTTACCCCTCAGTTAGATGCCTTTTCCCTCACGGAGGCCCAGAATACTTCAAATTCACGGGGCGACGGGGCGGGTGGTGGAACTGGTGGGACACAAGGAGTGTTTACTAGCCGATCCAATGCTTTTCTTAACCGGGCCGGTGTGACGCTTGGCTATGCCTGGACCTCTCGGCTGCAAACGTCGCTTGCGTATTCGAATCAATACCGTCATTTTTTTTCTAATGGCTTCCAGGATTCTTTGCGGCATACGGGAAGCTTTTCGGGTTCGTATCGTGCAACCAAGTACACCACGGTGACATCGTCGTATTCGTATGGACAAACGGAATTTCTTGGGAAATCGACTCAAGGCACATCTGCTGATCGAATTATTACCCACAGCCCTAGCTTGGGTCTTACTCATGCTTTTACGCCGTCATTATCAGGAACGATTTCTGCTGGCGTCTCGTTTGTGAAACAAGTGGGAGCAACTGAGCAGGTGCCTGTGGCTGGTGGCGGGACTCAGGAGCGAGCAGTTGGTGGAAAATTTATGACAAGCTATATTGGAGGTGTAAATCTGACAAAAACCTTTCAACGTGGGTCCATGGGTGTATCCGCCAATCAAACAATTGGAAGCGGAGGGGGCTTGGCGTCTCAGGCGACCCGGACTCGAACCATCACCGGGCAAGGGGATTATGCGGTGACCCCTCGCATGAATGCATTTGCCTCGGTCGGGTGGGCCCAAAATGATTCGATTGGTGGGAACGCGTTGGACTCGATTACCTACAGAGTCCAGACTGGACTGGTATATTCCTTGACGCAATGGCTGTCTGGGAATATCAGCTATTCTCGAATTGATCAACGCTCAAAAGGGACGATTGCGACAGACGTGGTCGTGAATCAAGTGTTTTTGAGTTTAACCGCAGTGGCAGATCCCTGGTTTTTGATGAGATAGAAATTCTAATATAGATCAGGCTTGGTCATCTCCGCAGAGGTTTCATCATGCTTTTTTGGTCAAATTTACTTAAGTATGATGTTGGCCTTGTCCGATGATATTTTATCGCGAACGCTTTCCTGCTTGAGTTCTCTCTCAATTTTTTTGAACATTTTAGTCGTGGCGGTGTTTGCGGATCTTGATGGATATTGTCGTCTTTGATGAAACGCGAGATTTCCCCCTATGGGAAGCCTATGTTGCCTCTCATTCGCAGGCGACTAACTACCATCAACTTGGCTGGAAAACGGTTATTGAGCGAAGTTTTGGCCATCAGACGCGGTACTTTTTGGCTATGAATGATGGAGTGGTAGTCGGGGTCCTTCCCTTGGCCATCTTGAAAAGTTGGTTATTTGGTCGGAGTGTCGTGTCCTTGCCTTTTTTGAATTATGGCGGCCTGTTAACTAATGATGAGCAAGCTGAAAAAGAATTAGTGTCTGCTGCTTCAGAACTTGCGATTGATGAAGGTGCAGGTTCTGTTGAGTTACGCCATTGTGAGGCGCACGGCTTAGGGTTGATCCCCAAGGAGCACAAAGTCTCGATGTTGTTGCCTTTGGCCTCAGATACGGATACGCAGTGGAAACACCTTGATGCCAAAGTGCGAAATCAAATTCGAAAAGCCGGGAAATCCGGGTTGACTGTTCAAATTGGGGGCAAAGAATTTCTCGCTGATTTCTATGCCATGTTTGCCAGAAATATGCGTGATCTTGGCACACCCGTGTATGGACGTGTCTTTTTTGAAACGATCCTTGACGTGTTCCCTTTACATACCAGAATTTTTGTTGTGAAACTTCAAGAGACTCCGGTGGCTGCTGGTTTGAGCAGCATTTTCAATGAGACGATGGAAGTGCCGTGGGCAGGGTCTTTAGTTGAATATCGTTCCCTGTGTCCGAATATGTTGTTGTATTGGGAGGCCATACAATTTGGGATTCAACATGGCATGAAAGTATTTGACTTTGGGCGCAGTACACCTGGTGAGGGCACGTATCGATTTAAGACGCAATGGGGAGCCAAGGCTGCTCCGCTTGTTTGGGAATATTGGATGAAAGATGGTGGGCCACTACCGAATATCAGCCCTACCAATGCGAAGTTTGCGTTAGCCATAAAGTTGTGGAAAAAGCTTCCCTTGTCGGTGGCCAATCTGATTGGTCCGCCCATTGTTCGATCCCTTCCCTAATAATTCAGAGGTACTGTAGTTGATTTGAGATGGACGTCTGGCGCTTAGATCTCAGCCTTGCTCGACACCTTCATGTTTGGGATATCTCATGAATTTTTGTTATCCCAGGCATCCATTGAGAGAGAGTTATCGTTATTCGAATAATTAAATATAGCCATTGATCATATAAATAACTGAATCTACTCTATATTACAGATACTTATTTGATCAAATTACTATAAAGGTACAGAGAGGCATGGGTTATCTTCCCATCGCCATGATAATAGTTGTCATGTCTTTTTTCTGAATCAGATATCATTGTGAGCAACTATTCGAATTGAAAATTTAAGCTTCTGAATTTTGGGACCGAAGGAATGAATCTATAGAATTGGGTGTTAGGATCAGGGCTCTACTTTTTTCATGATTAAAGCATTTCCCCAAAATGACAAAACCAGGAGGATTTTCGCATTCCAATTTTTGACGTCCGCTGATTTCCAATAGCTTGAGCCTGAAATCATCTACATCAATACGCTATATAGAATTCTGAAATTAACCCTCTTAAAAGAAATGAAAATTTCTGATTGTTTGGTGAAACAGAATGCGATTTTGTGAACGGAGCGTTTGCGTGGAAATATCAGCTTTCCACAGAATGCCAAGCAATTAGATTCTCCAGTCTTTTTATCCTATCAACGTTATGAGTAGTTGGTTTTCTCACCTTGAATGATTGTCGATGGCCTATTCTATTCTTTCATCAGACATTGTTAATGCCAGAGCATTGTTAATTTTTTTATTAGCCTTTATCAGATTTAAATCCTTTGAGGGTCTATTCCCTGCTGCTTGCGGCGTCAATTACTCTCGTGAGCGGGGACAAGCATAGGGGAAGTCTGTGAAGCAACGAGGGACTGCGTTCATGAAGTTAGATGCAAATCATCAAGTGGAACTCTTCTGATACCCCGTTGCTTGCGGCGGGGTTCTTTATTATATTCCCTTATGAATTATTGGTAAACTTAAACGTGACGCCAAGAAATAAAAAAAGAAAGTAGAGCAGAGGAATTGAGGCGATAATCGTGAATCCGACTGAGACAATAATTTTTGAATTGATTTTTTGGGGAAATGCTTTTCTCTTTTTTTATGTGGTTGTCGTATACCCTCTTCTTTCCATTGCCCTAGGAAAGGTTTTCCCGAAACCACGTATTTTGGATGAACAGTACCATCCAACAGTGACTCTTATCATTTCAGCTTATAATGAAGAACAAGACATTAGAAAGAAGTTAGAAAATGCTTTAGCCTTATCATATCCCAAGGATAAATTGGACATTGTCGTAATTTCCGATGCTTCCAGTGATGCGACTGATAATATAGTCCTCGAATTCTCCAGCCAAGGGGTGAAGCTTCATCGAATGGAACAGCGAGGTGGAAAGACCGTTGGACTTAATGCCGTTGTTCCCGAGGTTCAAAGTGAAATTGTCGTTTTTTCAGATGCGAATGCTTTTTATAAACATGATGCCATTGAAAAATTTGTCCGAAATTTTTCTGATCCCCAAGTAGGGTGTGTCACTGGTGATTCCCGATATGTTGATGTCAAGAAATCGAGTTCTGGTTCGAATGAAAAGATGTATTGGGATTATGATCGAGAGTTGAAGGTGGGGGAGAGCAGCTTTGGATCTATGGTTGGCTCAGATGGAGCCATATTCGCTATCAGGAAATCCTTATATTCGGATTTAGGTCCGCAAGACATTAACGATTTTGTGTTGCCTCTTCGTATCGTGGGACAAGGGTTTCGGTGTGTGTTCGAAAAGGAAGCGATTTGTGAGGAAGAGAGTACGGTTCAAATGGCTCAGGAATTTTCAAGAAAAGTTCGAGTGGTGAATCGAAGTTGGAATGCCTTATGGAATATGCAATACCTATTAAACCCTTTTGCCCATGGATGGTTTGCTGTTCAATTGTGGTCGCATAAGGTGTTGAGATGGTTGTCTCCTCTTTTCCTTCTTTTCGTTTTCTGCTCCTCTCTGGCTTTGTCGTTTTCCTCGAGTTTCTTTTTGATTGTTTTCGCTTGCCAGTTACTTGTCTATGGTCTTGGGTTGGTCGCTTGGAAGATTGAATCTTTCAGCCGCGCCCATTGGATTTTCTCTGCCTGTGCATATCTTCTCTCAATTAACGTGGCCTCGGTTTTAGGTGTGAGTAAGAGCTTGAGAGGGCAGTCGATAATTGTTTGGGAGCCAATCCGAGCCTCAACTTCCAGTGTGAATATCGAATCGAAAAGTCCTACATTCATAAGCGGATTTATCTTTATGTGCAGTTTGCTCCTGCTGGGAACCTGGAATTTCCCTATCTGGAGTTTTTGGATTGGGACTGTCTTGCTCTTTCATGTGTATGCGGGGTATCCCCTTCTTTTAAACCTTCTTGCCTCTGTTAAAAAGAAACCGTGGGCCCAATCATCAATTTCTCCATCAGTGACTTTGCTTGTTGTGGCGTATAACGAAGAGGAAGTGTTGAGGCAAAAGATAGAAAATTGCTTAGCCCTGGAATATCCCAAATCGCAATTGTCTATCTTGGTCTGTTCTGATGGATCCACTGATCGAACCACAGAAATTTTAAAGGAATATCAAGAACAATTATCAATAATCTGTTTCCCTGAACGGTCAGGGAAATCTACGGTGATTGAAAAAGTGGTTGCTACCATTACTTCCGAAATTATTGTTTTTTCAGATGCGAATACCTTTCTGGAAATGGATGCGATTGAGAAGTTGGTGAGAAATTTTTCCGACGATTCTGTCGGGGCTGTGAGTGGGAAAGTCTCTCTTGTTTCTCATGCGACGGTTCATGGTGAGCCAGAGCATTGGTACTATCGATACGAATGGCAGATCCATACACTTGAATCACAGATTCATTCACAAGTTGGAGTGGATGGAGCTATGTATGCCATACGAAGAGAATGTTTTCCTAACAACGTAGGCACTGTGGTAAATGATGATTTTTATATTGGGTTTCAGATTGCGTTACAAGGAATGCGTGTCGTATTTGATCCTGATGCACAAGGTCGTGAATCGTCAGAAGGAACGTTGGAAAGTGAGTTTTTTCGTAAGGTTCGAATTACTTCTCTTGGGATTAAATCATTTTTAGATTTTGATTTTTGGCCAAAGCTGTCGCAGCCGTTTCTCCTTTTTCAATTAGTTTCTCATAAAATACTCAGATGGTTTACACCGTTTTTCATGGGGAGCGTGTTCCTGTCTTCAATTATGTTGATTGATGTGCCATTTTTCAGGGCTATGTTCCTGATCCAATTTATTTTTTATGGATATGCCATTCTTGGGTATTTTTTGAAATCTAAGGCAGTTTGGCTTGCACTTCCTATGTATTTTTGTCTGGTTAATCTTGCGGCTGGAGTTGGTGTCGTGAAGGGATTTTTATTTGAACAGACAAAAACTTGGGATAGGATTTCATCGCGTCGCTGGGCCTCACAACAATAAGATAAGTGACTCCTGACTCCTGTGATTTGTCCTTGGATTTTGCCGCTCATATATGCACCTCTTACTTTAGACGGTGAGCCAAACTCACGATGTAATTGTATCTACCCCGCCCAACCAAGAGCTCGAGTTGCTCGTACAAGTTGAACTCAAGACTTTATTTTAAATTGCTACCAACCGAAAAAGTTATAACCAGTAAAGGCCAGGTTGTGCATGGTTCGATGCGCCTTGGGAATACAGCGTGTCACCATTGCACCGAATAAGTGGGAAATTTTGTGGGGAACAAGGATGAATCAGGGATTGTCTGACAAGTTCTTTCCTGGTGGAAATCTTTAAGTTTCATCATGAGACGGAATTTTCTGCATTTATAGTGAAATCTTAGTATCCACGAAGCATAGTAGAAAAATATAGAGAAAAATTCAGAAGTATGAAGGTGGGGACAAAATAAGGAATTCTTATTCTCGTTTTAGGAATTTGTGACATCCACCGCACGATTGAGCCGGTTGCTTTTGGAATTTTTTGAGTAAGTGCCTAGCCTCAGATTCGACTCCATTCAACCTGTGGACTTTTGATTGAGGATATGTTCCGATCCAAATGCATAAATTGAGTCCGTGGATCGATAGGAGTACGAAATGTATATTATGATATTTCCACGTCAGTGTTGGCACTGGCGAAGAAGATTCCTATTTCTTGCCTCTTGGGAAATTGTCAAGCCAAGCTTAGAACAACAAATAAAAAATGCTGAACATGGAGATTAAAAAATTGAATCAGAATAAAGATATATTGAAACAAAGAGAACAAAGCAAATTGGATGGTGGGAAGGATAGAATCAATTTCCAACATTCAAAAGGGAAACTTACGGCGAAAGAACGAATAGATCTATTATTAGATGACAACAGCTTTACAGAAATAGACGCATTCGTCGTACATAGATGTAACTATTTTGGCATGGAACATAATAGAATTCCTGGTGATGGTGTTATTACTGGATATGGATCAATAAATGGCAGATTGGTCTATATATATGCGCATGATTTTACTGTATTTGGTGGTACAGTAGCTGAAATGTTTGCAAAAAAAATTGGGAAAATTATGGATTTAGCATTGAAAAATAAAGTACCAATTATAGGATTAAATGATTCTGGTGGAGCAAGGATTCAAGAAGGTATTACTGCTTTAGAAGGTTGTGCAGAAATTTTTTACAGAAATGTTCGATGTTCCGGGGTTGTTCCCCAAATAACGGCTATTGTTGGACCTTGTGCAGGTGCAGCCTCTTATTCGCCGGCCATCACAGATTTCATCTTTCAAGTAAAAAATATCGGCAGTCTCTTTATTACCGGACCTGATGTCGTCAAAGCAGCTATCGGAGAAGAAACCACTATTGAAAAGTTAGGTGGATGGGAAATCCATGGGAAAAAAAGTGGATTATCTCATTTTGTTGAAGAAGATGAAGTTGAATGCTACAAAAATATTAGGAAATTATTGTCATATCTACCTCAAAATAATCAAGAAAAGCCCTGTAAAATTAATGCCGGTGATAAGAGAAGTAGATTGTCAAAGGGATTAAATAGCATTATTCCGGAAGATCATAAAAAACCTTATGATATGAAAAAAATCATTGAAATCGTTTTGGATAAGAGTAGTTTTTTTGAAGTTCATGAGTTATGGGCTATGAGTATTATCTGTGGATTTGGTCGTTTAGATGGATATTCTGTCGGGATAGTTGCAAACCAACCACAATTTTATTCAGGAGCTATTGATAATTCTGCTGCAATTAAAGCAAGTAGATTTATTCGCTTTTGTGATTGTTTCAATATTCCTATCATTACCTTCGTAGATGTTCCTGGATTTCTTCCTGGCACGCAACAAGAATCTTCCGGGATTATCAGAAATGGAGCAAAATTATTGTATGCATTTTGTGAAGCCACAGTCCCAAGAATGACAGTGGTGACAAGAAAAGCATACGGTGGCGCGCATATTGTTATGAACAGTAAAAACTTGTTTGCAGATCTCAACTTCGCCTGGCCAAGTGCTGAATTTGCGGTTATGGGACCGGAAGGAGCAATGAATATCCTTTATAAAAAAGAAATGAAAAATGCAATAGATCCAAAATCTCAAAAAGAATTATTTATTCAAGAATACAAAGATAATTTTGCCTCTCCATATGTTGCAGCTGAAATGGGATTTGTTGATGAGGTCATTGAGCCAAATGAAACCCGAATTAAATTAATATGCGGATTAGAGAGTCTGCAAAATAAAGATGTTGTCAATGAAAAAAGAAAACATGGAAATATTCCGCTTTGAGGCCCAAGCACCTCTAAATAATAAATTGGCAATATCCAATGTGCTGAGCAACAAATGAACGTCTCGCGAAAAGCTCTCCCTATTGTTCTTTAATATATTGAGTTCGTTGCTATTACCCGGGCAGTCACCGTAGGCAGCTATAAGCTGCGGAGTATTTTCATCATAGACTTTGCCCGAAGGCTTGTCTGCCAAAGTCTTGCTGAATAGACAGCCGATATGTCACGAGCCGAATTGATTTTTTACTCAAGAGGAAATTGAACATGGAGTTCTCTACGCGAGATCTTGAACGCTTTGCCGAATGGTCAGGAGACCGTAATCCACTTCATCTAGATTCAACATTTGCGGGACGAACATCTTTTGGGCGACCGATTACTCATGGAATGCTGACCGTAATCGAAGCACTGCGTTCTGTAAGCAAGGAATCCTACCAGTCGTTCAAGAGTTTGGAAATCGAGTTTCATGGTGCGGTTTATCCAAATGAGAGTTATCAGGTTAAATCGGCTTTCGAAAAAAAACAGCTTTCTGTCGAGGTACTCGGTGGCGTCAAGCCCGCACTAATCATTCGTGCTGATTTTGGAAAGGAAAACTCCTCACAGCAGGATAGGGATCTTTCCTGGGTTTCTGACTTGAAGCTCGGCCAAGATTTAGCAGCGGGCCAAAGTCGGAAGTTTCCCGCCAATCGCAAATTCGAAGAATTTCGGAATAAATTTGAACTTGTAGGCGTCTACTCAACGGAGCCTCCACCTGACGATTACATAACTCAAGGACATCTTTCCCCGATTGTCATAAAAGTTTTTGGCTTCTGCAGCTATCTCGTCGGAATGGAAGTTCCGGGGTTGAGATCACTATTCACCCGGCTTCGTTTGCAGTTCCATGAAACAACCGTGGCTTCGAAAGACCTTGTGTATCGCGTCAATACGTCTCGCTTCGACCGAGAGTTTCGGATACTGGATACGGAATTAGAAATTGCCACTCCAGACGGTATCCTGGTCGCAACTGGTGATGTGCGTAGTTATATCCCCTTCAGCCCTACTGTCACAGATCTGGCCGAACTCGGTTCTCGGTTAGAACTTGGGAACCGACAGCATGAAGGGAAAGTCGCTCTTGTCTGTGGAGGAAGCCGTGGGCTCGGTGCTGATCTAGCATCAGCTCTAGCACTTTCAGGATACCATGTCTATGCAAGTTACCGGAACTCTCGGGAAGATGCTGAAGAGCTTGCTGATAGAATTACCAAGCAGGGAGCTCATTTGGAGCTTCTTCAAGGTGACGTTGGTGACCCGAACTGGTGCTCCGCAGCAAAAAAAACCATACTTGAACGACATGGTCGCCTCGACCTTCTTATCCTTAATGCTTGTTCTCCTCCCGGATCCTTGCGTATCAGTAGTGATTCTGCAGAAAAATTTGAAGAGTACATTTTCCGAAACCTTCGCCTAGTGCAGCTTCCCCTGGCAGAGTTTCTCCCTACACTTAATTCTCATCAAGGGAGTGTCGTTGCGATATCATCTTCGGCCGTCGAAAATCCCCCAGCAGATTGGGGTCACTATGTTGCCTTAAAGCAGGCAATGGAAGGAATAATTCAATCTGCTTCACGAGAATTTGCCAATCTTTTCTGTCTCATTGTTCGGCCACCCAAGCTTCAAACGGCTTGGAATGACAGCCCAACTCATGTGATTGGTGCTATTCCGACAGATCTAATCGCAGTGCACACCGCCAATCGTCTTGCTAAAAACATCACGCGTGGTCAGGTGGAGGTCCTTTCAAATTTTCCTGTCCTCGATCTACCGACTTTGACTACATCGGAGGATAAGAAAGCCGATTTCAATATCGTTCTTTCAGCCAGTTTTACAGCGGAACCCTTTCTGCCTGCACTACGTTTCTGGTTTTATGAACTCGGCCTGCCTGCCTCCGTGGAAATTTCTCCTTACGGTCAGGTTCTACAAGAACTTATCAATCCTGGGAGTGCTCTCTCCTCTAATTCGAGTGGTATAAGCGTTGTCATGCTTCGAATACGCGATTGGTTACGAGAACTGTCCCACGATGCAATGAAGACGAGTGAAGGCCTGAGAACCTTTCTTGGAAATACCTCGGAAGAATTTGTACGAGCAATGCGATCTCACAGGGCACATGCTTCTGTTGACACAATTTTTGTTCTTTGCCCTTCGATTAATAATACATTGAAGGAAGAAGACAGGGAGCTGCTTAACGCAGAATCGAATTTACTCCAAGAGCTCACCACTATTCCTGGCCTACAAATTATTGCCGCTAAAGATTTCAATGATCGTTATGATGTGAACCCTGATGAAATTAATGATCCATTGCGTGAGGAAATCGCTCATATTCCCTACAAAGATGCATATATCTATACACTAGCTACCCTTTTAATGCGAAGCATTTACCGGAAATTTTTGCCAGTACGAAAGGTGGTTGTGGTGGACTGTGACAATACCCTTTGGGCCGGTGTCGTTGGTGAGTTAGGTGTTGAAGGTATCAAATTCGATCTTGTCCATAAAGAACTTCATGCAACGCTTACTAGATTAGGTAAGAGTGGGATGCTTATTTGCCTCTGTAGCAAAAATGAGGAGGTTGACGTTTGGGAAGTTTTTGAAAGCCGGAAAGATTTCGGATTAAGACGAGATCAAATTGTTGCTTCTATGATTAACTGGAATCCGAAATCAGAAAATATCCGCTTGCTTGCCTCACGATTGAATGTGGGTATAGATAGTTTTATTTTTATTGATGATAATCCAGTCGAATGTGCCGAGGTACGTTCCGGTTGTCCTGAAGTTCTTGTTCTCGAGTGGCCTCAGGAGGACAACGCTGCCACGCGTCTCTTGCAGCATACCTGGGAATTTGATCTCCTCGAGGGTACCAAAGAGGATTCAAAAAGGACCAAGCTGTATCGTGACGAATTCCGACGACAAGAGGCCAAAGACGATACATTTACCCTGCGAGAATTTATCGAAAGTCTTCAGTTACAAGTCGATATTATCCCTCTGTCTAAAGAAGATGTCCCTAGGGCTTCCCAACTTACATTGCGGACAAACCAATTTAATTTCACCACACGTCGCCGTAAGGAAAATGATTTGAAATCGCTGTTTGAAAGCGATTCGTATGTCGGTTCTACAATACAAGTTCGTGATCGGTTTGGCGACTATGGGTTGGTCGGTCTTGTCATTGCTGAAAAGCAGGGAGCGTTCCTACTTGTTGATACGTTTCTCCTCAGTTGCAGAGTTTTAGGCCGTGGTGTTGAACACGAGATGGCTGCCGAACTGGGACGAAGAGCCATGGAATTGAAAAGAGAGACCGTAAGGTTTCTAATAATACCGACAGAGAAGAATACACCTGCGCGCTCATTTTTAGAATCTATCTGTTCTTCAGAACAGAAAAAAGTGTTTGAAGGATCTTTTCAATGCGATATCCCGGCAGCTGAACTATCAAATCTTAAATTTGAGCCTGCTGAGCAGAAAGAAGACGATTCTCAAAAGCAACAAAAGGAAAAACAATCTACGCCGGACAAGGTCCAGGTAATAGACGGAAAACAACAGCGGTCACGAGAAAGACAGATCGTTCGTGCAGCCTCAGAGCTGTCATCCATTAAACAACTTAATACTGCGATCGGTGGTAGTACCGATAATCAAAGCTTAAGCCCGCTTGTCGCCCATTCAGACGAACAATCAGACGATATTGCTCAGCAAATATATCAAACCTTTTCTGCAGCGTTAAACATCCCCATAAGCAACCTCAAAGAAATTGACCAACTTGAACAGCTTGGTTGTAGTTCCTTTAAAATTGTTGAAATCACGGTTTCTCTAACAGACAAATATTCGTGGCTACCCAGTACTCTGTTGTTTGAGCATCGATCAATTTCGGAGATCATACAAAATGTGACTGATCTTCTAGGTAAGACAGATGAAAGGGAGCCAGCCTCGACTTCAGAAAAAACAATAACTACCGTGGCAGATCCAGGGAATAAGAATTCTCAGAGTGACATAGCCGTAATAGGAATGAACTTGCGGTGTGGAGGTGCAAACTCACCTGATGAATTGTGGGAGCTATTGAGTTCTGGAGGTACTTCGGTAGGTCCGGCTCCGCCGGACCGGGGTTACCCAGATAATGTTCAAAATTGGGCCGCTTGGGTGGATGGTGTGGACTCTTTTGATGCTAATTTTTTCGGCATATCTCCTCGTGAAGCCGAGTATATGGACCCTCAGCTACGATTGTTTCTTGAAACAGCCTGGTCTGCACTTGAAGATGGCGCATGTATGGGGGATAGAAGTGATGTGGACACGGGTGTCTATGTGGGTGTTCTATACGGAGACTATGTGTTTCATGCGAATTGCCTTGCAGGTAAAAAAGACCAGCCCTATCGGTGTTGGGAAGGATTTAGCTTAGCCAACCGCCTGTCGCAATTTCTCGGATTTCGTGGTCCCAGTCTCGCTGTCAACACAGCCTGCTCGTCTTCGGGAACGGCATTGCATATCGCCTGTAAAGCTCTAGCAGCAGGTGAATGTACAACTGCTATTGTTGGAGGCGTCAACCTTATTCTTGATGCCGATCGATTGTCTCAACTAGGACGATTGGGAATTATATCGCCCACAGGTAAATGCAGTCCCTTTGGAAATGAGGCGAATGGAACGATTATAGGAGAAGGTGTGGGAGTCGTTGTGCTTAGGCCATTGCATGAGGCACAACAACGCGGCGACCATATTTATGGCGTGATCAAGGGAACCGCTCTTAGCACGGGTGCGGGTACCGTTGGTTTTACCGCGCCGAACCCAACCGCTCAGGCGGAGGCAATACGAAAGAGTTTGATCGTAGCAAATGTTGATCCACGTACGATTACTATGGTGGAGGCTCATGGGACTGGGACCGCACTTGGTGACCCCATCGAGGTCCGAGGTCTGACTCTGGCGTACACTGATAAGAAATTGTGGGATAAGAAAATTGATGGAACGCACACATGTAAATTGTCCGCAATCAAACCGAATATAGGTCACCTGGAGGCTGGCGCCGGGATCATGGGGCTCATCAAGGTGCTGCTTCAATTTGACCGAGGTTATCTTTTGCCGACGATCACCTCTGAACAACCCAATTCTCAAATTCCGTTTGAAACCCTTCCATTCAAGATTCAACGAAAGCTCGAGCCATGGGATCGAGCCATAATGAAAGTTGCTGGAGTACCCACTACATTTCCAAGGCGTGCAGGATTGAGTTCTTTTGGCGTTGGTGGTGCAAATGCCCATCTCATTTTAGAAGAGCCACCGGAGGCATCTTCATCAGACAATAAGCTTTTTGTCCGACCTTTTCATATTCTGACCCTTAGTGCTCGCAACAAAGAAAGCCTAGATAACCAAGTTCTTAGGGTTCAGGAATTTCTGGGATCAAATCAAGATCTCGCCCTCGAAGATATAAGTTATACCGCCAATATTGGTCGTAAGCATTTTGAGCATCGTCTGGCATTTTTGGGAAGTAATCAAACAAAATTGATGGGTTCACTCGAGGACTATGTTGCTGGAGAAGACCCTATCGGGTGCGTTCAAGGAAGGAGTCCCAAATCCACTGGGCCAACAAAGATTGCTTTCCTTTTCACTGGTCAAGGGGCGCAATATTTGGACATGGGAAAAGCACTATATAAGACCCATCCAGTGTTTAGAGAAACGCTTGATCAATGCGTGGAAAATTTGAAGCCGTGTATGAATTGCTCAATTCTTGACGTGATGTTTGCTGAAAAAGAGAGTTCGGAGGCCCTCCTTCTGAATCAGACTGGCTATACCCAACCTGCCCTGTTTGTCATCGAATATTCTCTAGCAAAGTTATGGGAAAGTTGGGGAATTCACCCGGATATCGTTATAGGACACAGTGTAGGTGAAATTGCTGCCCTATGCGTTGCGGGCGGGGTTTCACTTGAGGATGGGCTCAAATTAACCGCAGCAAGGGGCCAACTTATGCAAGCCTTACCTTCCGGAGGGGGTATGGCTTCTGTCCGAGCAGGAGAGGCCGAGGTAAAGAAGGCCATATTGGGCTATGAGGACCGTGTGTCCATCGCGGGGTTCAACAGTCCGGAACAGACGGTGATTTCAGGAGATGGCGATGCGATTAACGAAATTTTAGCCCAATTGGAAGTTAATGGGATCAAAACCAAAGCCTTGTCTGTTTCCCATGCATTTCATTCGCATTTGATGGATCCCATGATTGATAAGTTTAAAGAAGTCGTTAAGGAAATTAACTTCTCCCTTCCAAAAATACCATTTGTCAGTTGCGTAAAAGGCACGCTGGTCACTGATGAGATAAAGGATTCCGAATATTGGGTACAGCAAGTGCGCAACCCGGTCCGGTTTACTGAAGGGATGAAGAGGTTAGAAGAACAATCTGTCACGACATTCCTTGAGGTTGGTCCTCAGCCAGTGCTTTTAGGGATGGGAAAGCATTGCTTGCCAGATGAAGAAGTTGATTGGTTACCTTCTCTGAGGGGGGGTGCCGACGAGTGGCAAACTGTTCTGGGAAGTCTGGCTAAACTTTATGTGAGGGGTGTTTCAATTGATTGGAAGGGATTTGATGCCCCTTATAGTTACAAAATTGTATCCATTCCCAATTACTCGTTCAGACGCAAACAATTTTGGATTGATATTCCCAGTGAGCAGACTTTAGGCATAAACAAGGCTTTACCCGCACGTTCCGCATTAGATGAATTATTAAGCAGCCAAGATGAATCCGGGTTTTCAGATTATGTTCGGAATGCCATAAAACTCTCGACGGAAGAGGCCATGGTTCTTCCAAAGGTTTTCAAAGCCCTATCTTTGGAGGCGGAACGGGAGCAAGATGAGGTTCAAATTGGAGAAAAGCTGTATCAGGTTGTTTGGAAAGAAAAGTTACAGGGAATAACCGAGAATTCAAAAAAGGCCGGTGGGATTTGGATTATTCTCATGGATCAAAATGGATTCGGCGAGATACTGACAAAGGTGCTTGCAAACAACGGCACAGAATACACGTGTGTTTGGCGGGATACTCATTTTAAGCAAAAGGATGCCGACAATTTCTTTATAGATCCTCAGCAAGCGGAACATTTTGAAAAATTGTGGCAATCTATTTACGCTCAAGATAAGCCAATCAACGGTGTCATCCAACTTTGGGCTCTCGATACTCCGCTGTCGAGTGAATTGAATGCCGAAGACTTTGATTCTTACCAAAAAAATACTACTGAAAGTGCGCTCCACCTAGTTCAAACCCTTGCGAAGCGTTCGGAAGCAAACAAACCAGCCATATGGTTGATTACTCGGGATGCAGTGAAGACAGGGGAGGATGTATCCAACGAAGTTGTATCGGTCGCGCAGACCCCCCTTTGGGGGTTTGCTAGGACAATTTCGCTTGAACACCATGATCTCTGGGGGGGGATACTGGACCTTTCGTCAAATGGGGATCTCACTGACCAAGCGGAAATGCTTTACACTGCGCTTTCCAATACCAGTACGGAAGATCAACTGGCATTGAGAGGTGGAAAGCCGTTCGTGCCTCGGCTCATAAAGCACAATGGCAAAAGAGTCAGCGACGTGGTCCTTGATGACAAGGGGAGCTATTTAATCACTGGTGGTTTAGGTGCCTTGGGTCTTCATACCGCCGGATGGTTAATCAAAAAAGGAGCCAAAAATTTAATTTTGACCAGTCGGCGTGGAATGGAGTCACCTGACGCAAAAGAGATCGTCGTCAGGCTGGAGAAGCAAGGTGCCAATGTTAAGGTGATTGCTGCTGATATTTGTTGTACAGAGGACGTAGACAAGCTTTTTACCGAAATCAAAAATTCGAAGCTATTCTTACGAGGTATTGTTCATGCTGCAGGAGTAGATGCTCTTGTACCCGTGGCTGAAATGAGTGTGCACGAGCTTCGAGACTTACTGGCTCCTAAGATGAAAGGGGCCTGGTTACTGCACAAACATACTCTTGATGTAGATCTTGATATGTTTATTTGTTTTTCCTCTATTTCCTCCATCTGGGGTTCGAGTGGACGCGCTCATTATGGCGCGGCTAATGCTTTTCTTGATGGTCTTGCTTACTACAGACAGAGCCTTGAGTTGCCTGCCCTTAGTGTTAACTGGGGGCCATGGAAAGGTGGAGGTATGGCCAACGAAGAGCAGCTCCAACTTTTGGAGAGGATGGGTAATCACGGCCTTGACCCAGATGTGGCAGTGTTAGCGCTTGAGTATCTGCTTCATAATGCAGACGCGCAGGGCATCGTTGCCGATATTGATTGGGCTCAATTTCGCTCCGTTTTTGAGGCGCGCAAAGCACGTCCCTTGTTTTCAGAGTTAGAGGGAATTCCGAGAGGGGATACTTCCGATCTTGTAAATGAATGTCCACGATGGATTACCCTACTCCGGGAAAAATCTACAGATCAGCATTCGGAATTGCTTACTAAACTTTTACAAAAAGAAGTGGCTAAAACTCTTGGGTTTGAAAACCCCGAAGAAGTTCGACTGGACCAAGGCTTATTCGACATTGGAATGGACTCACTGATGGCCATTGAGCTTGCTACCCAATTAAATAAATGTCTTGGAATCCGAATATCGGCAACCGATTTCAGTCAGCCAAACTTACGCATCTTGTCAGAGCATTTCTTGAATCAGTTGAATTTGGATGTGGCACTGAGTCCTGGAGGGAAAAGTAAAGGTGAAGGCTGTGTTTCTCGGACAGAGGTAAAAGGAAATGGGCTTCAGTCCAAGTGGATGGAACAAATAAAGGAAGCTCCTTCTGAAGAAAGGGCAATAATTCTGGTGGAGTTGTTGCGCAAAGAGGTAGCAAAAACCCTCGGACTTGAAGATCCGGAAGAAGTTCGCTTAGATCGAAGCTTATTCGAAATTGGAATGGATTCTCTTATGGCGGTCGAACTTGCCAATGGTCTTAAAAAGCGTTTTGGAATTCAAATATCTGCTTCTGATTTTAGCCTTCCACACTTGGAGGCCATTGCAGCCCATCTACTTGGACAGCTACCCGTTGCTAAAGAACATCAGACTGGGGTTATTCATTTTAGCCCTGACCTGGAATCAGAGACATTTGAGTACCATCGAAAAGCCTTCCCAGGAAGGAGAACCGATTGGGTAGAGCCGCGTTGGCGATGGATGTTTTTAGAATCCGCCAAAAGATTAAATATAGACCCTATGATTTGGCTCTATCGGGACTCAGATTCAATCGTTTCACATTGCGGTGCTATCCCAGTGAAGATAAAAATAGGTGAGAGAGAATGTAGTACTTCATGGTTTGCGGAATCAATGACCCTTGAATCTCACAGATCCAAAGGTGTCGGAGGGATGATTTTAATGCAGTCGAAAGAGGATGTCCCTTTTAATTTGTCCCTCGGTCAGGAAGAATTCATGCGAAACATGCAAATAAAGCTTGGATGGACACTTATTGGTCCTTTAGGGGTATATTTCTATCCGTTACGGCCTCAGAATATTCTTCAGGGCAAGCTACCGAAAGGTCCGGTTTCTTGGGGGGCTTCTGCAGCACTTTCCCTCACCACGGAAATGAAGCGTGTTATAGGACGCCCTTCCCATAAATGGAAACCAGAGATCTGCTCAATCAACCGTTTTGACGGTGAACACGATGAGCTGTGGAAATCTGTCAGTAAAGAATTGACATGTACAGTTGTTCGAGATGCATCTTTTCTAAACTGGAAATATGTGGATCAACCAGGGCAGAACTTTAAAAAACTTGAAATCCGAAAAGAAGGAGAAGTCCTAGCGCTGGCGATCATTTCCATTGAAGAACCATCGGATGCATACCCCTATCGGAGAGCTTTTCTCGTGGATTTGATTGTGAAGCCTTCTGATTCTGAAGCAGTTTGGGCTGTTCTTGATGCTGTTCGAGCCCATTCAATCCATGAGGAAGCTGACGCGATTATTTGTTATCTCTCGTGCCCTGCACTAAAGAATCAACTTGTAAGTTTTGGTTTCCGCTCCAGAGAGGCTACTCGATTCTTAATCGCCTCTACTGAGGGGGTAGAAGAGTCGGAGGTCGAGCTACTCTCGTCTATGGACAACTGGTATCTTACGATGGGCGATTCTGACATCGACCGACCTTGGTAGTAATTGTACGTTTTCAAAAAACTTTTACGGTCTAAAAAAAAAGGCTTGTAAATCCTATGGTGGTAGGCTTGCTGTGTTGAATGGTGTCCCGGGAGCACGGAAGTAGCAACCCAATCATTGCCATATAATTCCATGGTAAAATAAATGTGGTGTTCAAGAATAAACACTTATCCTTCTTGCAATTGGTCTTGTTTTGGGAATAATGGGAAGTCTGGAAACTATAAGTATTGATTCCGAATTTCCGTCTAAAATAAAATCCCCCAGGAACCTTTTAGAATTTCTCCAATCATTTGAATTTCATGCACTTCCAGGGGGGCATGAATATTTCATTGAGCCTGGGATAGAATTCTTCCAACTACAATTGTGATTTACATGACAGAGGTAGAGGGAAACTTGATTGACTGTTGGAACAGGGGTATCACAAAGAATAATAAGAGGGCTATCTTCAATAACCTACCTCTAAGTCTAGGGATTTCGAGTAGCTTCCTATTTTTGTTCATGATCGTGCCTGAATTGAGTTTAGTCAGAATGTTGTATGAAATGTTCATGTGGAGTGGAGCTACGATGTTGAATTTTATAAGTAACACCTCAGCGGGACTATGGTGTACGGACAACATCATCCGTTCCGGCCAATAATCTTTGTTTCATTATGAACCAACTAGGCGTCCATCATCTTAAGGAATCTGAAGAACTTCCTGATTCCTTCAGAGAAGCCTTATCGCGCTTAATTGACGATTGGGCTGAAAGCTATCCGGGAACACGAATCTCTCCACTGTCCATCGATAAACGGGAAAACTCCACGATCTTGCGCGCTCAGTGGGAGCAAAACAGCAAGGAAGGCTTTCTTCTGATTAAGCAATATTCGATAACGGGTGATATTTCTAATAGTCACTCCCACGATTCCGCGAAACAAATCCTGGAGGACAGACTACGGAAAGAATTTGAAGTATCTAGAAGACTGTTCAAACTTCTTGAGGAATCACCCCATTTGCATGTGTCGCATCCACTAGCCAGCTATCCGGAGCTGTTGATCTTGGTGATTGAGGAGTATCCCGGCAAAGACCTATCTGAAATTCTTCGACGAAAGGCTCGGTTCTTCCCAGGCGACGACACGATGCAGTACCTTGAGAACCTTTGCCGTATGTGTGGGGAATGGTTAAAGCTTCATCACGAAAAAACTGTTGTCCCTGGAGGATCTGACTCCAGCTATCTGGATGAATTCCCCAATTACATTGACGAGCGAGTGCGCCCGCTTACAAAGAGTCCAATTATACCAATTGATGAGCCTTTTAGAGCCGATATTTTTCGGTATCTTGATCGCAGAATTGAATCACTTGATAGAGAATCGAAGCAAACGGTTGATGCTCATGGAGATTTTGCACCTGGAAATGTTCTGGCCAACGGTGACCAGCTCGTCGTTATTGATCTTGATCAATACGGGCCGGGGACAATCATGCAGGACTTGAGCCGATTCTATCATCAATTGGATATGTACCTATGCAATCCCATATTTCGACCGAAGGTCATAAGGCATCTTCAACGAGCACTCATGAAGGGCTACGATCCAAGGCTAAGAATCGAAGACCCCTTATTTGAACTCATGCTTGTTAAACACACGGTTTGCCACTTGGCTGGATTGGCTAAGCTTTCATCTGCGCCCGCTTATCAGAGATGGTATAACCGACGAATCGTTGAAAAGCACATTGACTTTCTAAAGCGTACCTGTCTCTAATACGGTCTTGGACAGGTGAAGTCTGACACGAAGATACTTCAAGCATTCAACTATTCGCTGTCAATAGAGGAGGGCGTTTTTTTTGATTTTCTATCTCACAACAGAGCACTAGGTTTTCATAGGTACTAATGACCTGTCCCCTAAAAATAGTTGTGCAATCGTAAGACTTTGCTTACCTCAACGGTATAGTTTTTTCGAACGTGGTGCCAGATATGGGTTGAATCTTCGTAATCTTCTGAGATATGGCTGGGCAGTTCGTCAGTAATCAGATGTACGTTTGAGAATTTGTTGGTTACTTCTTGGAGAAACCTTTCGAAATCAATTCTCATCGACGGCGGTAAATGGCTCGTAACCTTTGGGTTGATTTGTCCCTGTATGATTATCACTCGTATTCCCAAGTCTTTCGCCTCTTTTATAAATCGGACGAACTCTGTTTTTTGAATGTTCTGATCTTTGTTCATACTCAAAATACGAGCCCGCTTTTCGAATTTAGTGATAGTTGGTTTATCGGTTGGCCTTCGTTTTTTTACAGGAACAGAGAAGTTTTTCTCAGCTAGCCCTCCAAAAAAAGCGAGCTCCACTGCACGTCGCAATTGAAACATTGGTAAAACAGCAGCTAGAGTTCCGTAACGTACCTTGGAATCCAGCCCATCGACTTCCCTCGCCAATGATACAGCCCACGGAACCCTTCGCAATTTGAGAAGCGGGAGGAAACGTGAGGCCGAAATATTTTCGTAGAAGTTGATCTCGCTCACATAGCAAATGATCGTGTTCGCTCCCGTGGTCGAGATATGATCCAGGATCAATGGGAAATCAGATGCCGCTGCGCCGGCGTAGCTTAAGTTTCCGAATCGTGCTCGACCCGAAAATATTCTATCCAGTTGACCGGTGTCGATCTGAGATCTTCCTTGACTCGATCCGATGACAACGACCTTTTTGCGTGTAACAGGTGTGGCTGCCAACAGATTCCTTTCGAAATGAAAAGCGCTTTGCTTCAGATTCGGATGCGCGAAGAAGATGCCACCCCAGAACAGCGTTGTATCGCGGGCCACGACAATCCAAGCGTTTAGTAAAATGAGCACCAGAAAAGCTGCGAACAAGCCTCTAAGCTTGGGGTGCACAATCGATTTCGCTGAGACATAAATCCATCTCATGAGGCCGGCAATAACTATCGGAGTTGTAAGAAGTTGCAGAGTTTCTTTTTCAATCTGGAGAAAGAATAATCGCGCATTGACTATTCGTCCTTTGCCAACCCCCTCAAGCCATGTTCCGATTTGAGCATTGAGAAAATCTGATAGAGGCACAGCGCCAAGCAAATGGCCGAGCCACATGAGGCCGATCCCAGCGGCTAAGGCAGACCAAGTCAGGCTTTCTAGCTTAAAATGCGAAGTAGATGAATTGTGTTCCACTAAGTACTCCAAATACGGCTATCCCGGCAAAACAGGCACTCAGAACCAAAGCCTGAGTAGATGGACGCCATTCGTAGGCCTGTTCCAATTCCTCATGATATAACTGCAGTACAAACACTAGCACTCCTATAGGCACAATCGAACGAAGAACGTCGATAGCCGTGCCAGAAATTTCCAAGATCCATAGGCTTTGAATACTGGTCAGCAGAAAGCTCACTTGATACTCGTCCGGAACACCACCCACTCGAAAGACGAGCCACCCCAGACAGCAGAGGTGAAAAAACAAGAAGGTCTTGCCTATGGCCGATGGGCGTCCAGACAGAAACGCTCTAGATTTCTGAGTCCTTGGCGAGCGTTGGGTGGATTCAATCAAGCGGTGCCCGGCCAGTAGGATGCCCTGGTATGCTCCCCACAGTACAAAGGGCCACCCAGCTCCATGCCACAATCCGCCGAGAAGCATAGTGAGCATAAGATTTCTGTAGGTTGCAACTTCTCCATCTCTGTTGCCTCCCAGTGGAATGTAGAGGTAATCCCGAAGCCATGTCGATAAACTAATATGCCAATGACGCCAGAACTCACTCGGGTTGGACGATAGGTATGGTGCTTTGAAATTCATGCGCAGTTCAAAGCCCATCAACTTTGCCGTACCTCGAGCTATATCCGAGTAGCCTGAGAAATCTCCATAGACCTGAAACGCGAATGCATAGACGAACAACCAATTAGAAATCCCATCGTCGGGTAATGCAATGCCAGAAAATGCCGGATCGACGATTTGCGACATTCGATCCGCAATGACCAGTTTTTTGAAAAAACCAATAACAATTAAAAAAAATCCGCCCACAATCTGGTTTATGTCAAACTTGCGAGGACTGAGAACTTGGGGGAGAAAGTGTGTTGCCCGTTCAATTGGGCCAGCGACCAGTTGAGGGAAAAATGACACGTAGAGAGCCAGATCAAGAAAGTTGTCCGTAGGTTTCAACTGGCCTCTGTATACGTCGATGGTGTAGCTGAGCGTCTGAAATGTGTAAAATGAAATGCCCACGGGAAGTATGATGTGGAGCGTCGGAAAATCTGCTCCGAATCCTACGGCAGCGAGAGCCTGTTCCGCAGAGTCAATGAAGAAGCCGAAGTATTTAAAGAATCCTAGGCAGCCTAAGTTTGATGCCAAACTCAAAGACAACAGAAGTTTCTTTCTTTCGGGATGTCCCGAGCTTGAAATCGCGCGCGCGACGAAATAGTCCACCGTCGTGGAGAACAACAGCAGCGTCAGGAATCGATAGTCCCACCAGCCATAGAAAAAATAACTTGCTACGAGCAGAAACCTGTTCTGCAGGACTCGAGTACGGGCGATGTAATAACCCGTCAAGACTACGCAAAGAAAAACCAGAAAAATAAAAGAATTAAATAGCATGTAACGCTAGATCTTCCAGGATTCTGCCTTGAGAATTATTGGTTTGGCCGTCTCCAGTGCAGCTGAAGCCTTGGCATAGCGTTCCAACGCCATAATCGAAATCATGCAGGTTTAGTTAGTAATACTAACCATAAAAACAAGAAATACATCTAAATTCAGTAGGAGCAGTGGAAGCACGCATTTCATGCGTTATGCAACTGATTCGATTATGCAAGTACGTCTTCAAAACGAACACAATTCTCCTTTGGGACAAAGAGTAGGTATGACCAACCATGCTCGTCAGGATCGGTCCATTAAAAATGAATCAGGGATTGAGGATCCGTCTTGGCACGTTTCAGATTAAAAGGAATGACGACTCCATAATCCTGATCTAGATGAGCTGTCCCTGTTCGTTGGCCGCGTAAAGATGTTCAATTTTTCAAGGAATAGATTGCTCAAATTCACCGCGAACAACTGCTAGCTGAGTGCATTCTGGGGTCTGTCGTGATTATATTACGGTCTTCCGCCTTCGATTAATACCGTAGTCTCAGGAATCACATCATCATGCTTCAAGGAGTGTCCCACTTCAATGACTCAACAAAATCGAGTAGGGGGCAAGCACTATAATGGCTCCCTTTGCCATACGAAGCATGTCCAAAATCTCAACTCCAGACATCGTGTGGGTAGGCTGCATAGTGCATCTAGTGCGAACCTTTCTACGACTTTTACGGATTGGGATTTCTCGCCCCTGTTCTTGCACCCGTGGTGAACCCGTTGGTGATTCACTCGTCAACCACAGTCTTGGAGCAGTTTCCCGGCTAGCCGATATCCTCATTGCGGATAGCGATCGTCCATGCCGCGTAGTGCTTGCCTCAACCGCGCATTCTGCCGGATTATTTGTGAAGTATAACCTTGGCCGGAGCGTGGAATTGAGCAGAGACCGGTGGAGCGGAAAATTCGAAGCTCACGAGCACAAGCGGCCTTGGCCGCATCCCGCCGTTTCCGCACATCGGTGACCTCTATCTTTCCAAATTGGCACTTCCATCGATAAATGGATTGGAGCGAGCCTCCATGTTGGTGAGCAGCCTGCTCAATCGTCTTGGCTTTGGCCTCTCGGTGAATACACACCATCTGTTCATCGTAAATCGTTCTTTCTTTATCTAGATCATCCCCAGCTTGAGGGTAATCTATTGATACCTGTGGTCAAAAATTCTGGGAGAACTCCAACTCTAGACAACGAAGAGCACCCTGACATGATTTCCACGCACTTCGTGTTGTTTCTTGATTTCCGCACTGTAGAAGTCGCCAAATAACAAGGTATTTTGGCTGTGTGCGAGAGCCTTGGATTTTGGAAAGATGTGGCAGTCGACAACGGCACAACTGTAGAGGGTGATCCCGGGTGTAAGATGAACGGTGCAACTGGTTACCACGACTGGTATGGTTTACGACACCAAAAAAATTAAGGATTAGAAATATTCGGACATATCAATATCTACCGGTTCACCTGTCTTGGCACTTTCAAATATTTTGAGGCAGCAAACGGTACCTCTAATGCCATCACGGTGGGTTATTTTTAAGGGTTCTTTTCCTCTTATTGCATTTGAAAAATGGGCAAGCTCTGCTGTATGACCCTTATCCATTTTTTTGTTTTGAGTGTCAAAATATTTTTTCCCTCTAATTGTGACTTCTTTATAATCGTCAAGGACCAGGGTGCTACCGTCCGTAAAAATTTCCATCCTCTCTTTTGCATAAGATGTTGTCCCTAGTGCCGTGTAAATGAGATTGGCAATAGATCCATCACTAAATTTAAAACAGGCGGAAATGTCCTCCAGGCCGTTGATTGATGGAATTTCGCCCATTGATTGGGCAAAAACGCTGATGGGTTCGCAATCCAAAAGGTAATAGAAAAGGTCGGTAAAATGACACACTTCACCGATTACACGTCCGGCAGCATAATGAGGGTCAAAGACCCAGTTATCTTTTGGAAGTGGCCCAGCGTTAACCCGGTAGTGAATGACCCGTCTTCCCTTGCATTCAGATAAGGTATCTTTTATAGGGACCATCAGTGGTGCAAACCTCCGGTTAAACCCTACCATGCAAAGAGGATTGCCGTTGTCCGAGGCCTTTAGGATTTCAGCACATTCTTCATACGTTGTTGTGAGGGGTTTTTCACAAAATACGTGCTTACCTGCTTTTAAGGATTCTATGGCAATATTTGCATGAGAGTTATCTCGAGTAAAAACCATGACGGCGTCTATCTGATCATTTTTGAGCACTTCCCGCCAGTCGGTTGAACAGGAACTTGCGCCATAGTATGCCCCCATTTCCTTTGCATTTTGGCTTGAAGATGTCACCAATGTGCTTAAACATAAATCAGGACTGTCCTTCACGTAAGGGAGATGGAATTGACGTGCAAAATATCCACAACCGACAACCGCTATGTTTGCTGGGCTATTTTTAGTTTTAATCTTTGATGTTGGTGATCCAATAACGATACTTCTCGAAGGGGGCTCTGGTATTTCGTCATACTTTAACAAAATCGCAAGGCACTCATTCGGTTTGGTAATCAGTAAGTCGTAGGCTTTATCTACTTCATTTAAACTAAAATCATTCGTGATAAGAGGGGTGACATCAAGCTGTTTCGATTGAATAAGTCTCAGGAATTCCTGCATATTGCGCTTTTCAGTCCACCGAACATAACCAAGAGGATAATCAATCCCATGCTGTTCATATTGAGGATCATAACGTCCGGGGCCATAGGACCTTGAAATGCGAAGTTCTAACTCCTTGTAATAGAATTTCTCGTGGGGAACATCTAACCCAATAGCTCCAACTACTGTAATTCTCCCACGCTCCCGACACATCTCGACCGCTTGATTAATGACACTATTGCTAGCTGTAGATGCACAAATAACAACATGATCGACCCCAGCCCCTCCGGTATACCGCATGATGTCCTTAGGAAGCTGATCGCTAGATGTGAATCCTTCCTCGGCACCCAGAGACTTTGCCAGCTTGATTCTCTCTTCTATCATATCGATGGCAAGGACACGTCCACCCGATGAAATGAGTAATTGATTAGCAAGTTGTCCGACAAGACCCAGCCCAATGAGAGCAACAGTTTCTCCCATTTGGATCTCGGCCCTTCTTACTCCCTGCATCGCGATGCCGCCCAAGGCCACAAACGCTGCTTCCTTGGTCGTGACACCATTTGGAATGCGTACACAGAGATTTTTTGACGCCCGTATATACTCAGAATGACCTTCTCCAGCATAGGCGACGAGATCCCCTTCCTGGATTCCTTCAATGTCTTTACCGACCTCTATGGCAATACCCGCGCCGCTGTACCCCAAAGGGGTCCATTTAGTCATTTCAAATTGTACTCGGTCAGCGGTTTTCTTGATTCCGTCCTGGAAGAGCATATCCTTAAGGGTTTGTCGTATTTCAGGGGCCGTTAGGGCTTTGACGATCATATCTTTTTTATCCCTTTTTACAGCGGCCGTTTCAGTCCCAGCACTGATAAGAGAATGCCTGTTGGCCAATATCACAGTGCCGGGGCTGCATTGAGGAACGGGGACATCCTCGGTAGAAAGGCTAGCCCGTTTTTTTATGTTCTTTTTCATGAAAATTTGTTTCACGGTGGTTTTTCCTTTTAAACGTGATGTTCAGTATTGGTCTTTAACGTCTAGTTGCTCTATGAGGCGGGCTTTAAAAAAATAAGCCGACTCTATTATCTCTAGACGGACGCTAACACCTTGATTTCGTTTTTCAGAGTATCAATACCCTCAGGCTTTTTTATTTCAGAAATGATCGTTTCCCGATTCTGGATGACATGGTCCACCTTGTTGATCATATCTTCTAGGTCACCTTCCCGATACAAGATACAACCAGGTGGCCGGGTTCCATTATCTACAGCGACAACCGGAACGCCCAGGGAAAGTGCTTCCAGGACAGAAGCTGCTACTCCATCTCCGATTGGTGTACGTAAATACAGGACACCCTGTGCAATGACCGCAAGGAATTCCTGTCTTGGCAAGTTACCTGCTATGAGTATATGTTCCCCTAGGTTTCGATCTTTTATTATTCGGACATACTCTTCAGAGAATTGAGTTGACCCCATAATCAAAAGCCCAAGGTCAGGGAATGTAGCGCGAAGTCTTTCTACTGTATGAATCATCAAATCCACGGTGAATTCAGAATGATACGTGTGAACATACGAAACCAATAAGGGGCTGTGGTCGGTTGCAAACTTTTTGACTCTTGGAGAGAGGGAGCCTATTTCAGTTTTCATATACTCGGAACAAAAAGCCGGGATTGGGTGAATTTTATTGGGAGCAATCTTGTAGTCCTGCGAAATTCTGTCCTTCATTTTTTGGCTATTACAGATAATCATTCGCGGAGTCCAAAAAGTCAGCCACATTAAAAAATCGAAAAGAAACCGTCCGGTTTTTGGGAAATAATGTTGCGTAAGCCCGGCATGGAATGTCAATACGCAATGCCTTCCGAAAGGAACAGCAATACATTGTCCGATTAATGCCAAAATGGTTCCCTTGACTCCTTTGGCATTGGTATGGGTGTGGAGAATATGTCCTTTTGCCGCGGCAATTGTTACCTTCAAAATGTAGTCAATGAAGCCCGTGATGTTGAGATATTTGGGATCTTTCAACGTTCGACTTGGTCCGATATTCATAAGGATGCAATGGTGCCCAAGATTTTTCCAGGCTTCGGCAAGAAATTCGATTCGTAGGGACCAAGAACCCATGGGAGGAGGGAAGCTCGTGATTTCTACAAGAGTTTTTTTATCCGGCCCAATGACATTCATTAAATCATTTTTCAAAATGTATGATTTTTATCTAGCTTTAAACTGCGGTATGGCAAGATTAAAAATAGGTGATGATGCTAGACACGTTTGCTCCAGCATAATTAGGCGGATCTTCACGAGCTCATATCCTGTGGGAAATGGATTTCAAAAATTGTAAGGTGTAATGTGATTCTTTTTCTTTTCTAACCTAAACGTAATATTTCAAGAAATTTAAAGTAGTTATTTTCAGTTGTGGCCTCAGAAAATTGAATGGAGTTCATACCAAGCAAGATGTGAAGGATTTTAGCAAAACACCGGTTAAATCGTAACGCCTGGAAGGGCCTTTTGTATATTTCCGGAGATTAGTTCAGATATGATTTTTTGCAGATTGGATATTCGAATGGGGAGGCCTGCTATTGTTGGTCTCCCAAATTTACCTAAAAGGATTTGTATATAATATAATGATATCCGTAAAGTTATGTATTGCAATAATAGTTCTTTTTCATAATCGAAGGTGGATTTATAACTTTCAAAGAATCTAGATAAGGCTTGGGAGGCCGGCTTCCATGGAAAGCCAAAAATTGAACGCGTGAGAATCATCTGGCTTGCCGGCCATGAAAGGTCTTCGTAAGGTGAGCCATGACCGCAATTTTCGAAGTCAATAAAGCTGATTTTATTGGAACCAAAAATGATATTTTCCATTTTTAAATTCCCGTGAATGAAGGAGGTTGAGGGGGCGGGTTTTATGTTGCTTCCATTCAAGTAGGAATCAATTAAATCAAGAATTAGATCAGATTGATTCACACCTTTTAGCGTTCCTTGCACCTCACCCACAAGGTCACGGGTGGCAACTAGATCCTTGGGGGATACGTCTTTTTTGTGGAGGCGTCCTAGGGCCTGACCCAAATTACTAAAACCGATCTTTAGTCGCTTCGAGCGGCCCAGGAAAGGGAGAAAACAGTGGCTGTAAAATGCAATATTAAGCTGTTGCCCTAAGATTTCTGAGTAAAGAACATAGGAGGAATCGACAGAGCCTCTAACTACTGATGGATGATGATAACCCTTTTCTTTGGCGAGGGAATTGGTGATACTTTGCGCACCTGCAATCTCGCGAAGTATGGGATCTTCTCCGCCACCAGACGGCATTTTTAAATACCATCTATAGTCTTTCGTAATACGATAAACTATATTTCGATCAGCTTGAACTACACTAAATTGGGCATTATCTATGGAAATTTTTCTACCAAAATCTGCCTTTCGCAACTCTTCTTGTCTTGATTCTATCGAATGGCAAAGGAGGTTGGCTTCTTGAGCCATCGAGTCAGATTCTTGTAGCGACAAAATATTCATCAATCAACGCGCTTGCCGGTAAATGAGCAGCCTTTTTCATAAGCCATTGAACTCCATTTTTCCCCAGAATTTTGTGAAATACACGTTCTCCTGCAAGTCGGACTGGGATGGGCTCAAAAGTACCACCAACAATATCTCGAATCTCTTTCGCGCTTGGGTAATGGCTAAAATAACTTTCCCATGATTTTCCCTTCCTGCCACCTGTATGAAAACGCAGCCAATGATATCCGTACGCGTAGAATTCAAGCACGACAATTCCGCCTTTTTTTGTCACTCGGCCTAACTCCTGATGTATGGTCTTTTTATCTTTGTGATAAAATTGATGGATAAATCTGGTAGCGTAGACCACATCAAATTGGTGGTTATTAAACGGCAATCCAAAGGCATTCCCCAAAGTTACGGCAATTCTATTCTTTGTTTGTAGAGCCTTCTCGTGCGATTGCCGCAACATTGTCTCGGAAAAGTCCATACCAAAAAGTTTAGTCGATGAATCTCTTTGTGCAAGAAATTGTAGGGTGAGCCCTGTTCCACATCCAACTTCAAGTATTTGTAGGTCTTTTTTCTTTCCGTGAACACGTTCAATGATATCAGACAGAGTTTGGCACCGGGTTTCCAAATAGGATTGCATATGTGAGGTCCCATAGCGTTCCTCCTCATAACTGCTGCCTTCAGCATTGTAAGTCTCTTGTCTTCCCATTATGGATTGTCCCTATTTAGTCAGAGTTCTAGGAAAAAGTACTTCTTTGAAAAAGAATAGAAATAAACAGGAGGTATTTCTATTGCATCGATCTTTGATAAATTTTTAACTTACTATTCCCAGGTGATTGTTGCAGGGATGCTGTTTAGGTACCCTCTTTGTTAAATGGTGTTAGGGGGATTTTGAAATATTTTGTCCCCCGAAAGAGTCCGCAGCCTTGCTTCGGAGGTCTTTTATTGAAGGATAAGTAACAATTGAGTTTCATCTGGGAATTCAATAGGTGGAAATGTATTCAACAAAAGAGGAAAATCCGATTGGGAAAAGCAACGAACCGCTATTGGAATCTGCAAGGGATTTAGGCCTAACTATTCTTAGTTTCGAGTACTTTTTTATTCTCCCTCTATTTTTCTTAGGGGTAGGCACAGGAAAATGATATTTTTCAAGTACAGTCTGTCTGATTAAATTGCATGAACCCCAGTTATTGTCAGTGTATTCTGGGTTTTTGTACGTACCGCTGAAAAGTTAATCAACATCTATCGCCGCACTCCTATCTACTTTTCGAAAAATAATGGGGTTTGTTGGCACCCTTTTGCCTTCTTGTTCTTTATGATTAACGTATCGCGGATAACTGTTTTAGTCAATCCAATCATCAACGAGAGGCAACCGGGAGACTACACCATTGCCCCTCCCTAGTAGGTACACTTCAGCTCGTATCCCGGAGGCGAAGTTGCTAGTTCAAATTTGCTTTCATTTTTCTCGCAACTTACCGTGACATCTGTCATTGGCTTAACCGACTCTGGTGAAATGAATGTAAGAGGAGAACTTCGTATTAAATATTCCCTGTAGCACAATCGATTACGATCTGCCTTGCTGGCACAGATCCCTGTCGCATTATTTCGGCAACATGAGGGACCTTGGACTTAGATTGTCAAAGCCCCTATCTTATTGAGTTATGATATGGCAAAGCGATTACGTCAATTGTTCTAATTACTCTGATTAGTTCAAAAGCATAAGTAGCCGTGGCTAACAGAAAGGGAGGGGCGAATGAGCACTATCTTCTTGGGTTCTATTTTTACTCATGCCCTTTACGTAACAGAATATTTATTGTGAAATCTCAAGACGTGCCGGTGGTGGCCGGTTTGAACAGATTATTCAAGGAGGCAATGAATGGCAGTGGGCTGGATCTTTCGTTATATCTCGTTCCATGTTTTTCTAGTATGGTGCTTTATAGGGAAGTTAATAAAGACCCCCGCTGCAAGCAACAGGGTATTA
The DNA here is from genome assembly GCA_029261235.1 of Nitrospirales bacterium. Taxonomy (GTDB): domain Bacteria; phylum Nitrospirota; class Nitrospiria; order Nitrospirales; family UBA8639; genus Nitrospira_E. The sequence continues at coordinate 34,928 of JAJDBS010000225.1, forward strand.
GAAGAGTGCCAATTGGTGATTTGCGTATGACTTCTGGTACGCGGACCTTAACATTATGACTCTTATGAATGAACTCGATCACGCAAATAATTCGCGCCGCACGCAGCGGAGAATATACCGGCAAGGGATTTAATAATTACAGGGAAGAAAGTATACAGAAATTATGGCTGATCATAAATCATTCAGTTGCATTATTTTTGGAGAAGGTGTGCTTCCTATACAGTGCGCAGAAATCTTATTGGAAAGAAGACATACAATTTGTGCCATTATTTCTGCGGATCCCTCGTTACATACGTGGGGTGATGACCGAAATATCCCATATATGATCCCGAGAACGGGTCCTTTGGAGAATAAAACAACAGTTTCACGACATGAAACGTATTCTCAAGCACGAAACGATCTAGCCAATTTCGTACAGAATTTCTCCTTCGATTACCTCTTTTGTATCATTAATTATTACACCCTCCCGGAAGCGTTATTTCATGTTCCCAAGAAAATGGTCATTAACTATCATGATGCTCTTTTACCAACATATGGCGGTTTTTATGTAACGTCGTGGGCAATTATGAATGGGGAGAAATCACACGGAGTGGATTGGCATGCAATGAATGATGTCATTGACGGTGGAGATATACTTGTCCAATCCCCACTCGAAATTAGACAAGATGAGACAGCATACTCCCTAAATGCCAAGAGTTTCGATGCTGCTATCCAGTCCTTCAAAGATCTTACAGACGACCTTGCTTTCGGACGAGTAAAGAAGAAAAAACAAAACCCTGAAGAACGAACGTTCTATCCCTTATACCAAAGACCAAATGCAGGGGGCATTATTTCTTGGAAGCATAAGGCAGAAGAAATTGATCGTTTGGTACGTGCATTGAATTTTGGTCATTACTCGAATCCGCTTGGGTTGCCATTGTGTAAAGTTGGGAACGAATTCGTCATCCTAAATAAACTAGAAAGAGTTCAAGCTATATCGAATAAGGATTCAGGAACCATAATCAAGATAGCCTCGGACTTCATTGAAGTTGCTGCTGAGGATTTTCCGGTAAAAATCCAACAGATTTCCGACATTTTTGGCCAACCGTTGAAAATCCAGGAATTCGTTGAAACGTTCGGACTTTGTGAGGGAGATCGATTCCCGGAAGTCGAGACGGGTATCCTAGATCGCATTTTCAAGCGAGTCTCTGCATGTGCCAAAGATGAGTATTATTGGGTAACGCGATTGCAGACAATCCAACCGATTTTCGTTCCCTTTGCTGAATCGAAAAACGGAAACTCGGAGCATCCGAAGCAAGAATGCTGGACATTTGCTCTTCCTGAAAAAGTTATGACAAATCTGGATGGAGTAATTGACCCATCCAATAGGCTGTCTTTTTTCCTCTCTTCCTTCGGAGTGTACCTATCCCGAATAACCGGACTTACTTGCTTTGACCTTGGATTTAACAATAAGGATGGATTAGCAGAGCTCATTGAATTAGACAACTATTTCGAAACAGTTGTCCCTTTAAAATTCGAACTGGATTCCAACCCATCTTTCACCGATCTCGTTGCAGATATACGAGATCAAATACAATTTCTAAGGGGGAAGTTGACCTATGCGAAGCATATTTTCCCGCGATTCGAAAAATTACGTTCGTTGGGAGGCAAGAATCTATACCCTGTAGTGATTGAAATGGTGGAAGGTCTTGATGGTGATACAGCCTTATCTTCTCGTGCTCCGCTGGTACTTGTTGTTCCCAGTAAATTAGGAGAACTCCAATGGAGATATGACCCTCAGGTCGTTCAAAATGAAAAAATCATTGAGTTGACGAGCCAATTTACAAATTTCCTCTCAGGAATTCTCGGTGATCGAGATCAACCCGTTTCAGAAATTCCTATTTTAGATGCAAAATCACTCAATAAAATATTAGTAGAATTTAACACAACAAAACAAGATTTCCCCAAGGCTGAAAGTCTTCAGCAACTATTCGAAAGTCAAGTGGAGCGTACGCCCGAAAATATCGCACTGGTCTACGAGAAGAAGCAGTTGACCTATCATGAACTAAATCAACGCTCTAATCGCTTAGCGAACTTCCTTCGCCGTTTAGATTTGGGGCCAGAACCCCTCGTGGGTGTATATCTGGAGCGCTCGCTGGAAATGAGCGTGGCGCTTCTTGGAGTATTGAAGGCTGGTGCGGCGTATGTCCCACTTGATCCGGGGTATCCCAAAGAGAGATTGAAATTCATGATTGAAGATGCCCGACTTCCAGTGCTACTGACCCAAAAAGATTTGGTCGACAGTATCCCAAAAAATCATGCTTGCCAAATTGTTGATCTTGATTCTGACTGGGAGAGGATAGAAAAAGAGGCGTCCCAAAACCTAGCTTACAACGGAACTTTACAAACTACGGCATACATGATTTATACCTCAGGGTCTTCTGGAAAACCAAAAGGAGTATTAGTACCTCATTCTGCAATTTGCAATCACATGCTTTGGATGAACACCAGATTTTCTATTGGCGATGCAGATATTGTTTTTCAAAAAACGCCTTTCAGCTTTGATGCTTCCGTTTGGGAATTTTATGCTCCAATATTGACAGGTGCTCAGCTCATTATGGCACGTCCTGGTGGCCACCAGGATAGTGCTTATTTAGCAAAAACCATCGCAGAAAAGAACATAACTATTCTTCAAGTTGTACCGTCTATGCTTCAACTCCTTGTAGAAAATCCACATTTTAGTGACTGTAAAAGCCTTCGCATTGTTTTTTGTGGGGGGGAGCCTTTATCTATTGACCTATGCACACGTTTCTTCTCCGCTCTTCCCGAGACAGATTTGTGCAATCTTTATGGGCCTACTGAGGCCTGTATAGACGCCACTTATTGGCTTTGTCCTCGCGATATCAAGGAAATTTTCATAGGACAACCTGTTTCAAATGCGCAAATTTATATATTGGATGCTCACCTTAACCCCGTGCCGGTAAGCGTACCAGGAGAAATTCATATTGCTGGTGGTGGTTTGGCAAAAGGCTATTTAAACCGCAAGGATTTGACAGACCAAAAGTTTATCGATAATCCATTTAACGAAAAACAAGGAACTAAGCTTTATAAGACTGGGGATTCTGGTTGCTGGAATAGTGAAGGGAAGATTAAGTTTTTAGGGCGCATTGATCACCAAATAAAGATTCGTGGCCTGCGCATCGAACTGGGAGAAATCGAATCGTGTCTGATTGAGCATGAAAGTGTCAAAGATTCCGTTGTGGTCCTGCGGGAAGATTCTCCTGGGGATAAACGCCTGATTGCCTACATTATTCCTGAAAAAGGAAGCAGTCCGAATATTACCGATCTCCGGAACTTTGTCATGAAAAGACTACCCGACTACATGTCTCCGTCTGGTCTAGTTCTTCTTGATGAATTACCTCTGTTGCCCAATGGGAAGGTCAATAGACAAGTATTACCGAAACCCGGTCAGACAAGGCCTGACATTCGAACAGAATATGTAGCTGCGAGAACCGAAACAGAAGCTGCGCTTGCCGGAATTTGGGAGGAGATTCTTGGAATATGTCCGGTCGGTATTAATGATAATTTTTTCGATCTGGGTGGACACTCGTTGTTAGCGATGCGAATGCTGACCATGATTGAAAAACGCTTTAATCAAAAATTGCCGCCTCTTGCACCATTCCAATCTCCCACGGTGATTGAACTTTCACCACTTGTCAGCAGTAACGAAGAAGTTTCATTAACATCACAGATCGTTCAGATTCAGTCATCAGGCACCAAGCCCCCATTTTTCTTTACTGGACTCGGAGGGGGGCAATATCCTCGCAACTTGGCAAAATATCTAGGGGTGGACCAACCTTTTTATGCATTGTTGACTGAGGAGTTAGCAGGCAGAAAAGTGAACGAGGAAATTGTAAGAGACATGGCCGCACTCTATGTGAACCAGGTAACTTCTGTTCAACCAAATGGCCCATATTACATTGCTGCCTTTTGCGGTCAAGGCGTCGTTGCCTTTGAAATGGCGCATCAATTGTTGGATAGAGGGCAAGATGTTGCATTCCTAGCCATGGTGGAGGCCCCGGCACCGGGAAAGAAAAAAATGTGCGCTTACATGCAAGGTAAGATGTATTTTCATTCCAAGCGACTAGTCAAGCATTCGGCAAACCTAATGAAGTCATCAGGTAAAGAAAAGTGGGAGTATATTACTGAGATGGCTAGAAGCTTCCAGATGAGAACAAAAAAAAATATATCACGCCTATGTGAAAAACTTTATTATAAATGGAATCTTTCTTTAGGACGACCAATTCCTGAAGAGTTGAAGGAGTCGAGAGCCATGCGTTTAGAGTTCAAAAATGTATACACTCCAAAAATATATCCAGGAAAAATCACAGTTTTTATGGGAAATCAGGCCGACTACCAGTATGATAAAAGCATGGGATGGGGTAAACTTTCGAAGAAAGGCGCAGAAGTTCACGTAGTGTCAGGCCAGCATACAGAAATGCTCAAGAATGAAAACGTGATTGAACTAGCAGGTAAATTGAAAGCATGCCTAGAAAGAATTCAGCCATGATTTACGTGGTCGGAGGCGGATAGTTGGTTGTTTTAGAATTACCCTAAGCCTAAAATCCGTTCCGATAATCTTAGCGAGGAAAGCCTAGGGCACCCCCGCAATCAAGTCCGCTATACGTTTTGTGATCTTCCCCTGGAATATCGGACACCGAGTTAAGAATTATATAATAATTCAAAGTGAGGTGTTGAATGAAGCGAACACGCAGGCATCACAGTCGGGAATTTAAGCAAGAAGCGGTCGCGCTGGTGGTGGAACATGGCTA
>JAJDBS010000226.1 GCA_029261235.1 Nitrospirales bacterium
GGATCCGGTCATACAAGAAATACTTGAGTAGAGCCATCAAGATGAGGAAATTGATGATCTGAGCCACCACTGTAAACCAATCAATCAGCAAGGCTTATCCTCCAACTCGGGAAATGGCATCCGTCCAAAACGGATTGGTGAAAATGAGGAGCATTGACACCACAAAGGCGAAGATCGCAGGAGATTCCATCATGGCCAACCCCACAAACAATGTTCGCGTAATTGAGTTAGAAGCATCTGGTTGCCGAGCGAGGGCATCCAAGGCCTCGGCGACCGATCTGCCTTCGGCCAATGCAGAGCCAATCGATCCCATCGTAATCGTGACTCCAGCTATGAGGATGGATGTAAAGCCGATAAGGGCCGCGTCTTGTAATCCGCTCTGTCCTGCATGGGCTTGCATGAAGTCCCAAAAGGGATTGGCGAAAATAAGAATCATGGAGACCACAAAGCAGTAGATCGCGGTGGATTCGATCATGGCCAATCCTACAAATAATGTCCGTGAGATGAGCCCCGACTCATCTGGTTGTTGGGCAATGGCATGGAGCCCTTGTGCGACGGCGCGGCCTTCACCTAGTGCCGGACTGATTGCACCGATCGCAATCGTCAGGCCCGAGGAGATCACAGATGCAATGCCGACAAGGATGAGAGGATCCATATGATGTTGCTCCTTTCTGGGAAGAGGCTCAGTCTCCTGGCTCTTGTTGTCTGTCATGCAATTGCATGGCGGAAACAATATAGACCATGGCCAATATGGCAAAAATGTACGCTTGAATGAGGCCGATCAGCAATTCCAAGGCATGCATGAGGATGGGAAAAAACAGCGGGGCAATCGCAAGTAAGATTACGACGATTTTCGACCCGCTCATGACGTTGCCAAATAGACGGATGGCGAGTGCGACCGTCCGGGATATCTCACCGATGACGTGAAAAGGAAACATGAACAGCGTAGGCTGAAAATAATGCTTGAAATAACCATAGACACCCTGATGCCGAATGCCAAAGTAAGGGACGGCAATAAACACGCACAGACTTAATGCCGTTGTCGTCGACAACGAGCCGGTGGGAGCGTGATACGCAGGGAGAATGCTCAAAATATTGGCAAGCGCAATAAATAAAAAAAGCGTCCCGATAAACGGGATGAAGGGATTGGGATCGCGACGGCTGATTTCCGTGATTTGTTCGCGAATATTCAGCACAATGATTTCAAGGAAATTTTGCCAGCGTGGAATGGCAGGGCCTGACGAGAACCGGCGGGTGGTTAACCAGGATCCCAAGGTTAACAGGCCCATAATGAGCCAGGTAAACACAATCGTGGCATTCAACTTGATCATGCCCCACTGCCACCAAACAAGGTGATCAGGTGTAATGGTCGACGTATCCATAGTTGGTTATTGCCTTATGTGAGCGAGAGAGGCCGGCATCAATCCCCACCGTCGTATAAGCAGAGTCCGCATGATCAGAAATCCAAGGAAGCTCAAGAAGAAATAGCGCCAGCCATTCATCAACATTGCATAAAATACGGTTAACACTGCCACTAATCGTAATGCGAGGCTGCCCCACATCATAAGAGCGGGTTGTTGTGTGGACGATAATCGTTGGAGGGTCTTCCAAAGGGTGAGGAAGTACGCCCACCCTAGGCCAATACCAATTCCAAACGACAAGCCCAATTGAACGAGGTTCATCATAGTTACTCGTGTGTTCCTATAAACTGTTTATATTTGCGATTCACCAATTTTCACCAATGCTTTTCTGGTCATTACTGGTCCAATTAACTCAAAAATGATGGTGGAACCAATGGCTATCGGCAATATCACATCCTTCAGCGTTGGGAAATGTTGACTAGCCAGGAGCGCCATGCCTAAGGCCACACCAGCTTGAGGCCAGAGTGCCATGCTCATCCATCGTTGGTAGACAGGATCGGCGCCGCCGATGACACCGCCTCCCCATGCTCCGATCATTCGCCCAAGGAGTCGTAACAGGATATACGCAATTCCAAGGAAACTGGTTGCTTGCAACGCATTCATGTTGAGCGAGGCACCGGCCAAGATAAAAAAAAGAATCATGAATGGCCATTCAATTCCTTCGATGGCTGTGAAAGGTCTCCGGTGATGCCTGGCCAAATTTGCGACCGTGGCGCCTAAGACCATTCCGGCCAAAATGAATGACACATGCAACCACTCCGCAAGACCTCCGCAAAGAAGCACGATGCCTAAAGCTTCGGCTTGAGTCGGTTCCCCTTTCTTGAGTCGTCCCGTGATATAGGCCATGGGAATTCCCAGTAACAACCCCAGAAGAATCGCCCCCCCTATTTCATAGCCCGCTACCCAAAGGATGTTTAATCCACCTCCATCTCCATACAGTGCTTGAGCGATGGCCAATAGAAAACTGAAAATGATTAATCCCCAGGCGTCGTCAATGGCCACGACACCTTCCAGAACTTTCGAGAATTCACCTTCTGACCGTGTTTGGTGAATCACGTCTATGGTAGCGGCTGGATCAGTTGCCAAGGCAATCCCTGCGAGGATGAGTGCGACTTCGGGTCGGATACCCAGGAGAATGAGTCCAATGAAGACAGTGATAGCCGTTCCTAGCACTGCCCCAATCGAAATCCACAAGACAATTTTCCCACGTTTTTGCAGTGACGATATTGTCAGGGCATGACCCAACAAAAATCCCACCATGGATAATGCGATATCTGTGACCACAGGGAACCAGTCTTCTTGAAAGTCTGGTAGGACGTTCAGTCCTGAAGGACCAATGGCAAACCCAGCCAGCAGTAAAAGCGTGACTCGGGGGAGGGGGGTTCGTCTTCCCAAGAGATCGGTGAGGAGTCCGACAAGAAAGAGGGCCCCAAGAGTGATCAATATTTGAGGGACGAGTTCCATACAAGTTAAAAGTGACTTTTTAGGAGTGCCAAGGTTTTAACCCTGTTCTTTTGATTTCTGAGTGAAAAATAAAAAGGCCAACGTCCAATAATGGAAAGCCTCCCGTCTTCAATGCGGTCGGCTTTCACGGGTCACCCAATACCAAGCATTGAGACATCCCAACATGACGCCCGCCATTAATAACATCAACGTCCATGAATAGCGGCTTGGCCATGTTGTGTCGATCCAAACGCCGGCAGCCACGCCCATCAATGTTGGGACCGCGATGGACCATCCGACGATGCCAAACATTCCAAGCCAAAACCAGACTTCTGGTGTGTTGTGTTGTCGAGTTTTAAGCTTCCGAATTTCTTTAGGCTCGACTTTGTCCGTCAAGTTTTTGAGCAGGCGTTCTCGCCGGTGATTGAGAGAAGGTCCGTTATCCTCCATGTTCTCGCAATTCCATGAAGCGCCTAACAAGATCAGCTTCAAGTCTGGCTGCGGCTGAGCGTGCATTTTTCTCCCGGTCGTCCAACACCAGAAAATTTTCCTCAATGGTCTTCTTAAGCTCTCCCAAGACGTCACCATTGATCCCCTGTCTAGTGGAAATGAGCACGTCCTTCCCACATTTGAGAAGGATCCCTTCGTCAATGGCTAAAATGTGTTCCTTTTTCTCGGGTGTTTCAAAAGTCAGAATGCCCGGAACAAGCGCGGTGACGAAATCGATGTGCCGCGGGAGCAGGCAAAATGATCCATCGACCGCTTCGGCCGTAATTTTCGTCACTTCTTCATCCATGAGTACTTCTGTGGGAAGTAACACCTTGAGTCGCATGTTTGTGGGCCTCCTTGATCGTCCCGATCATATAGAGGGCATGTTCTGGAAAGTCGAGAAATTCATCATTCAGGATTCGTTCACATCCTTCTAGGGCATCTTC
>JAJDBS010000227.1 GCA_029261235.1 Nitrospirales bacterium
TTTTCGGATTTGGTTGATGTACCGATCTTCCTGCAAACGCTGCCTGGAAATATTCAGGGGCAAATCAGCGGAATCCACAATTCCCTTGATGAATCGCAGATACCGTGGGAGGAGTTCCTCACAGCGTTCCATGATCAGCACCCGTCGCACATAGAGTTGAAGGCCAAACTCTGATGAGTGGTAATGCAGATCGCTCTGGGCCTGCGAGGGAATAAACAACAGAGTTTGGTATTCAATGGCCCCTTCCGCGTGAAAACGCAACGTTTTCATCGGATCGGACCAATCATGCGAGACATGTTTATAAAACTCGGTATATTCTTCGTCGGTGACATCGCTTCGCGTCCAAATCGGTTTCATCGAATTCAGCGTTTTATCTTCCACCACAGTAGATTTTTCACCGTCGGGTTTCGGCAGGCCCTGTTCGTCCTTTTCAACTTCTTCCCGCACAACCTTGAGCATGATCGGGAACGTCACAAAATCGGAATAGCGCTTCACAATACGCGTGAGCACCCATTGATCAGTAAAATCTTCGATGCCGCCTTCGCTATCGGCGGGCAACAACTCCAAGGTCACCGTGGTGCCATGAGTGTCACGTTGCGTGGCTTCAAGCGTATATTCGCCTTCGCCCGTTGATTCCCAACGGGTCGCGGTGTCTTCGCCGGCCCGGCGTGTGATCACCGTGACCTTACTAGCAACCATAAAGGCCGAATAAAAACCGACACCAAATTGGCCGATCAGTTCGGTGGCCGAGTCGCCGTCCGAATTTTCTTTGAGTTTTTGCATCAATTCACGTGTGCCAGACTTGGCAATGGTGCCGATATGCGACACGACCTCGTCGCTGGTCATCCCTATACCGCTGTCATGGATGCTCAGCGTGCGAGCTTGCGGATCCGTATCGATTCGAATCTCTAAGGGTGCGCCGTCTTTGGATAATTCAGGCTGTCTGAGGGCTTCGATGCGCATTTTATCCAGCGCATCAGAACCATTGGAAATCAGCTCTCGTAAAAATATTTCCTTATCGGTGTACAGAGAATGGACCATCAAGTGTAAGAGTCTCTTGGTATCCGCTTGAAAAGTATGCGTTTGAGCCTGATCCGTCATGTCGTCCGATCTCCTTTTGTTGATCCGTAAAACTCTAGCTACGGCGAAACGATGTCAATTTGATCACTAATTGCGTGAATGGTGTAAGAGACTCACAGAACGTAAGACTCATGGGCTGGACTTGGCCCTACCTAATCATAAGGATGATACCGTGAGACGTTTGGCAAGTCGAGAGTCATCCCCCGAAAGTCCGTCCAGCAAGACCTCAGGCAATTTTGAACAAGGAGCCTACATTCCGTACGTGAGCACTCACCATTGGCAACCTGCCTGCGCGAAACCGCTCCGGCGAAGGCAGGGAACGCCGCTAGCAGGTCTATTCAAAAGATCCCTGATACCTAGTAGCGCCTATAAAATGGACAACAGTGTTTAAGAATTTTTCTGGCGAGAAGGATCGACGATTTTCAGAAATCGTATTCCAAGTCGAAAAAATCCTCGATCACATGTCAACAGGACATCAGCTTGATGGAGGGCATGCGCACCTATCAGAAAATCTGCAACCATGCGAGTTCTCTTGCCGCCTTTATCTCGATAGATCTTCCAAAGTTCTCCTGCAGTCTTGGCAGCATCTGCTTCCAAAGATGAATACCCTATTCCGATGCCTTCAAGGGCTTCTTGTGCCATGGATCCCGTTGGGAATAAAGAAATCACTTCTGCCCACACAACCTCACAAGCAATGACCGATCCCTTCTAAATCCAGGTTTGCAGTACTTCTTTCGATCACCCACCATGGGTAGGATCCGCTCAAAAAATATCGATCAGGATATTCGTATCAATGGCCATAATCACCGTGAATCCGCTTCACCGCGAAGAACGTTCATGATCTGATGAGTCGTTTGTGTAGCGTTCAAAATTCCAAAAACCCCGTCGACAGCGTCAACGGAGGCCGATTTCGTCGCAACGAGCTTCCCTTGTTCTTCTTGAAGCTCAAGAATTTGTCCAGCACGCAAACCAAGATGTTCGCGAAGTGGCTTAGGAATGGTAATTTGTCCTTTTGCGGAAAGAATAGCTTTCATACTTAGATTGTATGATTACCTGCTTTAACTATCAAAGAATGGCATGATTTTTTTTCAGTCATTCGCGCTGCACATCTAAGCCCCTAAACACCTTGTTTCAAAAATTACGCAGTACACCCACCTAAAAAAACATAAAAAGTTCCTACCACCTAACTCAAGACTAATGCCAACAGAAATACCGCTGAACAACAGACTTCACCCGTACCATATATCACTTCAAGGCTAATAGGGAGATTGATTCGGAACAGATGAAGGTTCGATGAAGGTGATATCAAGAAAACAACTGAAGTGAGATTTTATTGGCTATTTTCATGAATATCTTGTCCTCAGAAAGGAGTGCAGCTTGAAGATCAAGTGCGCACTGCGCGACATGCGCATCCGGCGTGGATACGGTCAGACCTTTGCCTAACAGTGTAGCCCGAAGTTGTCCAACTCTAAACCAATGCTGAAGATCGTCTTGAACGAGAGGGAGATCGCCTAAAAAAGACTCAAGGGCAGATCGATGACGAGCTGAGAGTTTTCCACTAGTCAATTCTGCCGCAACAACCCCTGACAAATAGACTCGCCCCTCAGCCAAGGCCTCATCAATAATCGAATGTTCCCCATCATTGAAGTAGCCAATCCAGCTTGAAGTGTCAACGACGATTCCGCTCACGCGAGGCCTCCAAATCTATCGCTAAATTCAACTTCCCCTTAAGCCGAGCGGCTTTTACAGCAGCCTTACTGCGCGCCACCAAGGCTAGACCCTGAATAAGCGTATCAGTAATGCCTGAGCCAGATGCATCACAGGCTTCCTCGAGTAAATGCGTGGGAAGGTTCGCGGTAACTCTTCTCGTTGGACTAGATATGTTCATATATATATTCATACCATCATTCATACTATCCTGCAAGTTCTTCGCCTCACCTAGTGATTAGAATGCCTGTGGAGAGGGCACAAAATCAGGGGAAGATCAATGGCTCCACTCAAAGAGTAAGCAGAAAGGAGGGTACGTTTATGACTTCCGCCGTCAGTACACTTGAAGGCACAGAGAACGGTTGGTGGCGATACACGGAGTAACGCCTCCTTCGGTGTTCACGAGAGGAGGTTCAATGAAAAGTTTCTTCAATAAGTCTAGTGATTGGTGGATGGGGTTTGGCACGGGTTTGTTTTGCGCGTTTGTTGGGATTATCAGCGGCAAATTGTGGCGTGGAGAGGCCACAGTCTTGGAGTTGATTGCTGACGTGAGTTGGGGACTTGTCATCACAGTTGGTTTCTGTGTTGGTCTCTATTTGATCAATAAACCACGCTTGGATCGTGAGGCAGAAGAGCGCCGAAAGATATCAAAGAAATACGAACGGTGGGCACATAGCGACTATACGGTTGAGGAACTACAAGACATGAAAACTGAGGAGTAATGGCTTGAATTCAAACCGCCCGCTACGTGTAGCCTTGGCTTCTAATCCGGGTTCTCGGTGAATTGCCTGAGTAGATTAACTCAATAACTCCAGCCAACCCCTACTACAATATGCCGTCGACAAACCATAGTTCCCTGTAATTTCACATCATGAGACTCTCAACAAAAGGTTTGCCTCTTTTTTTCTTGATTCTAAAAATAGGTCTACTAAATAGGTTCCTGACACCTAAATAGAAGACATGACGGGTGAATTCAAAGGTGAAGTGCAACACTAGGAATTTTCGCCAGGACTTCCGCCGGGGTACGAAACTGAAGGCGTTTGCGTGGCCGATGATTGAGTAAGGCCGTCGCTCGGGCCACGGCTTGATGACTGATTGTAGAGAAA
>JAJDBS010000228.1 GCA_029261235.1 Nitrospirales bacterium
CTTGAAGGGTCAGTTGGGTGTAGGATTGCATGAAGCTCCTCTCGGTTCATCATGAAAATTCGCCTCACTGTACCGCATCCTGACACCGAAGCTTCAGCGATTCTCCCAAGAAAGTGTTGCACTTCGAACTTGAATTCAAGAGGACTTAAATGTACAATCAGTCAATTTTTTGTTTGAAATTGAAAAATTTATCCCTTCCACTTCCAAGTCTTTGACCATTTCGTAATCAGCCTTAGGTTTATTCATGGCTCCTCCAGTTAACAATTTGATGAACGATGTATGAGAATGCGCTCTTCGGTTACAGTAAAAGAGAAGAAATTAGTATTGGGCATTGTAAAGGGCAGCCATGTCACACGATGACATAGTCGGTCACATTGTACCCAAAAAGAAAGCCTCGCATCCACACGGATGAGAGGCTTTTCTATAGTTTTTCTCTCTAGATAATACCCTATGGCACACTTAAATAAAGTACGAACAGGGTCAGGCCTGCGTAAATGCTTTAAGATATTGCTTCGGCTTGGGCTTGTCCCCTTTGTGCCTTCGCACACCTGCATCAATCTGTCCAATAGACCGACTGAAGGTGGACGCATCCCGATGAAAATAGGCGGCTTACATTCAAGGTCTTTCATCGACTTGTCCGCTCCCTGGATCTCCCAACAGGGTTCCTCTTACCCATTTCGATGAAGGCAATAAAGCAGATCTGACCAGATTATTTAATATTCATTCTAATCAAGGTCTCCAGGTGCGCCTTCCCATAGCGTTTCTCTATGCCTCTGTACTGCCTCAACTAAACGCTTTTTAAGTTTATCAATACTATCGGGTATGTTCGATCTTTCATCGGCTATGCGCGTGGGTTCCATATGAACGCAGTCTGCACCAAGGATAAGCTCGTACCAGTCGTCAAATTCGAACTGTGCATCTTCCTCAGGAATTAAATCCTGCGGGTGTTGCCCGTCAGCAAAGATAAAGATCATTTCCTTTTTCTTTTCAATGGCTTGTTTGTACTCTATATAGCAGTAGTTGGGCCGATTTTGATGTTGATAATGCTTGCTGAACATCTCATTTTGGACAATTTGGATAAATACCATCGAATTATCCAAAGCTTTGAGAAATTTCTCTGTAGCTTGTTGTGAATCGCCCTCGTGGGCTGGGAAAAAGAAGCCACGAAACTGATAACGACTGATTTGCAAGAGCCTGTCGAGCATCCGAGCTAATTCATTTTCTTGGCTGTCCTTAGGATCAGGCAGCCCTATGCTTTGGATCAGGTAGCGATGGTAGCTATTAATTGGATTGCCTGCACCGCTTCGGTTACGTTGAGTAAAGGACAAAAAGTAGTCTAACTTTTTTTTGACCAGGACACAGGTTTCATCGAAATATAATTTTTGTTTGTCGGTCCATTGTGGGTAGTAAGATGCAAGCGTTAGGCGACGACAAACCTCGTCCTCATCATCTTTGGAGCCAACGAGACGATGAAAGAACCTTAAAGCGAACTTCACCTGTTTTTGCCGAGTTTTTTGGATGCCAGCTTCTTTTTCAAGTTTGCGTTTTATGTTTTCAATGCGAAAACGTTCGGCATGGAATATTGGGTTTCCATCGTTTTCTTGGCAAATTCTCACATAGTTTTGATCTTTCGAAACATCTTTGGCTTCACGACCACCATAAATTTCGATGAGCTCTTCTAGCGATGTCATGATATCTTCCCGAATTTTCCCAATTCGTCTTGGAGTGCCTCGATTTTAGCCTCAAGTTCGAAAATGCGTTCTTGATCATCTGTGCGCTCGATCAGTACTTCAGAGGCGCGACGGATCATATTTTCCTCTCTTACCAAGCGAAAAAGTTCGCGGCGTTCACGTTCTGTGGACGCTGTCTTGTTTTCTAATTCCGAGATGCGCTGGACATTGGAAAATTTCGAAGTTGCTCGGCTGGCGGATTGAAGGTAGCTGTCGTCGATGTCTTCTACTCCAAAGATTAGCTCATAAATATCCGCTACTGGGGTGCCAATGAAATCACGTTCTAACTGTTGTAGCACGAAGCCCTCGTCGCTCTTGCGTAAAACCGTGACTTCATTGTTCCAGCAACCGGCCACGACGAGAGGGCTATGAGCCGAGAGTATGAACTGAATATTAGGAAAGTTGTTACGCAGGATGCTAGTCAGCTTTTGTTGCCAAAGCGGATGTAAGTGGGCGTCTAATTCGTCGATGAAAACGATTGCTGGGACTTTAAGTAATTCGCTGTCTCCGGTCTTGGGAAAGAACGACGCAAGGTAAGAGCGAATGATGCCCACAACACCAAGTACCGAAAGCGTTCCCTGTGAAATATATTGGATAGGAAGTGGTCGATCGTTACCCTCGGTAATTACAAGGAGACGAAAAGCGTTTCTTCCAACCCGCTCAACCGCGTGAAAACGGAACCGATCACCAGTTAATTCTTCAATCGCCTTTCGAAGGAGGTCGAAGAGGGGCTTGTCGAAGGACCGGGACTCGAGATAATCGAAGCATAATTCATTGAAAAGCATTTTCATCATTTCACCGTACGGACGATCTTCAAGGAAATGTCTTGCTCCGTTCGCACGCAGATCCATTTCCTCATCTAACTCTTTAGAGACTTCAAGAGAAGTGTCCATCCGACTAACGAAGCGGGAATCGGGAATGGCTAAGATAGGTATTTTCCCCATTGATTGGGTGAAACGGTGACGTTCTCGTCTGATATTCTCTGAAGTGCCATTGCGTTGGACCGTGAGTTCCAGGAAGGGTTTGTCAGAATCTGCAGCCAAGAGATCGTTAGACGCCTCTTCATTTCGTTGTAGCAATGCGGCAATTGAGCGAAGGATGAAACTCTTGCCAAAACCGTTTCGACCTAAGAGAATATTGACACCAGGTTGAAGCTTCCAGGAACAAGGACCAAAAAAATTGGCACCTTTCATTTCTAAAGAAGTAATCAGGAAAGCATCGGAGATGTTGCGATCAAAGTCTGTCTCCGCCTTTTCCTTACGGACCTGCAGAATCTCGTCAATCTTTTCGAAATCCTCTTCCTTGATTTTGCTATATTCATCGCTCTTAAACACAGCGATACTTTCTTTGATTTTGCTGAATTCTTTTTCTCTAATCGCAGCCATCGTTGAATCGTGAGTTCGACGAAAGTATTTCCGTGTTGCGCGAATTGCTAGGGCAGCGAACAAAGCTGCCGTGCCGCTGATCAGATATACAAAGGTTTCAGTTAAGCCGCCCATATCGCCAGACTCAAGCCAATAGAATAGGAATTGAAGAGTAAGATACAAAAGTGCAAAACTTACAATGAGAAGAACATAAAAAATTGCAAGAAATAATCCATTGAATTCGCTAGATAGCAATAATGGGACATTGTCGTCTTCATTGCTCTCTTTGGGAGAAAGGTTTTCAAGTGAGCGGCTCATGTTTTCTCCTATAGGCTACGAATTAATTTTTTCTTGCTTCTTGTTAACGACTCTTTGCTTTGTTTGTATTGCAAAGGTAATTTTTTTTGAATAATTTTCGAAAGTTACGGGTAAGGTAAAGGGTGAAATTAGAATTCTCGATCATTAAAGGTGTTTGTTAAATAAGATGCTAGGGAAGATTCCTCTTTCTCATTCTTTTGATTTCTGCGATGAGCTTCCGGAATTTCCTAAGACTGCTGCAACTATCTGTTGAGCAACGAGTGCATAAGGGACGTAGAGATTTTGATTTTCCTCATCGCCAAATCGCTGGAATCCTTTACGAGTATCTTGCTGCTTCCAAAATTTTCGAACCAGGCCCTCAGCTTCGGTATCCACTATTCGAAGGCAATCGTTTAGACTCGATTCGTTCGACAGGAGGGCTGCTGCTCCACCCGTTGTACCCAATGTGAAAATAGGCTTCCCTGGTCGAAGTTCAGCAAAGAGCTGAGCCTCATCCAGAACCCCGTCCATTCCGCCGATAGCAACCATGGCAACTGGAGCACTCTGTTTGATCATAGCCTTTCGCATTATGTTGATGCTTTTTGGTGCCTGTGGCTGATCTAGAATCTCCATATTAATAAATTCTCCTCCTTCTTTTTCGGTCCAAACGACTTTCACCAGGGGATGTCTGGTCAGTCTTTTAGTTGCCTCTACCCAGTGCTCTTGCCAAACTCGACTTTGGTAGATTGTCAAAGATGGATTTCTCCACCTTAGATCGTGATGTTCACGGTCTATACCGGTATTAACTTCTTCAGCTGGAGCAGGTAGATAATAGTGGTCTATTACACGTGCAATTAATGGGGAAATACTGGGATGGGCCCCAAAAGTCAGCGTGCCTCCTTCCATGAAAATGGCCCGCGCGACACAAATCACTGCTTCTTCGATACGAAGTGGTGCTTCCGGTATACGATGAAACTCTTTTCCGCGCTCAATGGTTGGAATGCTTGCACTCAGAAAAATATTCTTTCCATGCAATCGACAATTTGATGGAAGTTGGGGCGTTGCCATAAGATTTGAAACTCAAAGATTTGCAACTAATTGGGCAATCTGTGCCTCATTTGCATGGTGAATGTTACTAATCCCACCAAGCCAGGAAACGTGTATTTGACGGTGTGCAAGGAAAAATGGGGATGGGCTAATAAGCCATCCCTCACGGCTTGCTGTTACGCCGCCATTTTGATGTAAAGAGCAAAAGTCACTAAGCTCGGGCGGTCGTGCGGTTAAACCGACAACTACCCCATTGTTGCGCCCTGTTGGGGAAATCAGAAATGTTCCATTGAGAAGAACTTGTGCTGTTTTACCCACTGCTGCTAGTGCTGCG
Source organism: Nitrospirales bacterium (assembly GCA_029261235.1). Lineage (GTDB taxonomy): Bacteria > Nitrospirota > Nitrospiria > Nitrospirales > UBA8639 > Nitrospira_E. The sequence goes on from JAJDBS010000228.1 coordinate 4,773, forward strand.
GCAAAGTTATCAATTAATTCGTATCGGCGGCGTTGCAGAGCACGGCCATGAATTTCTTTAATTCGGTTCACTACATTTGCTAGTCTTGCATTTGATAGCTTGTGTGCTCCTGGTGCGTAACTTGGTCCAGCATTAATTAAATCCAAAGGAGCAATTGTCTCCCTGAAATCTGGATCAATGTCAGGGCGTTCTTTTCCTTGAGGAAACTGCAATTCCAGTAATCCTAGCCTGTAAGATTTGACGATAGCTATTTCTTCCTCGACCCAGTGAGATTGGGTAACCCCGGCCGAATTAAGGAGTACTACCATCGCCTTATCGCAGATATCCTGCATCAAGCGTTCCTGAAACCCAACTCCAATTGGGACACTGCATCTATCAAGGAAGACATCAAATCCCTCCTGGGTAAGAGCTTCGAATAATTGATCAGCGATTGGTGTTGTATCCTGTCGCACATAGCTGATGAATAATCGGCTTTCCTCTGGGGCCAAGCCGGCGCGTTGCATAACTGCCCAAAGCGACTCGATTGGATGCCCCTTCCAGAAGCATACGTTGATGCCCTGCCATTGGATGGGCAAGTTCAGAGCAACAGGCGTTCCTGCTGGCATCACCGGAATCACCTCCCACATGACGCTTGGCCAATGTTTTAACCATTTGGCTTCCGCCGATGGAGTTGGCCATGAAATTGTCGAATCTAGATTTCCTGTCACGGCGGGGCGAACGAAAATTTTCCGGCAGGTAGGTTCATTAAGCGCATGACATCTTATCTCAGGTAGTGTGTCTCTACATGGCATGGCCATTTCTTCTATCGCACCAGCATAGCGAAGGACCTCTTGGCAAAAAGTGTCTCCAAGAGATTTAGCGACACTCTGATCAGCAATTGTTGCACCATCGAAAACGACATACGCTGGTGCTGCAAGGCGAAGTCCTTTAAATCCTCTGCAAGCGTATCCGCGATTGACTGGATGTTGAACGATTAACTCTAAATTATTTTTGAGCATATAGTTGCTTGATCCTGATAGTTTCATTCATTTCAAATGAGAATCATTATTTGATGTAGCTATGGGAAGCCATATTAGCCGTATGTAAAATGGTAGTCTTCATACTAGTTGGGTGTCTCATATTAGTCAGCGCAGAGGAGGATAATAATTACGATAATGACTACTGCAATGACAACTCCGTGCAACATGAAGACCGTTGGTGCAAATAAAGTTTGAAATATAGCCGGAACAATATTCTTGAACTTCTTCGTGCACATTGTAAATGGTGTGTGTGCTTGTTCATTGTCAATTGTTTCACAAATTTCATCATATAGTTTTCTGAATAACCGCTCTTGTCTAAGGTAGTAGGCATCAAGACACCAAAAAGTCAGTGACGGTAAAATTGCAATAATTATAAAAAGAGGGTTGCTGTTTTTGGCAGCAAGTGCAAATAGAGCGGATACGAGTGTTACATTCCATCCTTTTAGGACAAACGAATTGGTGCCCATGCGCGAAATGACGCCTTGAATAATTTGAAGATGTATAGCGGTTTCGGCCTTTTCCATATTCTTGGCCTTGAATTAGTGGAGGGATACGTCTTTAAATAAATGGTTTATTTCAAGACACTTAGTGATTGAAAGAATATTATTCTTCCTCTTAGTTTTCGAGAAGAATTCTTGGGTTTTTTTTCTCCTACTTCGGGTAGTGAAGAGTTTCATTTCTTGTTCAATCTGGAATTCTCTGGCCATGCTACCCAACCTATTGAATAAAGTACAGGATTATTGGTTATGAATGGTTGTCTGTGGGAGAGGGGGCAGTAGAGCCAGGTTTCTGGCCAGCAGTCGAGGTTCTTTTGTTTCGGCAAGGACCCAAAGCCATGTTGGCCGTGGCATGGCCATTCGACTGCTTTGCGCGTTTCACCGACATCGGCGGCGGGCAAACTCGCTCCGCTCACACACTTCCCGCCTTTTCTCCTGTGCCGGTTGCACGGCTCGGCCAGGCCATCAGGCCAGGGAGCCGCATGAGAGAACAGGTTACGAAGATGGATGCCCGCTGACGGATGTTGGGGATGACTGAGGAGCGGGAATTTCTTTTATTTATGGTTGAGGAGTGAGATAGATATCGAAGCGGTGTTTTTTGGTTTTGATTGAGGTCTGTGGTTTGAGTTCTGCTAGAAAGTCAGCCGTGCTTGGGCGTTTGACGACGACACGATTGGTGGCGATGGTCAGTGCTAGGTGGAGTAGGGCATCAGCATCAGTATCTTGCTCAGCGATATCTTGCAATATTTGCATGTCTTTTTTGACGAGTGCTGATTTTTCTTTATGCGGGAACATGGGGTCGAGGTAAATGACCTCGGGTTCAAATGGGGTCTGTAAGAGTTCTTGCTGACTCTCCCCGAAGCTGAGGGAGAGGTTGTCTTTCATCAACTTGCCAATTTTCTCATCTTCTTCGGCTCGGCGTAAGCCATCTTCCAGGAGCTTGGCCATTAATTCTGATCGCTCGATCATATGTACGCGGCATCCTAGGGTGGCCAGCACAAAGGCGTCTCGGCCCCATCCCGCTGTGGCGTCCACAATATTTGGGCGATGACCTTTTTTGAGGCCCACGGCTTTACTAATGGCCTCGCCCCCTGCATGGCCATATTTTCTGCGATACGCTGTTTTGCCGGAGATGAAGTCAATGACTATTGGCGTCATCTCTCGATTGTCTTGGTCTATCAATCCCAATTGCCCATTATTCATTTGAAGTGAATAGTTCATGTGCTCTCAATCGTGATGTCATAATCGAAGGGGCCTTCACCCTCTCCCCACCGTGCGTTCCTCTTCGGACCAAACCCCTTGAAAGGCGAGGGAGGTTTGAGGAGACTTCGTTGAAAAAGGAAATTCTCTAAGTGGTACTGGGGTGGTTTGTATGTTACCCATCCTCTCAAATATTGTACAGATGGACGTGTAGGATCATGAAGCCATGATTGTTGCTCTGTGCTCGCGAGAGTGAGAGCGGAGACTGATTGTTTATAGTCCTCCCAAATAATTTCCGTTTGTTTTGGAGCTCCAAGCAGCAAACTGGAACCAGTTTAGTCCATGGTAAATGCCGGGTTTCGTCCCGGCAGCCGATCTACTTTCGTTTCGGCGAAAGTAGACAAAGCCATTGACGCCCAGTTCGGCCCTATTGGAGGGGTCAGCCGCGCAGAAGAAGAGCGGACCAACTCGCTGCGCTCAAACAAGGCCCACCGATACAAAGAGCGTTCGACCCAAGAGCCGAACAGCAGGCGTCGGAGAACAGGGTGGAAAGGCAGGTCAACAAGAAACAAGATTTTGAAATTATTTTGAATGACTATAGAAGGTTATATAGGAAATTGGGAGAGGCAGGAATACTTGGCCAGTTGAGCTTGAAATAGATCGCACAAGGAGGGGAAAGCTTAAGTGTTCTTGGAAACGCAGAAACGTCCTGCAAGAGGGTTCTCTTGCAGGACGTTCGAAGAAGCGAAAACGGTTTTCTAAGACTTCAATGCTTACTCTAGGGAGATATGTGGCGCAAAACCACCAGGGCTCCCTCCAACCAATCTCGGTCCAATCGTCAACGAGTATTCGCCTGTTGGCGCATTTCCTCCTTTGTATTTGGCTATTTGCCCAAAATTTTATGGGGTAAATGCCCAGGTGTGCGTGCCCATCTCATCTGCTGTATCGGCTTGGATGAGTTTGATTGCTCCGTATGTTGAGAACCGACCATCTCCAATTCTATGGAATGCGCCATTGTCTGCACTCAGGTGTATTTCCCATATCGTCGTTGTGCTGAATCCCACAGACGTCCATGTCACGGTTGCTGGGCTCCCTGACTGATACGTGTGCCCAGCCGTTGGTTGTGAGACATGTATCTCCAGCGGGGTTTGAGGGGTTGGCATTGGCACATTATTCTGGACGAGTCCATAAATACCCTGGCTCTTGCCATCGACCGCACTGGCAGGCGCGGCGGCACCCGCTAATGTTTTCCCAAAGCTGTTCATCAATGTTTGACTGGTCTTATCGAGATACTGACCATACTTTGCTCTGAAGTCCGCGATGAACTTGGCTTTATTCTGTGTGAGATATGGAGGATTGGCGGAAGAGAACGGTATCGCGCCAGGAGCCTGATCATAATAGTACAGGCGCGTGCCATTGTAATAGACCAAATCCGGTGCCGTATAATTGGCAAATTCTTGGTCGAGCGATCCTCCTGCGGCTATGCCGACTCTGTGTGTTTGTTTCATCATATACACGTTATATGGCGTGACTCCATTCAGCGCTGACGAGGTCAGGGGCAGGTTGACGATACCTGTCGCGAACACCCCTCGTGTGCTTGCCCCCCCGCGATCTTGTGGGGTCAGTACGCGGAGATTAATGATATTCCGTAATCTGAGATTTTTGAACCCTGTCTCGCCACCGCTCGTGGCTTGGATGCCAATGGTGAACCCTTCAATATTGATATTTTCATAACGGATGCTGGTGACATTGCCATTGCTTGAGATGCCGCGCCCAGTGAGGCCTTCTTCTTCGTTGGCCATCTCCTCTGGTCTGGAGATTTCTCTTGAGCTCAACTTAATGGGATTATTGATATCACCCAGCACGATGCCGTTTCTGAATATCTTTCCTGATGTATAGCCGATCGCCATACCCTTGTACGAGACGTTCCAGATTTGGAAGTTTTCAAATACATCGCCACCTGCTCCAGAGAGCGGCGCACCGGGCCGACGATGCCAGCGCAGTCCATAACCGATCCCACTGCCAAAGGCATGGTTGCCACTCACGGTTTGGAACGGTACTTGTGAGGCCTTGATGAGATTTCCGCGGATTTCTCCGAAGCGTCGACTCACGACTCCAGCTTGAACATTCTCGAGGGCAAATTCATAATGATCTCGGTCTCTCGCACGGAACGCTCCGTGGAAGAAGAAGGCTTCCTCCGCATGACCTGATGCAATATTGTCTATCAGTTTCACGCCTGGTGACTGGATCCAAAAGCCATTGCCTGTTGAACCAAATCCGGTCCCTTCATCTCTATCCGAACCACCATGATTCGTCGGGCGGTCGGTTACTTTAGATTTGACCGCCAGGTTGTGGATGAACGCGCCTGTTTCGTTGCCGATTTCTGTAATGAAACCTGCGCCAGCTGTGTCATACGACACGTTATCTTCAAATATGACATGACTATCGTGATTGACGTAGCCCCAACCCGGGTTACGTTCGACGACGTTTCCTTTCACGAACACAGGGTCATTTTGAATGCCTGTCCGGTGGAAATGCACGGCATAGCGCCCACGGGCATTTTTACCAGTGCTCGCAATTAACTTGCCGGCAGAGTCGAGTTTTGGATCGGTTGTGATGATGGTTTTATCGTTCCGTCCCATGTGCACCATTTGTGCGTATTGTAATGTGACGTTTCGACTATGAAAAAACATGACATGGCCAGCACGCGTTGGATCTAACTTATTTTCTGACTCAATGATCATATTCCGGTTCATATTTGCCACCGGAATTTTTTGCAGGTCCGCTCGCGGTGTGGAGTGATCATAGGCCAATGATTCTTCAAGGGTGACATGTTGACCATTCAGAGATTTAATCGTGACGATTTCATCTTCGTCTCGGGTACTCGTTGGTTTGCGGACGCCAGGAACGAGTAGTCGATCTCCTGCGCGCCAATTCACTGGCACTTCGCTTAATGTCAGGGTACTCGTCCCTGCGCGTGGGTTATCTGAGACGATGATAAACCCACTCTTGGTCTGTCCGACAATTGACGTGGTTCCATGCGTGATCACTCCTCGACTTAACAGAAGAGGATCCCAACTGGTATCGATTGCTCCTCGATCGGTGATGAAGATTTTGGCTGTTTTATTGCCTTGAATGGGTTGCGTGAGCGTGCCGATTTCTAGGAATCCTGCGGGATCCACAATGAGTGTATCCACAGTGAGTTGGGTGTTTTGCGTTGGATCAAAGCGCAGTGTTCCGTCCACGCGTACCGTGGCGACCCTTGCGGTATCTTGATGGTTGAGCGTGACCGCTTTTTCTTTGGGAATCCAGACACGACTATTATCTGAAGGAACCGTTCCCTTCGACCACACGCTTGCATCCTGCCAGAGGCCACTCGCGACCGCGACATGTGTGGCCTCAGTTCTGTCAACCAAGTTGAACAAGGCGAGATGCTCTCGTTGTTTGTTGAGATCATCTTGGTGTGGAACGGTTGGGGCCGGGATTGGCGTTGGTGGGGGTGTGGGCGTTGGAGGCGGTGTATTGGCTTGGACTGTGATCGCTATGCCTCCCGAGGTATGACTTGCGCCCCTGTCATCCGTGACGGTCAACGTCACCGTGTGGTTGCCGGCATTGAAGACTGAGGAAGGGTTCATCAGCCCACTTGTCTGGCCATTCCCAAAATTCCAGCTGTAGGTCACAATTGTGCCATCCGGATCCACGGCTTTAGAGCCATCAAACTGTACCGTCAGAGGATCAAGGCCATTGGTCACATTCGCACTGGCCACGGCCGTGGGTGTTTGGTTTGGCGCTGGGGCAGCGGGCGCCACGGTCACCTGTATCGAGTCACTGGCCGTCGCGCCGTCGTTATCTTCTACTTCTAAGCTAAACGTATAGGTCCCTTCACTGAGCGTCAGCTGTGGGGCCGCGACATCAGCTGGCTTGGGGTTGCCGCTCCAGCGATAGGCCACGATGGTGCCATCGGCATCGCCTGATCCACTGCCATCGAGCGTGACGTTGACTGTGGTTTGGCCTTCCTGGATCGTCATGGTCTGATTCGCTCCAGCATCAACGGTTGGGGGCTGATTGGCTGCTTGGTTGCCCGTCATGAGATTGGAGATCTCGCTCGTATTTAACGCCTTCGAATAGATCCGTACCTCATCCAGCTCACCGCTCCAAGGCCTGCCACTGGCGCTCGGTGGATTGCCGCCTAGCCACAGTGGCACATTTGGATTGGTGGTGAGACTGCCACTCTTTGCGGTCGTCCCGACGAGTAGGCCATCTTTATAGAGGCGCATTTTCGAGCCATCATAGGTGGCCACGACATGTACCCACGTGTTTTCACTAAGATCTCCTGAATTGGCAATTAAGGTTGTGGTGCTGCCTCCGGCTTTGAGTCGAAACCGTAACCGCGTTGCGCTTCCTTGCTTCATCGTGCTGACCATCAGATAGTGAGCGTTTGTGCTCGTCCCAGTGGCCTTAGAGAGAATGCGGCGGTCATTGTATTTTCCCAACTTCAAATTATCTGACCGGACCCAGGCTGCGAGCGTGATGGTGTTGCCACTGACATCTAGCTTGCCAGCATTCACGTAATCATTTGTCCCATCAAAATGTAAGGCGCCATTTGTCTGGCCAGTCGTCCAGGTGACGGCATTGTTCAACGACCCGTCATGTCCCTGGCCGGTGACATCGGCGGTTGTCGTACCTGACCCTTCCTCGAACGGCCAGAACGCCATCAAGTTTTCGTCAAAAACCGTTTGCTGTAATGCCAATGGCTCCGCTGTTGTTTGGGGATTCGGAGAAGTCGTATCCGTCGGAGTGACGGAACCGGTGGTGGTCCCAAGATTTTCGTAAATGACGATGCTGGTTTTCGCCCATCCAATGGAAATCACATCAAGATCACCGTCTGCATCCATATCGACTAACTGCGTGCCGTCATGGTGATCGATGAGGTTGGAGTCGCCGGCATCCACTGTGTGCGTGGTCCATGAGGCTCCTGTTCCATCGTTTTCAAAGATGAAGACTTCGCCATGCGCGTTATGTGCTCCACCGATGACATCGATATCTCCATCTCCATCCATGTCGCCCGTATCCATGCTGGAATAGATGACATTTTGAGCGATGACGTGTTCGGTCCACGTGGCCCCCTGATTATGGTTCTCTGCCCAGATAAGCCACGCGTTTGGGCTTTCGGCACCGATGACGACGTCGAGATCTCCATCTTGATCGATGTCTGCGAGTTTGACGCGGTCGGGGTTCCCGACGCTCATTGTGACGCCGGTTCGCGTGTCAAAGCTCCCGTCACTCTGCTGATGTAGCCATGTCGTCCCAAGGTGGATGTCGAGGAGTCCGTCGCCATCGATATCGCCAGTGGAAATTTGTTCGCGGTTGGTCGTGGCACTGAGCTGTTGGAAAGGCCATGTGGCACTGGTGGGATCGCTGGGAATGGTGAGCATGGTGGTCCCAGGTGCCGTGTTATGCCAGGAGAGTACCAATTCGTTTTTGCCCCCAGGTATCACTTGCCCGAGACTTGCACCTTGTAGAAAATTTCCACCCAAGGCAGGCGTCTGAATGTTCATGATCGTAAAGTTTCCGTTGCCGTTATTGCGGGCCCATGACAAGGCTTCACCAACGACTTTGCCGTTGGTTCCCAGAATGTCCATGTCGCCATCTTCGTCCAGGTCGGTGACAGTCGCCATGTTGTGGAGCGGCGCGCCAATTGTCTGACTTGTCCATGCGCCGCTTAAGGTGCCGGGATTTGGCCACCACCAGCCGCCAGCCACCAAATCAGGCAGACCGTCGCCATTGAGATCTTGGCCTTCGATGAACACACCTTTCCACGGCAGTGATGTTTCCACGATGTGGCGCTGCCACTGATTAAATGGGATTTCGGCGGCAACAGGTGTTGCCGTACCAAACGCAAAGACCATAGCAAGGCATACCGATGACAGCACCTGAGTTTTCTGTTTGTGCATGTGGTCGAGCACGGAAGGAACGCTCCATTTACTTTTTGCCCATGTATCAAGAGAGTGTGTGTTACGCAGTGTGATCCTGTTCATCGTGTGATCTCCTCATCTGGGTGTACTGGGCAATCATGGCCGAACGTGCATGTGCCTATGAACAAACCTCATGTCATCGTCGATCGGGATAGTATCGGCAGGATGGGCGAAACAAAGAGGACGCATCCTCACTGGTTAAGCGCTGCAAAGATCATGCGCTTTTCCACCTTGGTACAGAGAGATATACGAAACAACAAGAGAGAGGCTGGTAAAGAAACAACCGTGCCGTTCAGGCAAGGGTCGCTTGTGGCTCCGATCAGAGAGAGGCATGAAGGGCGAGGCCTACAGTGTTCTTACATAAGATACGATTGTGTTCCTTTTTTTTACATTCAGAGAATATAGATTCTGTCTTATGTAGGGTCAGGTATTGATACCATCGGGTAAGCGGACATTGATGTACCCTCTTTCCGTTTTCTTGTATATTTTTCGAATTGGTGCATCACATTTTTTGTTGGGTACATCAGGCATTTGATTATTGCAGAGGATCACGTGTTGCAGATGTTTCTCACACTTCAGAAACCGTAACGAGATCCTCTCCCTCAGTTACGCTTCCCCATTATCCCAGCACATGCCTGTATGGATTTTCCCTGCTTGATCACTACTTGTACTTTTCAAGCAATGGAACGCCTTTTCTCAAAGATGATTGGGGCCTAACTAATCGAAATTATTTCACCGTGGAGCAAATTCTAAGCAGCTCTACTGCAGAAGATCACGGTGTGTCCGGGGACCCTTTCTTTGTTGATGTTGCGCAGAAGGATTTTCACCTACAAGCGGCCTCACCCGCCATTACTCAGGCAGACTCTAACGAGGCACCGCTTACTGACAAAGATGGAAGCAATCGAGATAGCCAGACTGACATTGGGGCATATGAATACCAAAAAGTTTCAACCGACAACATCCCTCCATTAGCCCGCAAAAATTGCACGCGGCTCCTCTGTGACGGAAACTTTTGAAGTGGAGGATATTGCTGGCGAGGGGATGGCCCCTCGTCAGCAAAGGGATAGGTTCTGAGTGGGAGGGAGGGTTATTTTTTAGTTTTTTTGTCGGCGCGTTTTTCTTTCAAGGATTTGGTTGGCTTTTTTTTCGCTTCCTTTTTTGAGTCCTGGCTTTTTCCCATGGACACGCTCCTTGTGAATGGGTTGTTGAAGGTCTCTCTATGAAGATTTGGATGTTCTTACGTTAATGCTTTGGGATCGTCGGCAGCGGCTTTGGCAGCGTCGGCAACGGCTTTGGCAGCAGCAGCTTCGGCTTTGGCCGTGGCAGTGACATTGGCTTTGAAGGCTTTGTCTTGTTGTTCCCAATCCAAGCGGAGCCGTTCCGACATGGCTTTCGTGTTGTTTTGCTTCTCGAGCATCATATCTGCGTTAAGTGCCGACGCTTCAATGGCTTGGCCGACGGCTGGTGCCTGATATTGATCATGAAGGACGCGAATGGTGGCAACCATGGGCGATGAGTAGCCGCGAAGCTGACAATACTTGAGGCCGTCGGCTGTGAGTGTGGTTCCGTTTTCTTCTACGAGCGCCGTTGTGCCTTCGGGTGCATTTTTCCCCGTGTATCCGTAGAGTTCTCCAGATTTTCCTGCGGCATAATGCTTGTGTTGTTCGGCCATGAGTGCTGAATCCTTTCTGAAATTGGAAGTCCAAAAGACGATGTTTGATATGTTGAGACCGGTTTCACGGCTTCTTGGGGTCTAGTGTAGTCTGTTTGAGGCCCTTTTGCCTACTGGGAATGTTGAAAAAAGCCACCAGCGGCGTTCTCGCCCTTTTGCCGTGCTCACGTACTGGAAGTACGCTCCGCTCGTCAAAAGGGCTGCAGCCTTGCTGGACGACTTTTTTGAACATTCCCCTCGGCCATTGATATCAAATATTTATTGAGCACTGACAAGCGTTGTCTGCTAAATAATCAACAGATCCCTACTGATTTTTTCCATGATAGCAGAAAAAATGAAGGTGATAGAAGGGGAGGGAGCTATCATTCCCTATGCCAGCTCTGCGGGAAAGGGATAGCTGGAATCGACCTGCTCGGACATGGTACAAGTTTTTGACATTCGAGAGACAAACTCATGTGGTCGAGGAAAGGAATGTACAATGCCGGATCAATGGATGCTTCGTGGGCTTGAGTATTCCAATTGTAACTGTAGCTATGGGTGTGGATGTCAGTTTCAAGCCCCTTCCACTCATGGGTTCTGTGAAGGGATGGGTGCTGGGCATATTGAAGACGGGCATTTTAATGAGACCCGCTTAGATGGGTTAAATTTTGTCATGTTGCTGCAATGGCCTGGGGAAGTGGCTGAAGGAAACGGATCACAGCAAATGTTGATTGATTCGAAGGCCAATACAGCGCAACGCGAAGCGCTCAGTAAAATTCTTCATGGCGAATCGACGGCTCCCGGAGCGACCCACTTTTTTGTGTTTAATAGTACGATGACTAATGTGCTGGAGCCGTTGTTTGTGCCAATTCAGCTCTCTATTGATGTTGAAGCACGACAGGCCACCGTCAACGTGCCAGATTTAGTGGAATCAACTGGAAGGCCCATCACCGATCCCTTTAGTGGGGGAGACTATCGGGCCAGAATAAATTTACCTGAAGGGTTTGAGTACACAGTGGCTGAAGTCGGCAATGGGTCGACGAAGGCACAAGCTGGAATCACATTGAACCTCTCTGATACCTATGGGCAGTTTAATATTTTACATATGAATCAAGATGGCGTGATTCGCACATAATTAGATGTGTTGTTGTGTGTAAAGGAGACGACGTTATTTCCTGGTCATTGTGACTGTCTCGAAAGGTTCAAGCATTTTCTGTGATAGGTCTAGCCTCTTTTCATGCCATCTTCTCCTACTTTTCCTCCTTCTTTCTTACCTCAGCGTGATCGGATTGCGATTCTCTCGTCTCTCATTGGCGTGATCGTCTTGGCGTGGGCCTATGTGATCTATCTCAGGGTTCAGATGCCTGCGATGGATATGGCGGATTCCGGGCGGATGCATCCATGGACCTCCATAGATTTCATGTTCATGTTTGCGATGTGGGCCATCATGATGGTCGGAATGATGCTGCCGAGTGTGATTCCTATGACGTTGCTCTATGCAGGTATGGCACGCAAAGCCGAACGACAGGGGACGCCGATGGCTCCCATCTCTGCTTTTGTCTCGGGATACATCGCGATGTGGTGTCTGTTTAGTGTTGGTGCGACGGTGGTGCAATGGGGGTTGCGGGAGGCATCGATGCTCTCCCCTATGATGGTGGCGAACAGTCATGTCTTAGCCGTGGCTCTGTTAATCGTGGCAGGGGTGTACCAACTCACTCCGTGGAAGACCGTCTGCTTGGAGCATTGTCGGTCTCCCGCGCGCTTTATTGCAGAGCATTGGCGAGCAGGTGTGAGCGGGGCGTTTCGTTTAGGTTTTCATCATGGTGCGTTTTGTTTGGGATGTTGTTGGGCGTTGATGGGGTTGTTGTTTGTGGGCGGAGTGATGAATTTGCTCTGGATCGCGGGGATCACGATATTCGTCTTTGTTGAAAAAGTGTTGCCGGTGAACAGCTGGAATATTCGTTCTGGATGGATTGCAGGAATTGGTTTGATCTTGAGTGGGGTAGGTGTGCTGGCTCTTGAATAACAGGAATGTTGAAAAACCCCACCAGCCTTCGCCAAGGCTAGGGCTGACAGGCTAGCAGTTCCATGCCTGCCGAAGCGGCTTCGGGCAGGCAGGTCGCCTTTTTGCCGTGCACACGTACTGGAAGTACGCTCCGCGCGCCAAAACGGCTGTGGCCTTGCTGTGACTTTTTTGACCATTCCTATCAGCTGTTGGTGCCACAATTTCCTTCAGTATTTGCAAGCGCTCTTTGATAAATATTCAACCGTCCCATAACTCTTGTGCGCGAACAAAAATTCCCCCTCCATGACTGACACGAAGGGGGAATTATCTGCATCACGAATTTATTTGGTGATTAATGCTTTTTAGGCATGGCCTCCCAATGACCTTTGGGGTTTTTCTCGCAATCTTCTTTGGACATTTTTGTCCAGCCTTTTCCTTTGCAGGCGTTCTTGCCTTCGCATTCATTTCCTTTCCCTGAACAGTCGCCTTTGGCTTTGCAGGCATTGACGCCATGACACTGCCCTGCTTCACCCATACCGTCTGCATGGGCAACGGCGGTTGTACCAAACGCGCCGACTGCTAACAAACTTGTTAATGCTGCTCCGATTAACAATGATTTCTTTGTGGCCATTCAACGAACCTCCTCATTGATGTGAAAAATAGATCCCCAATTAGGCAAGACTTATCAGTAATCAGGCATCAGCTGAATGCTGAGAAGTCTTTCGTTCGTCAGATTTGTTACACGTTCATGGAGAACGGATCAAGTTTGTGCTGTCCTAACAGTAGATAAGAGAAGTAGAGCGATGAATTAGGCACTAATATTTAAGAGTTTTTGAATGTGCGGCCCAATATCCACTGGTTTCGTCGTCGGGGCAAAACGGTCTTGGACCGTTCCTGATTGATCAACAAGAAATTTAGTGAAGTTCCATTTAATGGCTTCGGATCCCATTAGGCCTGGCGCTTGGTTTTTCAGATGTTGATAGAGCGGATGCGCATTGACACCATTTACTTCAATCTTGGCAAACATGGGGAAGCTGACGCCGTAGTTGGTTTGGCAAAAATGCTGGATATCTTCCTCGCTGCCTGGATCTTGGCTGCCAAATTGATTACAGGGAAATCCGAGTACGGCAAATCCCTGTGATGTGTACTGCTGGAAGAGTGCTTCTAGCCCTTGAAACTGCGGTGTAAATCCACATTGAGATGCCGTATTCACGATGAGCAGGACCTTGTGTTGATAGATGGTGAGAGCCTCGTTTTCTCCAGTGATACGTTGGCATGTGATGTCGTATAAGCTGCTCATGTGTGAATCCTTTTGTTGAAATGTGAATGCCTGAGCCCCTTTAGCAAGGGCTAGGAGCGTATTTGACAGTTTTCAGATTGTGCTGTAGTCTGTAGTTGGTTCATGCTGATTCGGTCCGACGGCGCGAACACTCTGAATACTTCGGGCCTCGCGATCGTATCGCGACCAGATCCTGCTCGGAGCGGACTTCCTTCCATTTTCTGCTTCACTCGGTTTTCTGAATACCTGTAGATACGATCCTTGTAACAAAAGGAATAGTGTTATGTCTGCAACTGCGTT
>JAJDBS010000229.1 GCA_029261235.1 Nitrospirales bacterium
TGTGAATGTGTCGATGACTCGCGCGAAAGTTTCCGGGTATTACGTGAATTCCATTCTCGCGAAGTGGGAAGCCAAAAAATCAGGATATGAGGAATGTATCCTGCTTGACCCAGATGGCTACGTGGCAGAAGGCACTGGTGAGAATGTGTTTATCGTCACCAAGGGCGTGATTAAAACGACACCCTTAACGTCTATTCTTGATGGTATTACTCGTAATTCTATCATCCAACTGGCACGGGCCAAAAAAATTCCAGTCGTTGAAGAGCGGTTTACCAGGGATGCGATGTACGTGGCCGATGAAGTTTTCTTCACGGGAACAGCGGCTGAGGTGACCCCGGTACGCGAGTTAGATGATCGGATGATTGGAGAAGGCAAGCCTGGACCAATCACTCAAGCTCTCCAGAGTGATTTCTTTAAGATCGTGCGCGGTGAAGATCCTACCTACGCCAACTGGCTTACTCCTCTTTGAGGGGGAATGTTGAAAAAAGCCGCCTTCCTTCGCCAAGGCTACGGCTGACAGGCCAGCGGCGTTCTCGCCATTTTCCTGTGCTCACGTATTGAGAGTACGCTCCGAGCGTCAAGCCTACTTCGCCGAGTTCTCCGCCGAAGGCTTCGGCCCCCGTAGGCGGAAGTGAGCTACGAAGGCCGTGAATGGCTGCGGCCTTGCTTGACGAACTTTTTTGAACATCCCCAACTACGGTTAAATTCAATGGGCGATTGATCTTTTAGAGATGTTTTTTATTTCAAGTTAAGCTGTCTGTACCAGTCAGCTCAGGTTTGCTGCTTGAAGAAAAGTGTTCGTTACGCGCGCGTGAAAAAAGCGGAGAACCTTATGGTTCGGTTGGTGCAGGACTTCTTGCTTCTGGAGTCGCCTCAGACGAGGTTGCCGGCGATGGTGTCGTGGTTTCTGATTCAGCAGCAGGAGTCACCGTCGTGGTCTCTGGTGTTGGTGAAGAAGATGATTCCTGGTGAGTGGTTGGGTGCAGATCAATGACTGTTGATGATGTATTGGCTTGTCTTGAGAGCACGGCTAGGCTCAGGGAAGACAACATGAACACAATAGCCGTTCCCACAGTCACTTTGCTCAGAAACGTGCCCGGTCCCCGGCTTCCAAAGACAGTTTGAGATGACCCGCCAAACGACGCCCCAATTTCTGCTCCCTTTCCTGCTTGAAGCAAGATGGAGGCGATCATGAGAAAGCAGACAATGAGATGGATGGAGACGGCTAGGGTATACATATGATCGATGGTCCTTGGGCGTTAATTTATGAATCTAAGGAAGCTATTTGCGCTATCTTAACAAAGGATTCTGAATTCAGACAAGCTTTCCCAATTAAAGCGCCATTAATGTCGGGAGATTGGAAGAGGGCCTGGGCATTGTCGGCCGTGACGCTGCCTCCATAAATAATTCGAATTTGCTCTGGATCAATGGCCCAGTGGGTTGCGACCGTTGCTCGAATAGCCGCATGAACCTCCGAGGCCTGTTCCACGGTAGCAGCCTTCCCAGTGCCGATAGCCCAGACCGGCTCATA
Source organism: Nitrospirales bacterium (assembly GCA_029261235.1). Lineage (GTDB taxonomy): Bacteria > Nitrospirota > Nitrospiria > Nitrospirales > UBA8639 > Nitrospira_E. Next base: position 1,532 of record JAJDBS010000229.1, read on the forward strand.
GGCAATGGTGATGTTGTCGAGGTCTTTGGCCTCGAGGCGAGCTAGGCCTGCTTGCAATTGATGCTGGATGACTGAATGCGTTTGGCCGGCTTCTCGTTCCTCCAGCCTTTCACCAACACAAAAAATTGGTTGAAGCCCATGGTGCAGGGCGGCGTGGATCTTTTCATTGATGCTCTCATCGGTTTCACCGAAGAGGTGACGTCGTTCGGAATGCCCAATAATGACAGACTGACAGCCCAGTTCTTTTAACATCGGAGGGGAAACCTCTCCAGTAAACGCACCTTCGTCTTTCGCGCACACATTCTGAGCGGCTAGTGTAATCGATGTGGTCTTTAGGAGCCTTGCTGCTGTCTGTAGCGTGATATATGGAGGTGCCACCATCAGGTCAACGGTTGGATGAGGTTGATAGAGAGCAAGAATTTTGCGAATGAGCATTTCGCCTTGGGAAATGGTGTTATGCATTTTCCAATTACCGACAATCAGTGTGTTGGGCATAAAGAAGGGATACTTTCAGGAAGAAGACAAAAGAAAAATTGCTCGCTGATCAATAGGGCCGCTCAGGTAAGGCGGCCAGCCCTGGCATGTGTTTGCCTTCAAGCAGTTGGAGCGCGGCCCCTCCACCCGTTGAGATAAAGGCCATACTTTCTGATTCTCCTGCGCGATGGACAGCTAAAGCAGTATCTCCTCCCCCGATAATTGTTTTGGCATAGGCGTTGGCGACCGAATGTGCGAGGGCAAAGGTTCCTCGAGAAAAGGCATCTCGCTCAAACACGCCCATGGGGCCGTTCCATAAAATGGTTTTGGCGTTTTGGACAGCTTCAGCAAACAGTCGAACGGAAGCTGGCCCGATATCCATGCCGTACCAACCGGGGGGGATTTCTTGGATGGTGACAATCATGGTTTCGGCGTCTGGTTCCAAGCTTGCCGCGACGACACAGTCGACAGGGAGGTAGAACTTAATCTTTTGCGTCATGGCTTGTTCAAGTATTTGTTTGGCTAAATCCAGCATGTCGTCTTCGACGATCGATTTCCCAATTTCAAAGCCGAGGGCTTTGATAAAGGTAAACGCCATGCCGCCGCCGATGATGACTTTGTCGACCTTCTCAAAAAGGTTTTTAATCGCGCCGAGTTTTCCCGAAACCTTTGCTCCTCCTAGAATGGCGACAAAGGGGCGAACAGGATTTTCTACGGTTCCTTCTAAGGCTTCAACTTCACGTTTCATCAGAAAGCCCGCTGCTGCAACTTTCACATATTTGGTGATGCCCACGGTCGAGGCATGAGAGCGATGTGCGGTTCCGAAGGCTTCATTGATATACACATCGGCAAGCGCAGCCAGCTGAGCAGAGAATTGCTCGTCATTTTTTTCTTCACCAGCATGAAAGCGTAAATTTTCTAAGAGCACCACATCGCCTGGTTGCGCTTTGTTGACGACAGATTCAACTGCGGGACCGATGCAATCATCGGTAAACGCCACAGGTTTGTTCAGCAGGCGTTGTAAGCGTTTCGCGACGGGAGCAAGGCTGAGTTTTGCGTTGTTGGTGCCTTTGGGGCGGCCTAAATGCGAACACAGAATAACGACAGCACCCTCGTCAATGGCTCGGTTAATGGTCGGGAGCGCTGCGCGTATCCGAGAGTCGTCTGTGATTTGTCGCGTATCATCGAGCGGGACATTGAAGTCCACGCGAATGAGGACGCGTTTGTTGCGAAGATCAATCTGATCAATAGTTTGTTTGGTGAGATTCATGACTCCTCGGCCTTCCATGGAAAGATGGAGTATGGCAGGGCAGGTACCACCGGGCCCCGCGGGCGGTTATTCGTTAACTCTGTTGTGCGAGAAACGTGACGAGGTCACGTACACGACATGAATAACCCCATTCATTGTCATACCA
>JAJDBS010000230.1 GCA_029261235.1 Nitrospirales bacterium
CTTCCGGTTGTACTCCCTCAGTTCGACCCAATCTGACCCAAATCTCGGCGCGAATTCTGAGAAGTTATTATTTCGCGAATCCTTACTCATCTGTTTCCCAAAAGTCATAAAAATTAAACCAATTGTTTGGGGCCATTTTGCAGTACGTTTCTAAGCGAACAGCATACCGTTGTGTCCACTCTTGTAACCCTTGAGCTCGATCTTCTCGTGGGATGACGACGGTATCTGCAAATAATTCGAAGTGAATGTCGTATCGTCCACCACCACGATACAGACAAAAAAATAGCACGACTGGAACTTTGAGGATACTGGCCAACAACATAGGGCCGGAAGGAAATTGAGCCGTTTGCCCCAAAAAATCACAGAGTACGACTTTTTCATGTTTAAGTGGGCGATCACCAAGCATGCCAACGAGTCCACCCGCATCCAGACATTCTTTGGCACGCAGCATCGTGTCAGGTTCGCCGACCGGAATAATGCAATCCAACATTGTGGGGTCGAGTTTCCCTAGAACATCATTGAGGATGGGTGCGTTCTCTTGATGCATGAGCAATTTGATGGGGGCATTTCTGGTTGCTAATCCAGTGGCTCGAAGGATATCGAAGCTCCCCAGATGAGAACCAAGAAGTAAGCAGCCTTGTTTGCGGTCAACGCGGTCTAAGAGTATGTCTAAATTCTGAATCTTTAAGTCGAATTCGTCTCGTCTATTGGCCAAAATAAAGGTCCGATCCAACAACGTTGAGGCGAAGGCGTGATACTGCCCAAACAGATCTTTGAGCGTTACTCGACGCTGTAACACACGGCGTAAAAAGGTCTTAATGCCTTTGCTTGCTCTCCAAGAAAACAACACATAATAGGTGCAGATGGGGTAGAGAAGCGTCCTAGCAGTCTTCCGTCCGATTCGAAGGGATACCCATAACATCAACTGATAGGCCCAACGATTCCCCCGTTCTCGTTGTGTCAGCCAACGTTTACTCATCGCGATAAGGGAGCGGCTTGGTTGGTCGCTTGAAAAATGAACTGCCCTGAAGCTATCCGTCTCGAACCGACATGACAGGACAAGGTGACGTGCTGTTTTGGAAGCAGGTCGAATGTGAGATCTACTGTTTCGTTTGGACGAAGAGGAGAATGAAATTTCACCACAGGCACTTGAATAACCACCAATCGCTCACCGAGTGATTGGCCAATAGATTCAAGTATTTCCCCCAGTATGACCACGCCTGGCACGATAGGGTTCCCTGGGAAATGCCCGGCTAGCGACGGGTGCGAGTGGGCAATGAGTAGTTGTTTTTCAATAGTCATGGATTGATTGCCTGGTTCGGTGGTCTGGCATGACACGGTTGTTCCCTCATTAATGCTTCTGCGTCTTTTCTGAGGAATTTTCCAGTGTGATTGCGAGGAAGCGTTTCAATGAGGTACACCGGGCGTGGCAAAAATACGGAGGCAATTTTTGTGCGAAGTGCCGAAAGGATAGATTCAACAGTTTTCCCGGGCGCCACGACAAAGGCCACAAGGCGCGTGATTGATTCTTCTTTCTCTTCAGGCATATAGAACGCACCGTCCACGACACCATCAATGGAAAGGAGCGATAGATTCAAGGCATCCAATGATGCACGATGCCCTCCAATATTAATCAGATGGTTAGGCCGCCCTTCTAGAGTAAATTGCTGGAGGTTTGTCGGCTGAATGGTATCTGGAATTGAGACGGGTTCCGGAAAATATGGGGTGTTGACTGCATGCCCATCTGTCTGTGATTCCAAGGTCAACTCGGGCAATAAGGTCCAATGGTTTTCTCGGATGGGTTGCCGTGTGGCGATGGTTCCTGCTTCTGCGAATCCATAAATCTCGACCATTGTCGTATGAAGCAATTCTTCTACCTGGTTGGCTAATTGTCTGGTCAGCGGGGCGGTGGCAGATAATGTATAGGTGACCTCTGGAAATCTCGATTCAGTCAGCACGCAGGCTCTAAGATGAATGGGCGTAGAGACTAAGATTCGGGGTGAGGGTTGTTCCTTTAAGATCGACGCAATATCTTCTGGAAAAAAAGGTCGTCCTGAATGAATGGCCCATCCCTTTTGGAGGGGTAGCATGATGGTCGTTTCCAGTCCGTACATATGCTGATGAGGAACTGTGGCGACGACAGTGACGGGTTTTCCCTGAGAAAGGGGGAGGCTTTCTCCCGTTTTTTGAGCAATCTGGACCATTGACCCCCAAGTCTTGGGGTTGGGACGTGGAGTGCCGGTTGTTCCAGACGTGAACGCAATCGCCGCAACATGGGAATCTTGAAATTGTGGGTTCTCCATAGGTGTATGGTCAGGACTCGTGTCCAAATTGAGAGTGATGCCGTCTAGTCCTGCAATTTCCTCTTGCCCATCAGTTACGTAATAACAATCAGGATATTCACGGGTGAGTTGTTGCATAATTTCAGATGAGGGATTAGGAGGCAACAGCGTTGTTTGGTTGCGACAAAGGGCCGCAGCAAATCCAATCAAAAAAGCATAGCGGTCTTGACACAGATTGATCACATAACGTTTATGAGGTAATTGCTTCCTAGTCAAACTGACATGCGACAACACCATGCCAGCAGACATAGATTTTCCGTTGAACCAAGCGACGGTACTATGAGGTTGATAGGGACCAAGTAAAGGGGAATGCGTCATAACGTTTGAATTGATGACACTGCCAATGCAGGGAGAGGATCTCAGCTCGGGCGAGGGCCTCGCCCTGAAAGTCACTTGAGTAAGAGGCTACGGTCGTGATTCATATTTCACCCGGGATTGTGGAAGGTGTCTTCCATGTCTAGATTTATTTTTCGCGGTTCTTCTGAATAGCCTCACAGAGGGACCGAAGGGAAGAAAATATGGTGGCGTTATCAGGGTCATCGGACCGCAATTTGTATCCGTAATGCTGATGAATCACCAGCGCAATCTCCAAGGCATCGATCGAGTCTAACCCTAAACCTTCTCCAAATAACGGGTCTAATGGTGGGATTTCGCCAGGTTCGACTTTCAAGTTCAATGTGGTCACAAGAAGTTGGGCAATTTCGGTTTCAAATGGGGTCTGATCAGACAACGAACGTTCCTCCATGGATAGGATTTTATTAAGAAAAATGCACTCTTATGGATTGTCCTGTTTGAGTTCAGAGTTGTCAATATGATGCCATCGTGAACGGTTATGGCATCAGGTTTTCGTTTGGAAATGAACATCGGACACATGGAAAAGATGGCTTGACACTATTAGGGCGGCTCCGTAGGGTAATCGGTGGTTCTCATGTCATGTGCAGATGCTCTACTTGATTGATCCCTCTTTGTCTCCATCCTTCTTCAAGTTTTCGTCTGCGCTCTATCGCGAATGATGACCTAATTTTTCGGACCATTCATTGAAATCAAAACAATCATTTCATTTAATTTTGATTAAACCCTCTCATTACGATGATGAGGGGTATGTCATTCAGTGGGGACGGTCCGCCATCCCATCCAATAGTCTGGCGGCTTTGAATGCATTAGCTATGGATTGTGTGGATCGACAGGTCTTGGGTGAAGACGTTCACATTCACGTGGATGTCTACGATGAAACGAATGCCACTATCCCTACGAAACGAATTATCAAACGTATTCGTCGCGGAGCGGGAGGGATGATTGGTTTTGTCGGTGTGCAAACCAATCAGTTCCCTCGTTCTTTAGATCTAGGGAAAGCGTTTCTTGAGGCTGGCATTCCAGTGGCGATTGGTGGATTTCATGTGAGTGGATGTTACGCCATGCTGAAAGAGATGCCGAAGGACATTCAGCAGGCCCTCGCTGATGGATTTACGCTTATTGCTGGCGAGGCTGAAGGACGTTTAGATGCTATCCTCAAAGATGCGTATGAACAATGCCTAAAGCCTTCCTATAACTTCTTGGCGAACACGCCAAATTTGGAAGGGATCCCTCCGCCTTTCCTTCCCGCCAATTTGGTGAAAAGAACCTTTCGGCGTCTTTCCAGTTTTGATGCCGGGCGCGGATGCCCCTTCCAGTGCAGTTTTTGCACCATTATTAATGTTCAAGGTCGAACTTCACGCTGGCGCTCAGCTGATGATATTGAAGCGCTCATTCGAGTTAATCTCAAGCAAGGGGTTTGGCGATTTTTCATTACTGACGACGATTTTGCGCGAAATAAGGGCTGGGAAGCCATTCTAGACAGAATGATCCATTTGCGAGAGGAAGAAGGGTTTCAGCTATCTCTTACCATTCAGGTTGATACGCTTTGTCACAAAATCCCTCGGTTTATTGAAAAAGCTGTTCGAGCGGGGTGCCATAATATTTTTATTGGCTTGGAAAGTCTGAATCCAGAATCGCTGGTTGGGGCGAAAAAACGGCAAAACAAAATAGGGGAATATCGTAAGATGTTACAACTCTGGAAAAGCCATGGTTGTACCACAGTGGGTGGGTACATTCTGGGCTTTCAGGCAGATACGCCGTCCAGTATTGCCCATGACATTGAGATCCTCAAAAAAGAACTTCCGGTGGATATCGTGGAATTTTTTATTCTCACACCCTTGCCTGGATCAGAAGATCATCAGCAACTGTACGAACGTGGTGTGTGGATGGATCCGGATATGAATATCTATGATCTCGAACATGTCACCATGGCGCACCCCAAAATGACCAAGGAGGATCTGGCCGAGGCCTATAGAATGGCGTGGCGGAGCTATTATACGTGGGAGCATATAGAAACGCTCATGCGTCGAGCGGCAGCGACGGGGGAACCGGTCGTGAAGCTCATGTTTTTATTATTTTGTTTTTATGGATGTATTATGTTTGAGGATATCCATCCATTAGAAGGGGGACTGGTCCGGTGGCGTGGCCGACGGTCTCGTCGTCCCAGCATGCCTGTGGAGGCTGCCTGGGTTTTTTATCCCAAACAAATTCGGATAGTGGTGTCGATGACATGGCAATGGTGTTCGTTGGCGTGGAAACTCAATCAACTTCGCAGGAAAGTTGAAAATGATCCATCCAAGCTGCAATACACAGATACTTCTCTTGTGTCCTTCCCAGATGATGAGGCGGAGGATCAACTTGAGCTCCATCAAACCTACGGTTCTCTTCTTGGTATCAAAACCCTTGTGAAATAACCAGTGCTCAGATTTGGTGTTCTCTTGCTCAGTTGGTAGGAATAGGGGAAAACTCTGATAGACTATCTAAGCGTTCACGAAAGATCATGAATGTTGGAGGAATGATGAAACCATTAGTGATGAAATATCTCTGTAGCCTCGTGGTTGGACTAGTATGTTGGGGCGGGCTCTCACAAAGCGCTGAGGCGAAAGGGATGGATTCTCGAAAATCAGGTTCAATGATTATTTCTGCTGGAGGAGGGATTTTTTATCCGTTTCAAGGCAAATCAGGGTTCAATGCGGTGGTCCAGGCGGCAGGAAAAATTTCTCCTCAGGAACAATTTGGCGTGGAATTGGAATACCGTAATTCCGAAGTGGAACTCTTTAATGCCAAAGATATTGATACCGAATCATTTATCGTACGTGGGATAGGACAGTATTATTTTTTCCCTAGTGGAATTTCCCCGTATATTGGCCTTGGTATCAATTTCGCTATCAATGTTTTTGATGAAAATGAAATTGAAAGACAAAGGTCTTCTCTTAATATCACGCAAGGTTGGGGATTTGGGTATGGGTTGCTGGGACTGCTGGGAGTGGAAGTCCCAGTCGGTGGGGGCGTCGCATTTTTTGGAGAAGGTCGAGTGAGCGGAGATATTCAATTCACCCGTTTTAAGAAACGATCAGGAAAGAATAAACTTAGCGTTGAAAGTTTAAGTGGTCTCACTGGAATGGGAGGTCTTCGGATGCGCTTTTGATTTCCTCAAAAGCTTGTCATGAATGATCCACGATCAATTTAGGAGAACACGACTTAGAGACGGTCTGTTCTATTGGATCGACGAAAAACGCATCGAATCAGTTAAGGTTTCGAGCCGGAATAGTCTCTCAGTAAGCCACCAAAAAGCGTATATTGTTGGCTTTGGATAAAGCCAGAGTTTCCCAGGGCTTGAAGAATAGTTTCTGGTGGCACGCACGTTTCAATGGTATCCCAATAATATTTCATGAGTTTGTGGGCATGGGGGTTTTTGGTTCCAAAATACGATATCAATGGGACGATCTGTTTTAAAAAGAATCGGCTCACGTGATAAGGAAGAAAAGCATCAGGACGAGAGATCTCCAGGATAAGAAGTTGTCCTCCTGGTTTGAGTACCCTAAGGTATTCTTTGAAGGCGAGCGTGAGATCGGTGACATGACGAAGTGCATAGCCCATACTGACAAAATCAAAGGTTGAGTCAGGAAAGGGGAGATCCTCTGCCTTGCCTTGTAGGACCTTTGAGACACCTTGTTTTTGTGCTTCTGTCACCATTCCGAGACTCGGGTCCAATCCAACAACCTTGCCAATTTCTCCGACAATGCGTTGGGCGCCTAACGAGACGGTGCCAGGCCCACAGGCGACATCAAGAATCGAATGTCCCTCCAAGAGTCCCGACCTTTTTAAGGCTTCCTGACGATACCGGTTCCCAGAACCAAATGATGTGGCTTGAGTGATCCAATTGTAATCGGGAGCCACATGGTCAAATTGTTCATCGAGGAGTTGTCGGCGCTGTTCTTCGGTCTCGTAATAATCCCGGAGAGGAGGGTGCGGTGCAATTGAAGAGTTTGATTGCGGATTGTTGGAAGTCATCGTTTTTAGACCACCGAATGAGCGATAAAAATATTGAATCCGCCGATTTTACCATGAGGCAATGATAATGAGAAAGCCTATTCAGATTCTCCTGAATGCATAAAATGACATGCTCATGTTGGTTAAGATAATCAACGTATGATTTTGCAAAAAGATGGCTTTCCTTTTTCATACGACAGTACTAAAAATAACCGTGAATGACAGCCAGAAGCTCGTTGTCTCGATCATGATGGGTGTAGGTGGTGCGAAAGGCGAAGTTTTTGGCGAAGGTCCATCGTTGTCCGACTGAAATTTTTATATCATCAGAACGATCACCGAAGAGATATCCCAAATATCCGGCAGACGCTCGCCATTTCCAATTGTTCGTCATATTGGCCACAATTCCACCAGATAGGCCGCCTCCGACTCGATGGTTCTCGTCATAGGCTCCGCTTACATTTGCATCTATCTCCCCAAATAGAAAAAAAACTTCTCGTTGAAAGAAATGAGTTTCTAGCGCGCCCCCCCCTCCGAGATTCAAATTTCCATTGGAACACAAATCACATGAATGAGTTTTGACGGTGTTCATTCCAAGTTTTATTTTCCATGAAGGGCCAAGAAACCAGGAATCAATTGGCGCGAGTGACAGCACATTCACGAGTGTAAGTGTTTCAACCCTGAATTGATTGCGACGATGGTAATGTCTTAATGCCAATGCACCGAGTTCAATCTGAGAGTCGGGTGTATACCCAGGGTCAGGATCCAGCAAGTCATGATAGACGGCTCGAATGCTAACATGTTCAAAGATTTCATGGTTTCGCCACCCGACTCCCATCCCCATTCTGGCTGTTTCGTGGCCCTCTTCTGGAGATAGTGTGAATGGTGCAATGGAAAATGAGGAAGACGGGACTTGGATCTGGCTTCGTTTCAATAAGATGGCTTGATTGGCTGTTTTGTATTGCTTCGCCAATGTTTTATTCGTTCGGCTTTTATAGCGAAGATAATCGGATGCCAGATCAAGCATGAAAATTTGGTGGGCTTGAGGTAATTGCAGAAAGGCTGTTTGACCAGCAACGGATGGATCCGTCGTCAGTTGGTTAAGGAAGAACCTGTCTGAAAGTTGTATGGCTTCTCGTTTCCGCTTGAGTTTTGTACTGCCGGCAGGTCGATAGCTCATGTCTTGGACTAAACCTTCCGTTTGGAAGAGAAGACGGATCGTATCAGCGGGAATAGTCCAAAAATGAAATTGATCAGTTAAGTGAAGCTGAGGATCAGCAATTTCTAAGAGGGAAAGGATGTGATAGGCACAATTTTCTTTGAAAAAATAATAATCGAAATACCCATTCCCCATTTCCCATGTATGCATGAGCAGTTGATGAATTTGTTGAGAAGAAAGATTTAAGCCGTACTCCCAAATGTCACGATTTTCAATGTCTCGGTACTCCTGCACTTTTATATAGTAAGGGATGGTGGAGAAAAATCCTTTATACCCGCCAAAAATACCGTTGAAAGCAAACTCAACTCCAACATTCGGCGGAACTTCTGCTGCATAGTTAATGGTATAGGCTAAAATACGGGTGTGTTCTGTTTGGCCGCGTTGATCGATGCGAAGAAACGAATGCCCGAACATTGAAACTGGATTATTCATAAAGGCAGCCGGGAAAACCAGAGTCACGGAAGCGGGGTTCAGTTCTTTCAGCCAATGTTCGAATCGTTCACAGTTTTGAACTGGTAAACGGGTTTCATCAAACTGCAGGTGCTTTCGAAGCCAATGATATCTGGCAATGAAGGCACATTGCGGTACTTGCTGAGATCGTCCAATTACATCGTTAGAAAAAAAGTTGGCGAGCGTGGCGTAGAGTTCGGCTTCTGGATTAGTTTTCCCATTTTTGGATAGGAAAAACCCCGGATCATCTATTTCGCTGGTAAAACCGCCTAAGAAGTTTTGTCGATAGTGTAAGAGCAGATGCCAATAACGATGTTGGTGCAGTTGCTTCTTGTTAGCGATCTCAAGTAGTTCCTGCAGGTAGGGAGAGGGAGCGTCTTGGGCCGCAGCCAACGCGGGGGAAAGGGAGAGCACAACACACAACAAAAATAATCGTTTCAACACATGCTGCACGGGAGGATATAGAGGGAAGGTAAGGCTCCAGCGGTTGCCGGAGCCTTACATGATCTTACTTTGAAGTGCTAGCTTGAGCTAAAACGGGGTGGTTGCCCATCGCACTATAAATTGCTTTGACGACGGCTTTAGGAGAGGCTTCTCCTGAAGCAATCAGTATCGTGTATTTTTCTTGGGCCATAGCAAAAAAGACTTCGTGTTGATCGGTGGGAATATCCATTAAGGTGGCCAATGAAGTTAAATGTTCGCCCTGTCCTCTAGCCATATCTTGAGAAATATCATCAAAATTTATGGCTGCGAACACATTCACTTTTTCAGAAGCCAAAATAGTTCCGTCATTGGTGCAGCCTGAAGTACCTGAGCTGATTCCGAATGTTTGGGATCCGAACGTTCCATTGGTGGTTGCCTGCAATATCTGAGGCCCAATTGATTGTTGACCAGGGTAGGATCCCCAGGCCAGTTTGCCTAATCCACAACCTGGGCCATTGTCTGGGTGAGCGGCGAGCGCCATGCCTGTCGTCCCAAACAAAAACAACGCTGCTGTCAGTGTGAGAAGTATGCGGTTGATCATGCGATTCCTCCTTAAATCATAGTGGTGAGCAAGAGGGTTTCAATGTTCTGTAGAAAATACTATAGCATCCCGTTTTTTTATTGACTAGGCATTTTTTAAGAAGGTTTCTTATTTGCTGCTGTTCCTTTATGTTTCCCCAGACAAAAATTCCGTGGTGTTTTTTAATAAGATACTTGTTTTAGGTCTTCGAGTGATGTGGAGTTTTCATCTGGTTGCTGGGCCAATAGTTGCTGCAATGTCGCTTTGCCTTCTTGGTAGCGTGGGTGTAGGGTAGTTAATTCTTGCAGCGTGGTGACGGCTTGTTGAACCTGCCCGTCTTCTAGTAAGAGAGCAGCTAATCGTAGCCATCCTGATAAATGCTTGGGGTTGCGTTGAACCAGATCTTGCAATGTTTGAATGCCCTCGTGAGGATTACCCATTTTTGCACAGTTGTCGGCGTAGGTCTCGTAGAGGTGCATGTCCAATGCTGAAGTATGTTGTGGGCGTGCCAATTGTACCCATTGTACCTTCAGCGTAGGTTTGACAGGTTTGATTTTCTTAATGATATGAAAACGATGATCAAATGGTTGGTTCATGTTGCTTGAACTATTGTGATGTATTGCAGTGTCGTCCCAAAAGGCGAGGCCATTGTTGCGAAGTTTTTGCTCGATTTCTTGCAAGGTATATGATCGAATTCCAATGGTATCTTCGATCGGCACGTCGCAATAGGGGCCAATGGGAAGTTGTAAGGCCAGGTAACCCTCTGGCGAGAGAACTCGATTGATCTCTCGTAGATATTGCTCAAAGACTGTCCGAGGCATATGTTGAAAAGCCACATAAGAATAGACCAAGTTAAACGATTCATTTTTGAACTCGCGAAGATCGACGCCAGAGTTTTCAAATGTCGTGATATTGGGATGATCGGCGAGCCACGTTTTGCTTTGGGTAATCATGGTAGAGGAGACATCGATCCCGACTAAAGTATGAAAATGCTGGGCGAGGGGCTTCAGCACACGTCCTATACCACAACCAATGTCCAAGACGTTCCACGATGGTCGGTGCAAATTCGTTAATGATTCTATGAGTGCATGCGCGGTGTCCCTTCCAGATTGCTCAAAAACTTCTTCCGTTTGATAATTCTCTGTCGCAATCCAAAACCGTGCATGATGTTGGGCGCGCTCATCCCAGTCTTGTTTCATTTTCTCAGAAATATTCATGTACGATAGCATCTCCCATTAGCACGAAAAGATGAGGAAAATAATTGTGGAAATGTTGGCGTTGGGTTTTTAAAAGAAGAGCATTCATCACGACAATTTATTTAGCAAATCTGTTGCCAAGTTTCTTGATGATTTGTGTCTGATGGAAAGAAAGTTAGTCCCCAAATTTCATGGGGGGATAAAGATTATCTCAGTGAGTTGTTGGGCGAAATCGCCAACATTCTAGATGGGCAAATCATGAGGAACAGAGCAAATCATGCCTATTACTAATTTGGGAAGAAGAACGGATCTGAATCAAAGGGAAGGCTTCTGTGCTGAAGATCTTACACGAAGAGATCGATGCGAGGAGAAGAGGGAATCGTCGTCCGCTCGTTTTCTGCTGTGGGCGCCTCTTGCTCCTCCTTTTGAATTTCTCGTTGGGCTTCAGCTTCCAGGGCAGAAGCTGAGGCCGCAACAGCGCGGTCTTGGGCGGATGGATTTGCTGGAGCTAGAGCTGCTGCACGAATTTGCTGGGCTTTGCGGATAGTGGCTTGAGGGTTTCCTGAGACAGGGGCGGTATCAATGTTGACTTCCCCACCTATTGCATATTGTTTCCCGTCGGGCCCTCGCTGGAAGGAAAAAGTGGCACCCCCTCTGGCTAAGCCCCCAGCAGCAGCAATGTGGGCTTGTTCGTGAGAGCGAACCTCCTGGTCACGTTTCTTGAGTTTAGTGGTTTCAGTCTGCTCTTCTGTTCCTTGTTTTAACGAATTTGTGGATTCCTCTGGGATGACAGGTTTCCGTAAGAGGTTCGCGGAACTGAACGTATGGACTTGAGATGGGGAAATTTTCATCAATAATAATCCTCAAGAATTATTTCGGATATGATGAGGGGAAAATTGAGCTAGTATATGATGGCTCAAAATAAAAATATATGAAAAGAAGCGATGTGGCTCGGGAAGGTTGATGATACTCCCAGCTTGTATGATTAGCCCTGTTTTTTTGATTATAGAAAATTCTATTCCGTTTTTAAGGTATGTTCATTGTTCTTTGAGCAGCAATTCATTTACGGAATTTAAAAGTTCTTGTTTGCAATTCGCTGCATGCGATGCTCGGCTTGCGATCATTTTCCACCCTTATTTGCAATGTCGACGTAATTTCTTAATGACTTTTTGGGTATCCATCGCGGGTCTTGTTGGCCACATACTTAGGGTTCCCATAAAAATACTGATCACCACTAACAGTAAGACGGTCGTGATGGCATCTGGTCGATTCATTTCGTCTAGGTATAATGTTTGGGCATTGGCTAGTACTTTGTCTGCAGCGGAAGCGCCACCTAAGAGCATCATGGTCATCATGGACCCTATGATCATTCCGCCAAATATCTTGAGCATCTGATTTCTCCTTTGATGTGGGTAACTGTCTCGATCGTCTTATTTGCATTCTTAGGCATCACGTCATCAATTTCTCAGTCTTGCGATGGTCTATTGCGGATCAGATGATCTAAACCCCTGATACTTCAAGAGATATCAAGACTGAGGTTGCTAGGTACATACCGCGGACGGGGTAGAGACATGCGCTGATTTTATGCCGATATCAGAAAAAGCTAGATCGTTATGTGAAGAGCTGTCGAACGGTGGTAGCAGTGTAGGAAAGTAATGACTGGATTAGGAGAAAATGGTGGATATTCTGCAATGTTAGCCCTGAAGGGCTAGTTGAACCATCGAGAGGAACTCGCTGAAATTGCAGGGTTTATCCAGTACGGCAAACACTCCCGCTTTACGCGCCCGTTGTTTATCTTGTTCGTTGAGATGCCCACTCAAAAGAATGATTGGAGATAGATTTTCAGGTTTTTGGTGCAGTTGGATCTGATCAATAAAGTCTAATCCGCTCAGAACTGGCATTTGATTGTCAGAAATGATCAGGTCAGCCTGGTGTGTAGCTAGCCATTCGATAGCTTCTGAGCCATTGCCAACTTCAATGCATTCTAACTGTTGGGACTTCAAGACAAGGCTCAAGGCTTCTCGAGCACTGGTATTATCATCGACTAGTAGTACCTTTTTCATCTCTTGATCCACCTTTTCATTCGTTTCACGATTGTGTGTTTCTGTACTGTTTTAACAACGTGACAGCAAAGAGTCGGTCCGTCTACCCGCCGCAAGGACTAGGGGCGTAAGTCTTTTACAAAAATTGGAAATTGTTAGGGGTGTCTTTGTTGTTTTGAAAGCCTCCCAGTCATTGGCTTCTCTACCGGTATTGCGAACATGCTGTAATGTAAAATGGCTGTTACGGCCTATGTATGAATTCCGTTGAATATTGGTAAACACTAATTGTAATGACTTACTTCTTCCTATTCAATCATGTGGTTTTTTGGAATAAAAGCGGTCGCGATGATTTGAGCCATTGGCTTAGGCCTCATCTTCAATTTGAGCGAGACTCCAAGTTGCCCAAAAATGAACATTAGGGGTCGGATCTGTTTCCCTGGCTTGGCGGAGTGCGGGTCTATCTGCAGGGCCTCCTAATTTCCCTAAACGAAATGCAGATTCTGATCGAACACCGACACTGGAATCTTGGAGAAGATGGGTACGCATGACCAACAAACCTCGAGGGTCTCCGAGTTCGCCAAGGCCTGCGATTGCACTTTGACGAATCAGTGGCTCAGGACTCTTGAGGGCTTGTATGAATAGGTTGTAGGCAAAGGGAAATTCAAACTGCGCGAGCGTCTGAATAATGGTGAGTTGGGTGGCTTGGGTGGAAATGCCGTAGGCTTCTGCTAGCACTCGCATGATCTTTTCGGAAATAGTCGTGTGACTTAAGGCTAAAACAACTGCCTCGCGAACGCGATCTGAAGGGTCAGACACATGCTGGACTAAACTGACTAAGGCCTCCTTGGTCAGCGATTCATCTAGGTTGCCAAGTGCCCAGGCGCTCCATTGACGGACTTCTTCATCTGGATCAGATAAGGCTGATACCAAGGCTGAAATGCTTATGGGATTGCTAATTTTCCCCAAAGATAGTGCAGCTGTTCGTCTGGTATCAGCATGCGGGTCACTGAGCAGCGCAATGAGCCGTTTTGTGACCTGGTCGGACGTCTCTGGGGTCGTTTCGAGCACACAGCCCATGAGAGCAAAAAGGCAAAACACAACTTTCAAGGGTCTGAGTTTTGAGAAGAACGGCAAGTTAGACAGAAAACAGTTAGACGGTACCGGAGGGTTCTTTGGGAGCCAATGGTTGTTTGGCTGTCTCAATAGTCTCTTTCATTTCCAGCTCAGCGGCTTCCATTTCCGCTTGTATGGTTCGCATCTGTGGATCAACGGAATTCTTGATATCTGCGGCTGCATCTCGAAAAGTACGGACGGCACTTCCGAGTCCTTCTCCCAATGATTGCATGTCTTGTGGTGCTGGCGCGTTCGCTTGAGCTTTGCGAGCCGCTTGCTGCGCCTGGACTCGTGCTACGGCTTGTTTATTGACGATAGCTGAAGGCCGTTTAGCGAGAGGCTTAGCTTGAGCGCCAGAAGGCAGTGCAGGATATTGAGCCCTGGCAACCGGTGCAGGTTGAGCTTGCCGATCTTCCATTGATACTGGACCGGGAACTGACCCAGTGGGGATAGGGACTGAAGCGACGACAGTTGGGGTTGTGCTGGGTTGTTGTGCTAGTTTTGGTCCAGCACCCTGATAAAGCTTAGCAGCTGCTGTACCGGGAGTCTGTTCTGGTCCTGCCACAAAAGGCGTATTAGTTGCTTGCCCAACTGGGAGATTATCTGATACTGGGGCCTCACTTATGGGTGCTGTAGTTTCTGCGATAATTTCTCCTGTTGGAGATTCACCCTGTGGATCGTTGGGATCCATGGCTGAAGGTAAATCGGCGACTTCTTTCTTGAAACCTTTTAGGGCTTTTCCAACACCCTCACCAATTTGCGGAAGCCGACCAGCTCCGAAAATAATCAGAATGATCACTAAGATGATCATTAGTTCTGAGAACCCCATGGTTCCGAACATGGTGTAACCCTTTCTTTTCAGGCCAATATGAAGATGCGTCTGCCGAACACTTGAAAAGACTGTATCGTTCAAGATTGACGAGTGTCAACCCAAATGAGGTAGGCTTTACTGATGTCAAAATTGTTGGTTTTGCCTGTTTGCACCTCTTAGCTTTCATCTCTGAGAACGTGCTTGGTGTCATGATGTCTCTTCTTTCGCCTCCAAAAATTCCACTCTTTCGAATCACTCTCTTCTATGGACCAGAAGCGATTGAAGGTATATCCGACACAATACACTGTGTCTTTAATGTCAAAAAGCGATCATGGAAAGGTGGGGTACAAGTCGATATTGTTGTGGAGAATCAACAAATACAACAATTACAAGCCGGACTCGTTTTTCAGCCATGGATTGAAGAGCATCTTCGTGAGGTTCCGTTTGATCAACACGAAGACTTTCTAAAAAAAGGGTATGATTTATTCATACAATTCATCTGTTTTCACAAGCTAGAAGCCTATATTCAGCAGGGTATCAAACAGGAAAATACACAAGTCCCTGGCGATGTTCTCATGACGCAAACAGACGAAGTGGTCTATCGCGAGGCGGAGAATATTAAGCAACAAATTCTTGTTGAATTGGATTTGGGCGCCGTGGATTGAGGGATGAGTAAATTCGCGCTATTCGGCATAAGCCTTGCTTGTGTATACTGGGCATATAAGTGATCAGGGCATAATATTTTGATGTGGCGGTGAGCCAAGTAGTTTTTCATGGAATCTAAGGAAAAGGAGGGTTGCACATGATGAAACCTATTGCGAATTTATTGGCGAGTTTGTTTATCCAAAGCACGAGTGTGATGGTGTTATGTGCCTTTGCGCTGGTGGTTGGTTTAGGAATTCCTAGCACGAGTTGGGCGAATGAAGGTGACTCGGATCCGAGTAATGAAGCCGTACTGGGATTAGGTAGTGGTCTTCTCACGTTGGTGTATTTGCCAGCGAAAATTGGGTATGCGGCTTTGGGGGGGATCGTCGGCGCGTTCACGTATGGTCTGACAGGGGGAAACTTGGAGACAGCCCAATCAGTGTGGGAGCCTAGCTTCTACGGCACGTATGTGATTACACCGGATCATCTCAAAGGCAATGATCCTGTCAGATTTTTCGGGGCTTCCCCTTATGAAGAGGAAGTCTATGTGACGGAAAGAGTGGAATAAAATTCTGAAGCCATCTCTTAAAAGTAGCAAACCTCTCATTGGAGTGACTCCGGATTTCAATGAGGGGAATCGTAAGGATATGGGGGGCAAGGAGCCCACGTATTTCTTGAGAGCTCGGTATCTTCAAGCCATTCAAGAAGCTGGCGGTGTCCCGATCGTACTACCTTTGGATTTAGCGAGGACCCAACAGGCACTCCTTCTGCAGCGTTTGGATGGGTTGCTGGTCACCGGTAGCGGGTCTGATCTTGCGCCACGATTCTATGGCGAATCCCAACACTATTCCTTCAAAAAAATGAGTGAAGCACGAGCCAGGATGGAACTCAGGTTGTCCAAATTAGCCTTTGAGCATCAAATTCCCACGTTAGGGATTTGTGGCGGTATGCAATCGATGAATGTGGCCTTGGGAGGAACGTTGATTCAAGATATCCCGGCTCAAATCGACACAAAAATTCAGCATCTTCAAAAAAACTCCGCAGAAAACACCGTGCATCCCATTCATATTGAACCAAAGACCTTGCTTCGTCGTGTGATTAAAAAATCGAGTATTCCCGTCAATAGCTCACATCATCAATCGGTCAAGAGCATTCCGCGCTCATTTCAAATTAGTGCCGTGGCTCCAGATGGAGTCATTGAGGCCATTGAAGTGGCCGACCATCCTTTTTGGTTAGGGGTTCAATGGCATCCAGAGTTTCTCTACCATAAAGATATTCTCCAAAAACGCCTATTTTCAGCCTTTATCAAAGCTGCTCGTGACTGTGCCAAGACCTAAAAGCTAGCGATTTTCGCGTGATCCAATTAGGAACGCTGTAGGCCTAAAACAAAAGAGCGAAGACGTTACGAGACAGGGGTTTCCTGTGGTGCAGAGTCGTCGGCTTTGGCTGCTGGGGGGGGGGATGCTGGTGGCGACGCGGGAGCTTTTTCGGTGCCAGTCGCTTCTGTGTCAGACTTTGGTGCTGGCTTAGCGGCAGGAGGCTTTGGTGGCGGTTTGGGTTTTTCTGGTTTAATCCCACCTTCCCAATGTGGCCCAGTGTACATGTCGTCGGCTAATCCAGCTTCCTTCCATTTCTTTTCAAAGTCAGCGGCAGCCTTATTGGGCGTCTCACCTATGCCGACTCTACGATTCCAGGGGTAAATACGTGGAGATATTTGGCAGATAGAGCCATCTTGGCGCATATAGAGGGCAACGGGGTTTCCGCGGTAGGGTCCCAAAATGATATGCACAGTACCGACTAATTCGGGAAGAGATTCCATTATTCACATCCGTTACTTTGCCGTAGGAAATGGGGAGATAATAGTGCCATAGCCTTTTCTGGAGTGCAAGGCAGAAGTGGGCAGAAAACGCAAAGAAGACAAAAGAGCTCCGGTTTCTGTTAAATGGCGACGATGGGGAAGGAAAACCTATTTGGTGAGAAGCGGTTCAACAACAGGCTGTTCAGTCTTTTTCAAAAGAAATAAGGCGATCATTAAGAAGAGGATGACAACGACATGTAGCCCCATGTCCATTAAATAATGGCGGAAGACTGTTTCGGGGACATTATCTTGATGAGAGAATTCAGCCCCGGCTGTCAAAATTCTTCGCACAGACGCAATGATCCCGACGTGCAGAAAGGGTTCAAGTCGAATCCGGTCGGATTGTAAAAATCCTAAAACCGTTCGAAATAATTCCAACAGAATGATGACGAACAACAAGTCATTTAATAACGTGATCGTCGCGGGCAAGAAAGCCTTCTCGACAGATTGGGCATAAGCGTACCAGCTGTACCCAAACACCATCATACCGACGAGCAGAAAACTCAAACAGGCGGTAATATAGCCCCACCGATCAAGAAATTGCATCCACTTGACCCATTGTTTAATGGAGTCTGGTGTCCAGCCCAGCATAATACAGCGGCTCCTTATGCCGTTCCTTGGTGTGGAGTATTCGGTGTGGCTTCTTCGGCCTTTTTGTCTTCTGTTCGCATTTGCCCAAATCTCAAGTCATGCATGCCACTGATTCCAATGGAATTCCCACAACACAGCACTTTCTCAAACCCTGCACCACCATCCATGACCATGAATCGAAGACCGCAAGATTCAGTAGACACCCGTTTTTCGTCAATGGCCATTCCAATTACCAACTCGCCTTTTTTTCGCCCCCGGCTTTGATTCAGTGATGGTACGACATCCTCTTCAGTCAATTCATGCCCGCAACAGAGAATTTTTTCAAACCCTTCCCCGCCGCTCATCACTTTCACGACTAAGCCACAGGAATCAGGGTATTGCTTGTGTTCATCAATGATATCACCTTTTTTTAAGGCCATCAGGTCTCTCCTTCATCTGAATGAAACATCGTGAGATGGGAAATGGCTTATCACAGAGAATGAGACTGCTAAGAAACAAGTAGAAAATTATCGAGGGATAGCTAAACAAATTGCGAATGGGAATGTCCAGGAAGGCGAATAGGGTATTTTGGGGGATGCTGGAGATTCAGACAATCGTATCAGCGTGATGTGTAATGCTAGCGAGGACTTCACGATGAGCGGGAATGCCGACGATATTGGAGAGGATTGAAAGATCGATAGGATGATAGGGATACGCAAATTGTTGTTTCACCGCATGAATTCTGGCCAAACTGGTTTTCATCTTTGTTGGATCCAGTTCGCCGGCTGTGAGCGCGCGTTCAATAGCTTGAAATGTGTCCGTCGCGAGTGCGCGGCTTTTACAAATAAGCAGCATATCTGCTCCAGCTTGCAAAGAGCGAATGGCGGCATCACCGACACGAGCATGATCGAGGATTGCCCGCATTTCCAGATCGTCACTCAAGATCACACCAGAAAAACCTAAATCCTGACGTAGCAGCCCTGACAAAATCGTCGGAGAAAGCGTGGCGGGGTAGACAGGGTCTAAGTCTGGGTAGTGAACATGCGCAGTCATCATTGCCTGAAGCCCGTGCGTAATGGCATACCGAAAGGGTTGGAGCTCTATCTCTTCCAATCGTTTGCGTGAGGCATGGACGGTGGGAAGTTCGAGATGCGAGTCCGTACTGGTATCACCATGGCCGGGAAAGTGCTTGCCACAGGCCAAGACTCGATGATCCTGGAGCCCGGCGATCGTGGCGGCACCCATTGTAGAGACTTGTCTCGGCTCGGTTCCAAATGCGCGATTGCCGATGATGGGATTGTCAGGGTTCGTATGAATATCCAAAACCGGGGCCATGTTCATATTGATGCCCACGCTTCGCAGTTCTTTGGCCGTGACGGTGGCGGCTTGATAGGCCAGGTCGGTAGAGCCAGATTGGGCTACAGTGGCGGCTGGCGGGAAAATCGTAAAGTCAGAAGGGAGGCGGGAGACGCGCCCTCCTTCTTGATCAATCGCCATCAGAAGAGGGATGTCGCCTGCGATGGCTTGTAACTCGTTCGTCAGTGTCGCGATTTGTTCAGCATTCACCAAATTGCGAGAAAAGAGAATCACGCCCCCGGGCCGGTAGTCCTGTATCCAGGCTCGAAGATCCGGAGTCACCTCCGTCTCTTCGAACCCGATCATGCACAATTGTCCGATGTGGTCTGTGAGATTCACGCGATCCTGATCGTTAAGAGCCGTTGGCGCGATTAATGAGATACTGAATCAGCAACCGAGTGCCGGTTCCCGTAGGGCCTTTCGAAAAGCACGCGCGCTCACTGGCGCTCCAGTCCGTGGCGGCAATATCCAAATGAACCCACGGATGATCACCAATAAATTTACTTAGGAACATAGCCGCGGTAATCATGCCACCACCGCGCCCGCCAATATTGCGCATATCAGCCACATCACTGCGTAATTGTTCAAAATATTCATCCCACAGCGGCATCTCCCAGACCCGTTCGCCGGAATCATTGCCGGCTTGTCGCATGGCGGTTTTCAGCGCATCATCGTTGCCGAGC
>JAJDBS010000024.1 GCA_029261235.1 Nitrospirales bacterium
CGGGACGACGAACTTGTTCCTTGCTGCGGGGACCTACTCTCCAGAAGAGATTCTGAAATCAGTGAAACGCGGTTTATTGGTCACTGAATTAATCGGGTTTGGTGTGAATATGGTGACCGGAGATTATTCCCGTGGGGCAGTTGGGTTTTGGATTGAAAATGGGGAAATCGTTCATCCCGTGGAAGAAGTGACCATTGCCGGAAATCTAAAGGATATGTTTAATGATATCGAGATGATTGGGAATGACTTGGTCTTTCGCGGTCGAAGTGCGAGTCCAACTGTCAAGCTTCGAAAAATGATGGTGGCTGGGCAATGAGAAAAGTTAATTACAGCGGTTTAAATTATAAAAGAACGTGATGGAGAATTTATATGCCACTTGAGATAGAAGATGGGGCCAAAGCCCTTCAGCTTATCACTTCCCGATACAATCAACGGCAATGGCGAAAGAAAATAGAAAAGACGTTGAGTCTGCCACCTACAGGGTTCAACGACGAAGCACAGCGAAAGATATTTCTGTATCTCAAAGTTGGACTACAGGCCTATAAATCTCGTCGCGCCGATCCACCGTCTTGGGTTGTTGGAGGATTTGGCACCAAAGAGGTCATTGATCGAGTGTTGTTTAAGCCGACAGTCATTGATCCAGAATTCACGAAGGAGCATGTCGCGTTACTCGGAGAGGATCCTGGGGAAGACGTCGATATGGTCTGGTGGGATGATATGCTCGTCAATTGGTTTGAAGAACCGGAAGAAGAAAATGAAGAGGATGATGAAACTGAATCGTCTGAAGATTCCGAATCAGCTTCCGGTGATGATTCCTCATCTAAACCATCAGATACTGAACAGACACAAAAAACCTCATCCTAATCGGTTCTCTGTCCACCGACTCTCAGGTCTCGGCGGTCCGCTTCCGAAAGTTTAGGGATGGGGAAACATCACGTAGCAGCTACCCATCTACCAATCTCGTCTCGTCCCTTGTCAGTTCCCGTCAAACAGCAAGGCGTGATCTTTAGATCGCTCAATCAACTCAATACCTGGGTCTGCCGACTCATGTATCAGGTGAAGGCCCTTGAGGAGGCACCTGTGCCTGCAGAGGGGCCAGCCCTCATTGTGTGTGACCATTCTGCATTGGGAGACCCGTTAGTCCTGATTGCGACAGCCGGACGGCCAGTTCAATTCCTCATGGCTGCAGAGATTTATGCTCACCCACTTATCCAATGGGCTTTTAAAGCGTTTGGGTGTATTCCAGTTCAACGAGGCAAACGGGATATCAAAGCGATTCGCACGATGTTAGGCAGCTTGGCAGCACAGGAAGTGATTGGGCTGTTTCCGGAAGGCGGGTTAGATCGTCATCGCCTGGACGAAGGTCATCTGGGTATTGGGTATTTGGCGATTAAGTCGGGTGCGCTAGTCATACCGGCATCGATTGTGTGGGAAGGCCCGCATTCAACAACGTCGATGTTGAAAACGTTATTTGTTCCAAGTAAAGCGAGTATTCGGTATGGAAAGCCCTTGGAGTTTTCTCAAGAAACCAAGCCAAGTAAAGAGTCGATGCAATCCTGCACGAAGGAAATCATGCAGCAGATTGAAGCGTTAAGGGAAAGTATTCTCTTGGATGTCTCATAAGGCTGCCTTGCCCTTTTAGTTTTTTTAAGTAGCTGATTCTCCAACCACAGCTCTATTCCCACTTGCCTTCATAGCTGTAGTAGCGGGTATCCATCTTTTTTTCAATCCCAGCCACAATGACATCTCGGTAGTAAGTGTTAGACCATTCCTAATTGAAGTTTTGCCGGGGTTCGTCCCGGCAGCCGAGCCACTTTTGTTACGGCAAAAGTAACCAAAACCAATGACGCCCAGTCCGGCCTCATGACAAATAGGTGAACGCAAATCGTGGGAAAGCGGACCAACTCGCTACGCTCAAACAAGGTCCGCCGGTCGATAAGAGCGTCCACCAAGAGGGCCGGACAGCAGGCGTCGGCCGGTGTGGGGGTGTGATTGACAATTGAAGTGCTTAAAAGTTGAGATAAGGTCATAATCTTAAAATCCTTGATCGTCATGCCCGCAGTATTCAGAGGATATAAATTTTCAACTTGTGATTCCCCGTCGCCTTGCCACGGGGATTTTTATTAAATCCAAAATGAATTCCCAGTAACAATTGTCGAGGAATGACCAATTGAATATTTGCCGGTTTTTGGCCTCGGCAGCCGAGGCGTATTGCTTGCTGCGTCTCGAAGGGCGCGACGCTACATATCGGCCAAAAGACCCAAATCCATTGTCGCCCTGGGTGGTAATTTTTTAAAAATTGTAATCGATAGGACTGTGGTTTTTGAAAGCACTATTGAAGTTGAATAAAAAAGAAGAAAGGGAGGGATGGGTGTGGACCCAATGGGTGAATTTACCGTAATTCCGTCCCAATTCTCTCCCAACGAATAGTTTTTGAAAAGCCATCCTTTTTAGTTTCATCTATTGAAAAATATACAAGGGTCGCCTTTCCAAGAAATTTTTCCCTCTTTACAAACCCCCAAAAACGACTGTCTAAGCTTTGGTCACGATTGTCGCCCATTACGAAATATGAGTCGGGTGGGATGGTGATTGGACCAAAATTATCTCGTGGATTAATTCGGCCATCAATGATTCCCGGGTCAACCCTTTGGGTGAAGGTTTTATCTGCGTACTTCGAGCCATTCAGAAAAATCACTTTATGGATCATTTCAATAACTTCTCCAGGTAGCCCCGTGATCCTTTTGACAAACATTTTGGATTCGTCTTTGGGATAAGGAAATACAATAATATCCCCTCTTTTAGGATATTGATTGTTGTAAGCTTCTAAATCAACCCAAATATGATCTCCGGGGCGTAAGGTTGGAAGCATGGCTCCCGATGGGATTTTAAAAGGTCGGTATATCTTCCTAAGATAATCTAGAAACCCCACCTCAGCCTCTTTAATAGGTAAAGGGGTATGCTGTAAAAAGTCTCTTTCAAAAATTTCAGGGTTTTCTGAAGAATCTTGCTTTTTCATAGCTTCAAAAAAAATCAGACTTTCCTGGATGTCCTGGCAAGGATATGCAGCATATGCCTTTGCTAATGCTTTTTGAATGTAGAAGTGACTTTCCAAGTAATTCCAAACAGCCTGGCCGATTCTATCTGTTTTTGTGAGTTCCTCTTTAGTTAAATCCCGCCCCAGTAAAGCGGACAGTTTTCTAATACCAGTGTCCGATAAAGAGTAGGTGATCTCTGATTTGGTGGATTGATACAAGGGGGAACTAATAAAAAGGTTCGCTAAAGCTTTAGCTTCGATTGCACACGGCGAGTCTTTTGGTACGTTGGCCCATGAGATAATAGGACAAAAGATGAAAAAGGAGAATGCTATTATTGAATAAAGCCACGTATGAAATGGGCAGGCTGGAAATTCAATCTTCATCTGGATGCTAAAAGTTTCGTGTGGTTCAATTTAATTTCTGTTTTGTTGATGAAATTTAAACGAAACAAATCCCTTTACTTCCTTGAATTTCCTTGTGCTGGTGGTCTCAAGATGAAGTTAAGGTTTGGGGGTCCAGGTTCCGTTGGGTTGCATGATGAGTTGGCCCGATGGGGTTTTCGCCATGGCTTTCTTTCCTGCTAAGGCTTCTACCGCTGATAGGGCGGTGCCGTTTTTTTCTGCTATGCCTCTGTACACATCACGTCGTTTTCTGTTGATGTCTTTCATGAGTTCGACTGTTTTTGCAGACGAAGATGATTTTGCGAGCCCCAGGTAACCGTCTGGGCGTTCCCCTACGAGGCCTTGTTGCTTGGCTTCGTGGAGTGTGACTCCCAAGGCTAGGATTGGCATGAAGAAAAACAATAAGCAGCTCAGCGTAAGAGCAATAAATTTTGGGTGTTGATTTGATGCTGTCATGGTTGTCCTCGTGTTTCTTAGAAGAGATCGCTTTGATCGGAAAAGACTGTATCTAAATCTTTGTCGACTTTGACACGAACTTCATGGTCGATCTTCACATTCAGGTTAATGGTGATAGGTTTTTCTGGAACCGCGACTTCCACTCGAGGAGTGCAGCTTAGGAGAATCGCGGTAGCAAGGAACAGAAGGCTGCTTGCGATGTTTGAAAAGTGCTGTCGCGTTCGACGTTGTTGAATCATAGATTCCCCTTGTGTGCGGTGAATAGGCGTTGGCAAGTCAAATCTCCATTTGTGGGATTCTTGAACAAATCTGTTGCGTTCTTCATTTGACTAATGCCTTCCCTCTTTCCGCCATCATTTTTTCAATATTTTCTTCAAGCCCTTGAACCAGTGACAGGCTCTTTATCAGAGCTGGGATGTTTTCTTCGATGTTGAGGTTGAAATGAATAGGAACGCCGTTTCGAAAGTCTGGATTTTCCCCTTTTAAGGTGGTGGCCAGTTTGAGAATACCATCTTTGGCATAATCGACACCAACCTCTAACTTGGAATAGTGATAATCCTCTAAACTTTTAACGATGAGATCAAGGTTGGGTTGACTATCGGCCCAGGCACTGGCTGTTTCTTCATCGACCGTGAATTGGAGCGTGCCTCCTGGTGCTCGACCGTGTAGCGATCCCTGTTCGACGGTGACCTTCTTGCCTGAAATGGCAAGTGGAAGGGTGCCATCCAGTCTGCCAGTTCCTTTCACAGACTCCTGTTGTTCTAATCGTAAAATTTCATTCAGGTCCAGTCCCTGAACTTTGAGCGTCACCTCATGGGCCGAAGCTGATGGATCAATTTCGGTGTCTGATAAAGAAACTGTTCCACCCAAAAGATGTGTGCGTAGCTTGGTAATAGAAAGAGTTGGGAGCGATGTTTGGTGAAAGGATTCTGTTGAAAAGAGGAGAGCTGTATTGGTTAATCCTACGACTGATTGAATGTTCTTGATATGAAGCGGTGTGGCAGGGATGCGCAGTTTTTCCTTCTCTCCAAGGATTTCTATTCGAGTCGTGAGCCCTTCCATGATGGTGGGTTTGAGAAATCCGCCGATCTCTTTGAAATCTACTACCCCATGCAGTCGGTTGATGTGGAATGGATTGGCGGTATGATTTGTTGGGACATTGAATGTGACGTTCGCCGAGCCTGAAACCGTTCCATGTGTCACGTCCATTTCAGGGAGCGGCCACGGCTGAATGAGTTGGCTCAAGACGAGCGTATCAGGCGCAAAGTGAATGGACTGCAGCGTCATCGTCCCCGTCCCTTTACCTGTGAGTCGGTTCAGCTTGACCTGTCCGCCTATGTGGAGCGGATGCTCTTGCGTCTGCACTTTGAACTGAACCGTCGCAGATGATGGTTTGATCGAATAGTGGGCTTCCCAATCAGACGGTGGAATGATGAGAGAGGTGGTGGGAGGCTGCACGTCTGCAATCGTCGTCTTTCCATTAACGCTTAAACTCTCAGATGATGCCGTCATCTTGAGATCTTTGGTGAAGATCTCTCCGAATTTCCATTGTTTGCCTTGTATGAACAAAGACGGGATGGCGAGAGTTGAGGTTGCGGCTTGTAATTCCCATGCTTGTGATTTGGCGCGATAGTTCCAGGAGAGCCCTTTAGGGAATCGGCTTTCAAGCTTAGGGATATGTATGGTCTCATTCTTCACGTTAGATAATTGTAGGAGAGATGTCTGATTGAGCGCGACCGCAATCTGACCCGCCGATGAGGATACAGAGGTCTTTGCTTCTAGAGATATCTTTTCTAAGCTTAGAGAGGGTGTGGCCGCCGGTTTGAACTGTGCGGAGATGCTGACATCTCCTTTCCCCTCGATGCCACTGGATGGCTTCCACAGAAGATCTTGTGGGGAAAGAACCATATCCAGCTGTTCGGAGGCATTCTGCATGGTGATGTGAATCTGCCCGGAAGGAATTTGAACGGTTGACTGACTTTTCTTAATAGGAACGACGACTTGAATGGGCCGCAGAATATTCCACTTGAGTGACCGAACGCCTTTATGTGCAACGTAAGGGGTGAGTGCTGGAGGGGTTAAGGTATCCAGAGCAAGATTGACGCTGCCAGTGGACGAAGGCTGTGCAATAATTGTAAGGACAGATTTTTCAACAGAAAATGTGCCATGTGTAAGAATCTGAATATCTTGGACCAGGGGAGGCAAAGTTGGCATGTGAACATCGAGCGTGAAATCCCCGTGAATAACGACGGGAGGAGAATCGGGTTGAGACGACTTCTCCTGCAGAGTACCCGTCCATGCGCCGGAAAAGTTTCCTGTCAGAGCTTGATATTCAGGAGCTAATGGATATAAGGCCGCCAAAGTATGAATGAACGGGTGGAGCTTGAGCGAGGCATGACCTTGAAGCGCCAAGCCTGAGGTTGAAGGTGCGAGAGATGTTTTCAGGTCAATGACAGGGTCATCTGGAGCACGTGTATGCGTACCAGTAAGCGATACTGTGCCATCGGGTGTCAGGGAGAAGGTGAGCTGATTCAGGAGAAGTCCGTCTCCTTCAAGATGGACCGAGCCTGTGGAACCTTTCGGCAGAGCGTCCATATTGGCGTTGAGTGAGATCCGTTGCAAGGTCGGTGGAGCCGAAGGATTTGAAATGTCCATCTGCTGGACGAGGAAATGTTCGAACGGTAGGACAGGTAGGCTGTCACTCGGCCTAAGAGACCTGAAGTCAAATGGAGAAGCCGTTGGAGAGGAAGACACTGGAACTGAGGAGTTTTCTAATAAAGACGAATCCCAAATGATCTTGATCCGTTCGACGTTCACGTTCTCGACCACGTTGTTCAACAGTGCGTTGAGAGAATAGGTAATTTCTGTATTATCGATGCTGATTGAGGTTGAGCCAGACTCTGGAGGCGTGTGGAACGTCAATAACGGAATGGTTAGGGCGTTGAAGCCGGGACGGTTGAGATGGACTACGACGTTGGTAAATCCTCGATTAGTTAGACCTTGTGTGATGAGGATTTGGCCAATTGTGGGGAGAAAGCCATAGGCTAAGCCAGCAAGTAGGACGAGTCCGATTGCTGCCCATCCCAGAAACTTAAGGAATTTCATGGTGATGGGAATAGTGTATAACAACGCAAATTGTTTGGGGCTCTTACTGAAATGAGGCACGTGAGCTAGCTACACTCAATACTTACCTCAAGGGCTGTGAAGCGGGCAATGGCAAACAAAGAATATTTGAATTCTACGTGAAATAATCGAGTCTGACCCCCTAATGAAAATAGTAAGGCAATCTTTCTTTTTTTAAGGAAAAAGGGTGAAGGTTCTAAGGTGTTTTTTCGATGATTAGTGGTGTGCCTATGAGGTTGATTTGTGTCTCCGTACCTGGAGGATTCTCCTGATTCGTTGCAGGAGAGACTGTGGAAGGCTTCAAAGACTTTTGGTTGAGTAGAGGTTCGGGAATGAACGCGGGGTAACCAGTATCCATGGGGACCTCCTATTGTTGATATGCATGGTAGCTCATTCTCAGATGAAAGTTGTGATATGTAAAGGGGCTAGATGAGAAAAGATGGAGTCATGGAGTCAGCCTCATCATCGTGGCAACGACAGTCGATTGCTCCAAGTCCTAGAACAAAGGAGGAAGTCTTATCATAAATGTGTCGATTACTTTATAACTTCGAACGATTGGGGGCGGACAAATAATGGGGAAACCTCAGCCTGACCCTATTGTAATTATGTGTGTAGACTCGAGTCAGGACGACATGATCAATGTTATTTTCCGCATGTGGAGCGGTACCTTTTGAATTTATGGTGCTAAGGCGAACTTGCCGTTTTTATCCTCTTGGCTTGTGCAAATATTTGAATGGTTCTTGACATAATTCTGGAATATTTCCATCCTTAGGTGAAAGACTTCATTAATGGGCAGTGGAGGTCGGCTTGAGAGAATGTAAGTGTAATGAAAAATCTCACAATCAGGATATTTCCATATTCCAATGCCGCTCCCTGAGCTTTGTACTATATGAGAGGAATGAGAAGCGCTCATCAGTTCATGTCCTCGTTCCCCGAATCGGTTACATAATAATACATTCGAGTGCCATTGGGCGTACTTGGTCTGTTAGGAGAAAACGGCGTTCTAAGCACTCCATCTTCAGGGATTTGATGCACTCTACGTTCTCCTTCATAGAGTGGAGGCTTCCCAGCCGCATCATTAAAAATGATGAGTACCCATCCTGAATAATCTTCTGGTAAAAGATGCGTTTCACCTTCTGCGATTATGGACTTGGTGCCGTACCAAAACAGTCCAACCCCAATGATCCCTAAGATCCCAGAGAAATGGACATAGTATTGGAGATACTTCCGAGAAGGAAGCCAGTGAACATCAAGGATAGCTCGTACCAACTGAATCCCGCTGAGAGCACAAAGAGGGCAATAAGGGGCAAGCCTGATGGCCACACAAACCCAAGCAGGGCAACCCCTAAAATGCCCAACCCCTCTAAGTGATATAGAATCCGTATTGCCATAGAAAACTGTCGGAGAGAGGTGAAAAGATTGACTAATAAAGGGGGGCGGGTTGGGGCTACCAACGCGAATGACTCTTCAACCTCTTAGCTGAGTATTTTCGGATTTCTTGTTTTATCTGGATGAATTTATTTTAGAATAGACTCATTTGGGTGGGAGGACCGGCTGGAGTTTCTTTTTGTGGAGCTTTTGATGCTGAAAGAGTTGGTGGTGAAGAGGTTTTGAGTAGGGTGGGTGTTTTGCTCATTTCCTCTAACACGGCCTTGAGTTTTTGAAAATCATCTTTAAGGGGGACTAGTAGATTGTTTTGGTGGAGTGCGGCAGCGGGGTGAAGCAGCGGAAAGACGACGAAGTGTTCTAAGCGAATGGCTTGTCCGCGAACTTTGGTAATGCCAACTTTTCTATCTAACAGGGTTTGGGTGGAAAAGTTTCCTAACGTGCAAACAAGTTTTGGTTGAATGAGTTCAATCTGCTGTAACAAGAATGGTTTACAGGTGTCGATTTCATCAGGTAATGGATCTCGATTGTTGGGAGGGCGGCATTTGATGACATTGGCAATGTAGATGTCAGATCGTTCGAGGCCAATGGTTTGCAAAAGCTCGGTTAGCAATTTACCTGCAGCGCCTACAAACGGGATACCTTCTCTATCTTCATAAAATCCTGGAGCTTCTCCCACAAACATGATTGAGGCCTGAGGGTTGCCAGTTCCAAAGACTACCTGGGTTCGGCGAGTTGAGAGTTGACAGCGTTGGCAATCTTTAAGAGATGTGCTTAGAGCAAGTAAATCCATAGGGCACGATCTTAAGTTTGAGGGTCTGAGATGTCAATGAGGGAACACGTGGATGGTTGTGCCGACCACTACTGCGCAGGCGTTATTACTTATTGAGCTATTTTTATTCATGATGTGAGCTGGTTGGTCGGGGGGCCAAGCCTCAGTTACATAGAATTTTGAGATGGATGTTTGTGGTTGAGGCCGATGGGTTTAAGATTTTGAGTAACAGAGATGATAGGTATGGGCATGCCAAACCATCTAAGGTTTACAGGATTCTTGAGTCTGTGCCGGTTGGAAGGTTGAAACGTTTCGGTCTGCCAATTCTGATAATGTTGATAGGCCACTGTAAGGTTATTTCCTAGGATCAGGATGTGGGGTGTCACATGGACTGTGCAACGTGTCGTGTGAACAAAGACCGACCCCAAATGCTTGTTGCAATGCGTAAGCGATGGAATGATGAGATGCGGGTGCGGGGACCAAAGACAGGATAATTCTGTGCTTCAATCTTTTGGAGAATGGTGCTGTAGACGCCTCGCATGATTTCTGCCACCACCAAAGCTTTTTGATCCGAAGGGGGAAGCGTCTGCAGGATGTCATGAGCTTGCTGATAATACGATCGGGCTCTGGTGCATTCGAATTTCATGAATTCAGTGAGCGCGGGTGATGATTGTTTGTCGAGTAATCCCTCGACGGAGTAGCCAAATCTTTGGAAATCTTCTTGTGGAAGATACACACGATCCTCTTGAGCGTCACTATACAGATCTCGAAGCATATTGGTGAGTTGAAAAGCCAGCCCCAAATTCACGGCATAGTCTTCTGCCTTGGGTGATTGTGTTTTGAAGATTTTCAGACAAATGAGCCCAACGACGGATGCGACGCGGTAGCAGTATGGATAGAGGTCGGAAAATGTCGCATAACGATTGATGGTGAGATCCATTTCGACGCCGGAAATGAGTTCTTGAATCAACTGTTCCGGGATATCAAATTCTTTCAAGTGTGCGGCTAAACTGATCGTGACAGGGAGCGTGGGATAGCCTTGATATGCGGCGGAGACTTCTTTGCGCCATGTAGCCAAGACTTCTAAAGGCTTACTGCCTGGCAGGGGCTCGTCGACAGCACTATCGACCATCTTGCATAACGCGTAAATTGTGTACATGGCCTCTCGTCGTTGGCGAGGCAGAAAGAGGAAGGAATAATAAAAATTGCTTCCGCTGTCTTTTGTGTATGTAGTGCAGGCTTCTTGAGCTGCAGCCGTAGATAGGGATTGCATAAATACCTTGCGAGATCGTTAAAGTGATTTTGCCTGGCTGGTGATAGGTTTGAGCAACCTGCTCTCACACTAGCAAGGATGATTAGGCTGGTTCAATTGTGCAGAAACGCCGGTTGTTGATGCAGCAGTTTGGCAGGTTGTTTGTAGAAGGATCAATCAATGCGTGCGATTGCGAATGCACCTTGTGGTGTTGTCAGTTGATGCTTAATCAGTATCTTATTTTAGGAAGGCTACTTGATTTTTTCACCGGAAATCCATCCCGTCTTTCCCGATTCTGTTTTAACCAGATAGACCCATCCCTGGACTTGATGACTTCCATCGACAATCGTCAGACGTTCTCCTGCCGCGACAATAGGACCGGGTTGAGAGTTCGTTGAATCTCCCATAAGCATGGATTCTTCAGTAAGGAGGACCGTTTGATCTTCACTGAAGAGTGGAGCTGCTATGTCTGCTTGAAGGTCTGGCGCGGATGGCTGGTTGGTGACTTCCATGGCGTCTATGGAAACGGGGTCTTGCATGCTTGGTGCCGGTTTATTGAGCACCCAATACGCAGCACCGCCGATGAGGACTAAGAGCAGAATCCACAAAAGAGGACGTCGGGAAGGGGGCTTAGACTCATGGAGTTCATCTTCTTCAAACCCTTCGTCAAAATCCAAATCCTTGTCGGAATCTTCAGCAAACAAGACATTCCAAAGTGAAGGGCGTTCTGTGGGGAACGTATTGGTCATGGTAGGGGTCATAACTCAGGTCTCCTTATTCAGGGAAAGAGGGCACGTGCATGATTGAACAGGTTCGTCTCTGCGTATTGGAAATGGCTCAAGAAATGGCCAGTGTAGAAAAATCTCTTACGTGAAGTTTCTTAACACCACTTCTAGGTACTGTCAAATACCAAGACGTTGGAATTCTGCTTACGTTCTGTGAGATTAGAGGATTGCTTTGCACTTGCAATGGCATGCACGGTGAGGGAGAATTGAGGTTGGCTGATCTAGTCAGGGGAGGGAGCTCATGAAATCCTATCGAGAAGAACTCTGGTTTCATACCCAAACACGGCGGGAATACGTCAACATCACCTCGCAAGTTCAACGCGTGCTCGAAGATAGTGGTATCCAAGAAGGCTTAGTTCTTGTCAATGCCATGCATATAACGGCCAGTGTGTATATCAATGATGATGAAGCTGGATTATTAAGAGACTATGAGCGATTTCTTGAGCGGCTGGCTCCTCATGGCGATGATTATCAACATAATCGCACCGGCGAAGATAACGGCGATGCACATATTAAGCGCCAAATTATGGGGCGTGAGGTTGTGGTGGCGATCACCAATGGCGGGTTAGACTTTGGTCCATGGGAACAAATATTTTATGCAGAATTTGATGGAGGCCGTCGAAAGCGAGTCTTGGTCAAAGTGATCGGAGAATAAGAAGTTGGCAAATAGGTTCTGGTAATGAGAAAATACCCTTTGAGTTGACGCGCCTCGTGCAAGGTGGTGCAATAATTTTCTTATCGAATTGAGAGGTCTGTAAGCGTTATGCCCTGTTGGTACCGTCCTGATCCTCTCACCCGTGATCTGATTCATCTCATCAATGCGCGTCGCCATGAACATGGTGACCCGAGTTTAGCCATTGAGGTTTTGCAAGCCTTGCTCGATCAAGACCGTGAGCATGAAGTGCTGACCGTCTTGGCCGCGTTGGATGAAAATATGGCGGAGTGGTTATTTGATTTGCTGGCAGAAGCCGCGAGTTGTTGTGTCATGGATACGGAACATGAAGGCACTGAAACGTTTGCTGTGCTCGCCTCATTTGAATTGCCTCTGCAGGCGAATTTAGTATTTCCCTTGAAATTGAAAATTGATCCAGTTGAAACAGCGGATTTGTTACGCAAGCATCTTCATCTGGCTCCAGGCGCGGCTATTACGGTTGAACCTCGATTGTTGACTGATACGACTTTGGATTTTCTGAATTTGGAGAAAGTGCATGATCATATTTCTAACTTGGCTGAAGGGCAACGGCGGCAAATAATTGCTGCCAGACTGCATCCTCCGGTGGAAGCGACAGCTTTTTTATTCTTTGAAATTATTGGCGTGACGGATACGACGATGCCTGATACGCTTTCAGAAGCTGACTGTCAGGCGATTATGGATGGACTAGTGGCCCAGTGTCCCGAAGTTGCGAAGGCTCCGCAGATGTTAGAGGCGCCGAACTATGCAGCCTATGCCTTGTTCGATGCCCAAAATGCCGTTCGTCTTCATCGGTTAGCTGATGAGACTGCTGCCGTCTGGCATGATTTAGAAGGACTGGTTCGGAGTCGAACTATTGTTCATCTGCATACTCAATGTGGCAATGGCGTCTATATGCCTGTATGGACCGATTTATTTGATCCGGATCTGCCTGAAGACCATGGTCCGATATGGACATCACCCGATGTCTGGGTCTTTACCGCAGATTTGCCGATTGAATGGCCTGGAGAAATGTTGACGAATAGGTTACTTGCCGAAGGTTGCACGCGATTTGAAAATCATATCGTGGAAGCCCCCGATACGTAATATTCAAGGGCTGTTTTGGTCGATCTTCTCGGATTCCACTCCCTCACATCTAGGGACTGTTGAAAAATCCGGTAGCGACGTTCTTGCCAATGTTGAGTGCTCACTTACTGCATGTGCTCTTTACCCCCGCAACGTAGTGACGGCCTTGCTGGAAGAATTTTGTTGACGCTCCGAAGCTGCTGATCGTCAACGAGTTCTTGCGTCTGTTTGCCCCCTGATCTCCTCATTTTTCAATGCACCCAATTATCGTCCCGCAGCGATTCGGAGTTTTTCCACAACCTTTATGGGGACATGGAGTGAACCTTTTCCTTTTCCCAGTGCAATATCAGGTTTTAATGCTCCGTGGAAATCACTCCCGCCGGTCATGAGTAGATCGAAGCGACGAGCTAGGCCTAAGTTAAAAGAAATGTGGCGCGCGGAAAACGTGCCATAAAAAACTTCTAGCCCCTGTAACCCTTGTTCGACTAACGTTTGGCAAGCCTTCGCACTGTCTTCTTTGTTGAAGCCTTCCCAATAGGGATGCGCGAGAACCGGGATTCCCCCAGCATCCGTGATCCAACGAATGATTTCCTGAGCGTCAGGGACCTCTCGCTGGACATACGCTTTCCCCCGTGACCCCAATAATTGCTCGAAGGCTTCTTTCATATTTTTAACATAGTTTTTTGCTATCAGGACCTGTGCAATGTGTGGACGTCCGATCGTGCCTGTTCCAGAAGCCGCTTCGACTTCAGTGAGAGAGACATCTATTCCCAATGTTTGCAGTCGAGCTAATATATCTCGGATTCGCACAGATCTTGTAGCGCGAAGTGCTTCCAACCTCGTTTGAAATTGAGGATCAGTCAGATCGATAAAATAGCCTAAAATATGCATTTCACGATTGTGAAATTGTGCACTGAGTTCAATCCCAGGAATCAATTCCAGCGGAAAGTTTTTCGTGGCTTCTATGGCTTCAGTCAAGCCGTCTGTCGTGTCATGATCCGTGATGGACAAAATATCAATCCCCATTTGGTTGGCGGATTCGACGAGCTCGGTTGGTGAATAGCTTCCATCCGAAAAGTACGTGTGTGTGTGAAGGTCGATGCGGCTCATATTTTTTTCAAGTGTTATCGTTTTCGAGCTAACGTACGTGCAGTAAAGGCACGTTCTGATTGCGTGTATCCGAGATGATCGTCTTCATCGTAGTGCAGAATGTGGAAGTTTGGAAGTAGAGACAGCAATTCATTGGATTCTAGACAAAATTCCTTTCTGCGTGGATGTTGTCGAGAAAGATGGTTCTCAAGGAGAAAGGTTTCGTACAGAATGACTCCTCCAGGTTTTAAGGCTTTGACCAGTTGAGAGAAAATCGGTCGGTAGAGGTAAAAGAATACAAGAATCACATCGTAGGCTTCGGTTCCAAGATCCGGAGGGGACTGCTCATCGACCTCGAGGTCCATGTATTCGGTGGTAATAGGAAGCCCTGTACCCTCTTGAGCCTGAGCGTCAATGAATGCGAGAGCTTCACGATTACGGTCGATCCCATGAACAGAAAACCCATGTGAGGCGAGGAAATGCGCATGTCGCCCACGGCCTGTGGCCACATCTAATACTTTGCCCTGCGGCAGGCGAGGGAGGTGGTCGATCAGAAACGGAGAAGGATGGCCATGCTTGGCTTGGAGGAAATTCTGTCGTGAACGAATAAGTTGAATCCCGACAGATCCCGAGAAATCTTTAATCGGAGCACGAATTTTTCTGACCCAAATTTCTATGTGCGTTAGCGGGAATTGTTGAAAAAGTGATTGGCACAGATCTTCAGTAAGTTTTTCAAGAAGAGCATATGTGTGATGTTCGCCGACATCTCGTATGCATTGCGTGATGGTGGCATAATCGACCGTATCGTCCAGTTGGTCGCTTTGGAAGGCGGCGTCATTCGGACATCGTAATGTGAGATCTACCAAAATGGGTTGAGGCTGAGATCGCTCAGTGTCCGTGACCCCGCAGCGTGCATTCAGTTGGATATCTTTGACGAGAATGGAAGAGGACATAGCGACGTCACGAATAAAAATGTGCAAAGAGAGCTATACACGCGTGGACACATAACACGAGACCACTGAAACAAGACTGACAGTGCTGGAGTGGAGTAGTGGAGAGCGACTAGGTTCGCTAGCCAGGTGTCGGCCAGCGAACCTGAAAGAGTCAATGCTGGATTATTGGCCAGGCACCGCGTCAATCGACATACGATTTTCCGCATCCCGCTGACATGTTCGTTCTGCGAACATCTGTTGGCCAGCAGATGCGTCACTGGGAATGCGCGCCTTACACGCATCGAAGGAATCACCTTGTGTTCCTTGTGATACACGATTCGCCCCGGTCGTCACTACAGTGGTTCCGGCACTTGATGTTGAAGGCGTTGTTGATCCTCCTGCCATTGAACCACCATTCATCCCGGCGCAGCCCAAGGTCATGGTTGCAAGACAGACGGAAGCCCATAAAAATACTTGAGCAATTGGTTTCATTGGTTCAGCCCCTCCTCAATAGATAAACAGGGGAACAAATATACTTGAGTGGGGCTATCAAAAACAAGATGGAGAGAATGTGGTTCAAATCATTTGAGGAGAAAAACACCTTCAAAGGGGAACGAAGCATTCTTGACTGGTCAGAGGGTTGTTGCTAGGGTAAAAAGCCTAGACCTATTCAGATAATTGAAATAGATGCTGCCTTGAATTCGATGAGTACTTGCCAGTATTTCAGGCTTCATATGGCCAAAAGTCCAGTGTTGTGACGTTTCAAGAGATAATTCTCTCCCTCCATGAGTTTTGGAAGTCTCACGACTGCATCCTGACACAGCCGTATGATACGGAAAAAGGCGCGGGCACGTTTAACCCTGCCACGTTTTTGCGCGCGATTGGGCCGGAGCCCTGGCGGGCTGCCTATATCGAACCTTGCCGAAGACCAACAGATGGTCGATATGGCGAAAATCCAAATCGTCTTCAACATTATTTTCAATATCAGGTGGTGTTGAAGCCTGCCCCAGCTGATTCTCAAGATCTCTACTTACAAAGTCTCGCGCATTTAGGGTTAGATCCGTTTCAGCATGATATTCAATTTCTGCAAGATGATTGGGAATCCCCAACGTTAGGGGCCTGGGGTCTGGGTTGGGAGGTTCGGTTAGATGGGATGGAGATCACCCAATTCACCTATTTCCAAGAAGTCGGCAGCTTAGAAATGGATCCCGTCACGGTTGAACTGACGTATGGCCTTGAGCGGATCGCGATGTATTTGCAAGATGTTGATAATGTCTATGATTTGCAATGGACTGAGGGTGTTCGGTATGGAGAGCTTTACCATGAATCAGAGGTCCAATGGTCGATTTATAATTTTGAAACGGCAGATATCAATTTGCTGCAAACTTCGTTTGATCGCTTAGAAAAAGAATGTCTGCAGTTATTAGAG
Organism: Nitrospirales bacterium; assembly: GCA_029261235.1. Lineage (GTDB taxonomy): Bacteria > Nitrospirota > Nitrospiria > Nitrospirales > UBA8639 > Nitrospira_E. Next base: position 16,417 of record JAJDBS010000024.1, read on the forward strand.
CATTCGCGAGGCTTAGTGCTACCAGCCTATGATTGTTGTATGAAATGTTCACACTTTTTTAATGTCTTGGATGCGAGGGGAGCGATTAGTGTGGCCCAACGCACAGGATATATCGGTCGTGTGCGCAATTTAGCCAGAAAATGTGCGAAGGCGTACTTCGATCAACGTCAGAACTTAGGTTTTCCTTTACTGAATATGAAAGAGCCAATTCCGGCATCAAAAGTGAGAAAAAAGCGGTAAACGATACGTCCTGCAGATGCGGTTCTCGATGTTGTTCATCCTATGGCTCCTATAAAAAAAACACAGTCGATGGTGAAGGGTTCTTCTTCCCAACAACCCAAAGTCACGTCTTTACCCTTGTTAGTAGAGATTGGTACGGAAGAAATCCCCACGACTTTTCTGTCTCAGGCTCTTCAGGATCTGGCTGCGCTTGGACAAGAGCTTTTAGATGAATGCCGATTGAGTTATCACGAGATTCGAACGGTGGGAACATCTCGACGGTTAGTGTTATTAGTCGATGGTGTCCAGACTCAACAATCATCGCTGAAACAAGAGATTGTTGGGCCACCAAAATCTGCGGCCTTTGATGCAGCGGGTCTCCCCACGAAAGCGGCGCAGGGCTTTGCAAAATCTCAAGGTGTGTCGGTTGAGCAACTGACTTTCAAAGAAACACCCAAGGGATTATATCTGGTAGTGAACAAACATGAACGCGGCAAATCGGCCAAGCAGGTTCTCGCCTCGAGCCTTCCTGGATATCTAGCAAAACTCACATTCGCTAAAGCCATGCGCTGGAATGCCTCGCAGGCCAAGTTTGCGCGCCCGATTCGTTGGATGGCGGTGTTATTGGGTCCACAAGTCCTCAAGATAGAGTTTGCGGGGATTGTTTCTGGTGGAGTCACATGGGGGCACCGGTTTTACAAGCGTAAAGGGAAGAACCCTGGGCAGGCTGTCCCACTGACGAATGCGTCGACCTATATCACGACCATGAGCAAACTTGGCGTGTTGGTTGATCCCGATGAGCGGCGCGTCTTAATCCAATCACAGATTGCAACATTAGCAACATTAGGGAAAGGGCAGATCGATCCTGTCCATCGTGAGGAATTGACGGAAGAAGCTGTTTGGGGTGTTGAATATCCGCATGCCATTCTTGGCACATTTCACAAAGAATTCTTAGCATTACCTGATCGTGTCTTAATGTCCTCAATGAAAGAACATCAAGGGTTCCTTTCTCTCGTAGGAAAAGACGGGACCTTATTGCCAAAGTTTGTGGCCGTGACGAATACCCCGTGGGGTAATACGACGTTAATCACCAAAGGCAATGAACGTGTCCTGTCGGCTCGGCTCAAGGATGCACAATATTTCCTACAAGAAGATGAGAATCAGCCCCTCCATGAGCGTGTGGCTGCCTTAGATGGGGTCATGTTTCATCATAAATTAGGGACGATGCGACAGAAAGTTGAGCGTATTCAGGATTTGACCGGGTGGATGGCCATGACGTTGGGTCGCGATGATTTGAAAGATGTGTGCCAACGGGCGGCTCTGTTGTCCAAGGCAGATTTGACAACCGGGATGGTTGGCGAATTTCCGAACTTGCAGGGCGTGATGGGGGAGGAATACGCAGGCCGTAACGGGGAGCGTCCAGAAGTCAGCAAGGCCATCGGCGAGCACTATCTTCCCCGATTTCCGGATGATGCTTTGCCAACCAGCCTTCCAGGGATGCTGCTGGCCTGCGCCGATCGGGTTGATTCTATCGCGTCGTTTTTTATCGTCGGGATGAGACCGTCCGGTTCGGAAGATCCCTTGGGATTACGACGTGCCGCCTATGGACTCGTCCGGATCATGAGTGAGACAGTTTTCAAACTAAATGTGGTTGACGTGTTCGAGCAGATGATTCAGATCCTTGCCAAGCAAGGTGTAGGGCATGGCGGACCCACGACCGTCACGGAAGTTATGGAGTTTATTGTCGAACGGCTTCGGTTTTACGGACGAAGTACAATGGGATTGCGAGATGATGTGATGGAGGCTGTGACTCGTGTTCGGTCAAAGGATTCGGCTGATTTAGGAGATCTGTTATCACGAATGCAAGCGCTGCAAGTCATTGTGAATCAACCGGACTTTGAACCCCTGATGATTGGATTTAAGCGCGCGCATCGGATTGTCGAGAAAGAATCATGGCAACATGTGGCTGTGAGTCCTGAACGGTTTCAGCATGATGCTGAACGACAACTATTCTCTCTATTCAATAAGGTGCGACAAGAGGTAACCGATTGTGTGGCCAATCAGGAGTATGCTGGTGCGCTTCAATTGTTATTGACGTTCAAGTCGGCGATTGATGAGTTTTTCTCAGCTGTCTTGGTGAATGACCCTGACCCTCTCATTCGAGAAAATCGACTTTCTCTTTTGACGGCAATAGATCATCTCTTTTTGACTATAGCTGATTTTTCCTGTCTTCAATCTGCTGGCGCTGAGATGGGATAGGCAATCAAGGGCAGGCTGAATATGAGTCAGGATCTCCAAGGTAAAGGACGCAATGTGGCATGAGCACGGAGCCGCCTTTTCTTGAGGAGTCTGATCTGTCTCGGCGGGTGCAACGCTATACCTATCTTGTGACGATTGGGCTTATTCTAGGCTGTAATGCACTTCTATTCGCAGGGTTGTGGGTTAGCGGAGTCGACCTTGAGGCAGCCTTGGCCAAACCAGAGCTCTATGACCCGGCGAATGGGCATTGTGTGGGTGTTCAGTGGAAAAAAGTTGTTGGGGCAGAGGGGCTAGTCAAAGTTTGTCAAGAATGGATAGACTTTTCCGATATATCAGGTCAGACGCATTCTTTGGCTGCTGATCGGGCATTGGCCATGGGTGCTGATGGTAATTTATACTTTCGTGGGCGACCATCAGAAAATTATCGATTGATTGCTCTCACGATTTTTGCGATAGTAGTTATGGCAGGTGGAATGTGGCTGAAACGTCAATTAATTGCCAAATATCAAGTGCGCCTTCAATCGTTCAATCATCGTTCAATATGAGTGTTGGGGCAATTCACCAGTTGTGATACCACCACACCTCGTTCCTACACATCTCAATCAATCACAGGTATTCAGGAGGGAGTGGAGCATCCAGTCAGGCTTATGGTCATGGCTCGTGGAGCTTCATGGGAGAGTCTGTTGTCCAAAAGCTCTTCCTCTTAGACGCAATCCCCTATTGTCGACTATTTATTCTTCTCATTTCTTTCTAAAGATACTGGCTGGGTAAAGGAGAGCGATTCATGCGGCAGAAAAAATACGTCTATTTCTTTGGCAACGGAAAAGCTG
>JAJDBS010000231.1 GCA_029261235.1 Nitrospirales bacterium
GCGATGAAATCATCCAATCGTTCGGGAAACAACGTCGCTTGGTGGCGATCGTCGCCTTGAATAAATCCGCTCATCACAGACACCTCCGTTCGAAAGGTGCAGTATACTCGCTTCGCGAGTTTTCACACAGCCTGGGCCGAGGCTGTGTGAAAACTCCTTATAAAATTTTGATCTAAAAATTTAACCTTCGAGGATCGCCTGTATGCGACGATCTCTGTATAAGCAAGGGATGAGGCACCACCTGAATCCAGAAAATTCAGAGTTTTCACACACCCTGGGCCGACAACGGACGGTTTCGAATGTGTAATTCAGGTCACACGAATGTCCGCTATAGAGAAACATGATGTGTTCGATCAAGCAACGTCACGCTTCCTCTTCACATTGTCCATGACCGTGTTCTTGCTGATACCCAGATCACACACTACCCGACAATAGATGGCTGCTCGCAGTCCCAATTGAACCTCTCCGAAAAAGGAGCCCGCAACGACTTGTTTTTACAGGCTCCATTGTTGTCCTATTTAGACTTTAGATCAACTGGAACACTCTCCCATGCCAAGACGCTCAATTCTGACGGCGGCTGGGAACACATCAACCTGACCGGTGACTATGTCTGGCAGCAGCATCGTAAGATAAAGCCTGGGCAATCCCGCGATCTCAGGCCATTTCCCGGAGCTTAGCGTACGATAATTCCCAAATCCTGCGTCGACCCCAGATACAATTGAACGGACTCCGCACCCAGCCAGCAGTTCTTCGACTTCAGGGAAGCTGAGACAAAAGCGATGGCAGAGCCAGACGGCAGGGAGCGCTTTATTACCCAGTATTCGCCGCATTGCGAATGCAGCAGAAACCTTTTAAGCTGATGTCAGCATGGTTTGCTTGAGGAGAAGGCCTAATCGCCAATGACGACCACACCCACCAAGATCAAATTGACCTATGAGGATTATGTGTGCTTTCCCGACGATGGCAAGCGGCATGAACTCATCGATGGAGAGCATCACGTAACCCCAGCGCCGTTGACCAAACACCAACGTATTTCCATGAATCTCGGGGCGGCCCTCCACGATCATTGCCAACGAACCAAATCCGGGCGCCTCTTTGCCGCACCCACCGATGTGTGCTTCACCGACACGAACGTGGTGCAACCCGATCTCTTGTTGATCGGGCATAACCGGGACCACCTGATCACGCGTGAAAATATTCAAGGGGCACCTGATTTGATTGTCGAGATTCTCTCGGATTCCACACGACGGCGTGACGAGCGCCTCAAGCGAACTCTCTATGAACAACATGGGGTCAAAGAATATTGGATCGTGGATCCGGAACTCGACAGTATGAAATGCTACCGCCTCCAAAACAACCACTACGCCACGCCCCACGAACTGTTGCTTGAACAGCCCCAGGCCATGCTGACCACCCCGCTCCTCCCCGGATTTTCATTCCCCCTTGCCGCTCTGTTTGCGTAAGGCGGGTCTAACCCAATATTTTCATATTTGTGGAAGCCTAAGATGAGGCAACTATGCCTTGGTTTTCAATTCGAGGCATCACGACCACTTCAAACCAGTAGTCTTTTAAGTTAGTCATCGCCTTCATAATCTAATGGAGGCTAGCAGGCAAATACTTGCGAAAATGCACGCTAACAATTAAAAGGCAGTTTGCCTGTTGGCCCTCTATTAGGTCTTGATTAGCCCAGCTCTAACACTGAACACGATGAGTTGCGCCACATTCAGATTCTGCCACGGGGATCGCAGAGCCGTGCACAGCTGCTCGATACCCATGTCTTCAACTCTACGCCAAAATTCCCTTCCGTAGATTCAATCTCGATCCCGCACGCATACTTCTGAGCCGTGTCATAGGGAAAGGCTTCTACCATCTGGTGCGCTGTCCATTCATCCGTGGGACGGTCCGTGATGGCGAAATGAAGCACCGAGAGCCGTTCATAAGACAAGACCTAGAAGACATAGCGCACACGAAACGTCGCCGTGGGAGCAGTGAAGAAATCAATGGAGACAAGGTCAAGGATGAATTAATAGAAGGGACACCCATGGCCTGATTCTGTCAAATGAATTTGACAATATTATTCCTCTAGACGATTTCACAATCCGCAACCATTCTTTCTTCCTACCATTACCACCTGATAATGACAGGGCCAGCTTGAGATAACATTGGCTTTGTAAGCTTCATGATGAATTATTTCCAAAATTCACAGCCTCGAAGGTACCTACGCTGGGCAATAATCAGCTTTTCTCGTCGGTTGTCCCAACGTGTTGTCGGTGCAGTCATTCGTATGCCGAATGTCAATAAGCTGTAGGTGGGAACATTTCCTTTCCTCTCTCGGATAACAATGCAGGTTTCAGAAGATATAGCATTTACCGAATCCATTATTCGTCGTCTAATCGTGTAGCTGCCTCAGCCAACCCAATCGAAAGGGTCTTGGGGCAAGAAGAAAAGATCTCATAGTTCTCATGAATTTTCCATTACATTCTCATGAAATTTTAATGTCATCCTCGCTCCATTCTCATTTTTGTTCTGTACATTCTAGATTCTATGCAGAAATCAACTCGAAAATCATCATGGCAAATTGGCTATGTGAGTCTGTTCACGTTCGACTGTATTTCTTTGTTCATCGTGTTCTCGAGGAGCGCATCGCGCTGCTATGTAAAAAAAGTGAAGGGTCGCGATGGAAACGAAGTGAGACACTTAACACCAACACTATCACTGAGAGAACCTAATGCAGAAGGCCTTAGAAGCGTTTAACGTACAAACGGCCGCTGAAAGCGGTGGCCTACTCACACTCGTGTATATCTACCTTCTGTGTTTCGTGCTCTCCACGTTTATTGCCTTTGTGTACCAAAAGACCTTTCGAGGCTTGTCATACTCTCGCAATTACGTACAGGCCATTATTCTCATTTCGATTGTGGCCGCGACGGTCATCCAATCAGTGGGAGACAGCCTGTCCCGAGGTATTGGCATCATGGCGGCCATGGCCATCATCCGTTTTCGTACAAATCTCAAAGATCCAAGGGATCTCTTATTTTTATTCGCAGGGGTGTCATCAGGTGTCGCGTGTGGCGCCTATTCCTTTGGTGTTGCCATTATTGGAACGATTGCGTTTACAGCCACCGCACTTATTCTCTATTACTCGCCATTGGGGCCCACCAGTCACTTTGATGGCATGCTGCGTTTTAACATGGCGTGCGATACGACGGAGAGCCCGCAACTCGAATCCATTCTTCAGCGTCATTGTCGGTCGTTTTCATTGGTGACCTTGCGTGAAATCTCTCAAGGGCAACGACTGGACTATGCCTATCACATCAAAATGCGAAAAGGCATGCCCCATGCCGATTTTCTGAAAGACCTGCAATCATTACAAAGTATTCAGGCGACTAATCTGATGTTGCAAGAAGCCACAGTAGATTTATGAGCGTCTAGCAGCCTGTTTTCATCGTCGTGAGATGCCAGGAAGGATACATATTTTTATGCACAAAAAACTCTTAGTTTCTATTTGGGGAATATCGATCGTCGTGATTGGATTGTTGGCCCTCGCCTTTCGTGGTGAATCTGCACATTTCTTTGGGATTACTGATGATCGAGAACAAACCATTCTTTTCGAGTCACCAGTCGACATTGTGCAGATACGAGTCGTTGAAGGTGAACAAGTACGCCAAGGGCAATTACTCATGGAAGTACAACGGGACTCGCTGAGTTCAGGACTGGTGATCCTTGATGAACAGCTCACTGAATTAATGACTCGCGATCGTGAATCGGTTGCCACGGCACGAGCACAACTAGCGAGTCTCCGGAGCCAGCAAGAGGCTCAACAGGCCAATCTGGATTCAAAAATCCAGAGTCTCCAATCCCGCTATGACCTCAACCAAAGCTTTCTGATCCAATTGGACGGACATGCACCCGACCTCGATTCGAGCAACAGCCCGATACTGGCGGAGATTGAAGGCCTCACCCGAGAACGCCAACATCTGAGAGCATCATTAGAATCAAAGATTAGTAATTTAGAAGCTCAACTCAATGCCAAGCTACGTCCCGTTGATGCCCAGGTTGCCGAACTTGAAGAACGAAAATCGGCCTTACAACATCAAGCCACCAAACTCACGATCCGGGCCGATTTTGATGGCCGGGTCGGCAGTCTATTGTTCAGGACAGGTGAAATTGTTGCTCCCTTCCAGCCCATTCTGACAGTCCACGGCTCATCCCCAGAGTATGTGAACGGCTATATCCACGAAACGGTCATTAATAGAGTCAAGCTCGGGCAACAAGTCTGGGTACAGTCGACCACATCAGGAGAAGACACCCCCTTCATTGAAAGCACGGTGGAAAGCCTGGGTACCCGCATTGTCGAATATCCAGCCCGGCTCAAGAAAAACCCTCTGGTTCAAGCCTGGGGACGCGAAGTTGTCGTCAGGTTTTCCGGGTCACATCCATTATTGTTAGGCGAAAAAGTGATCGTCCTCCTGGACAAACCTGACTCGACGCTTACCCAAATCGTGTCTTCGGTCAACGTTCTTGGCAATGTGATGAATGTTTTTGCTGGAACTCCGGTCGAGGGTTCGCCCCCACTCCCTCCTCGGATGGAGCCATCGTTCATTTTCTCACACGTGCCCCATATCGATCCGAAACGCATTGAAGCCTCGGGGGTGTTATGGGACCCAGAAAGCTTGAGCTTTCTGTTAATCAGCGACGAATCCTTGGATGGACAGCCTGCTCTGTATCGTATGGACCAACAGGGAAGAATCACGAATCAAGTCAAGATGCAGGGTGGACCAAAAATCGACGATCTAGAAAGTATAAGCACCGATGGCCCATACCTCTATCTACTGGCCTCGCTCTCCATGAATAAAAAGGGAACGTTGAAAAGCAAACGTCGCCAGTTCAGCAGGCTTGAGCGAGTTGGTCCCAACATCACCTATCGCGACTCCATTGATCTCTTTCATGTCTTGGAACAAGCTGCGACAAACACTCACCATCCACCCACCGCGCAATTCCTTCAGGACGCCCTGCAATCCAAACGTATTGATATCGAAGGACATATGGTCAGGAATGGTGATCTCTTTTTAGGATTCAAAGCACCTTGGAATGGTCAAGGACAGACCGTCATTCTCAAAATTAGGGATCTCAACAACCTCTTTTCAGGGCACATGCCACAAGCGAAAATCTGGGGAACCGTCACCTTGGTGGACTCAAAAACCGGAGACCCTGCACGGCTATCGGACATGCTTTGGATTGATAATACCCTGTTGCTGATTGGAGCCCGCAACGATACGCAGACCTCAGTCAGTTATGTGTGGGCCTACGACCACACAAACAGCGCGTTACATGAACTGGCGGTCATTCCTAACATGAAAGCTGAAGGGATATCCCCCACTCAGCACAAACATGAATTTATGCTCGTAGCCGATGGTGGAGGAAAAACTGCCTCACGCTATATCACCATGAATTTTGAAAATCTCAGTCCCGTGGGGAGTTTGTAATGCTGCGAATCTTGGGTGCCGTCGTTCTAATCCTGATGTTCGCTCTGCCCAACCTGAGTCTAGCAGACAGCCTTGATGCGTATCTGCTGACAGCCTTAGACGATACCCCGCATGGGGTCGCTCAAGAGTCGGAGAAGACCGTCCATCCCGGAGTCAGTCGTTGGATCGAAGAAGCTCAGCTACGATTTCAGGCCGAAGATGATCTCAAGAATACATTTCGGAACGGCATCAAAAACAGCTACACATTGCGCGTCACCCCCAAGTACAGCACGCAATCTTCTGCCGAGCAATCCATAGACAACCTGAGCACGACACAGCGCGCTTTGGATCTTGCCCGTCTGGGGACGAAGGCACTGAAAATTCGTTACCGCATGCTGATAGATTTCTCGGAACTTCGCGCCAAGACTCTATTTGAGCAGCAACATATCAATCTTTTAAAAATTGAGGTCAACCTGAATCGCGCCCTGGCCAATACAGCAGAATTTAAACCTGAAAATTTACAGCAACTTAATTTAGAGCTCTCTCATTCCAACGCCACATTACATCTCGCGAATAAGCGCTTGCAGGCCATGCAGGAACGCATCCTGGCAGACAGCGAATTGCCGTATTCGCCAAATACATTGTTGAACGATGATTGGCCGCTCAGGCCACGAGCCATTGAAGAAGTATTGAGTCAGCACCAGGCAGTATTAGCTGACACGAGTACCTACCCGCAAATCCGACAGGCACGGATCAACCTTGATTTGGCTACGGCCAGTCTGGCTATCGTGAAGACGAAGACCAGTTTGGCACTTGATCTCATCGGCATCGAATATAGCAACGAACAGCGTGACAACTCGATCGGCGTGTTATTGGGCTTCAATCTGCCAACAGGTGGAGGAGGCTCCAGATTGATTGACCGACGACACGACCGAGCCAGAGCCAGGACTGGATTCATGTTCACCCGTGATTCCGTAGCAGGTCGTATGACTGAATTACTCAGCAACCTAAAATGGAATTTCTCTGCCTGGAAGACAGATGATACAGCTGATCAAAACATTCATACGCTGAGCGCTGAACCGACCAGAGCCCAACAACCTCAATTAGTGATTGGACTGAAGCGGCAACGTCTCGCTTTGAACCGAAGCATGTCCGCGACTCATATGCAACTCCTTCGCGACTATATTGAGGTCCTCGGTACTGCCGGGATCCTGGGTAAGGGTCCTTTGCGTAATTGGATTAAAGTGGGCCAGCCCACACTACAGAAATAACCATGGCAGAAAAAATCACACTGCCCCCTGTCTTAGAACGGTACGAACTCAAGTACCTGATACCCATGTCCTACGTGGAACCGATCACGCAGTTTCTTGCTCCCTATTGTCAGCTTGATTATTTTTCAACCCAAGCCAAAGACGAAGACTATTTTTACCGCGTCAACAGCTTGTACTTTGATACCCGAAATTATGAATTTCTCAAGCAACGGCTTTGGGGTCGCGATTCCCGCTTTAATATGCGCGTCCGGACCTATGGAGAGGGCAATGAGCCACCGTATTTCATGGAGATCAAACACAAGACAGGCACGTTCGTCAAAAAATACCGAGCCACCATCCAGGGAGAAGAATGGCCATCGATTCTCACCGATGCCCAATTCAGGCTTGCGGAGACCGAGGTCGGAAGCAATCGCCAGAACAAAGACCTGTTCATGCGCCTGGCGGTCGCCTACGCGATCGAACCCAAAATCTACACGCAATATATTCGACGTGCCTTTTTCTCAACGGTAGACGAGTACGCACGAGTGACGATGGACCGTGACATGAAATACCGTCCCCAGGACCTCTTTCACAGCGCTGGAGATCCTTACAATCTTCTGCCTGATGGCACGTTGATTAATTACGACAACGAAACAGTCTATGCCAAATACACCTGGAGCCAGGGCAGCGTGATACTCGAGTTGAAATGCTACGTCGGACAGGTCCCCACCTGGATGGTTGACCTGATTACCTTTTTTGAACTGAAACAAGAGAGTTTTTCAAAGTATGTGACGAGCAGTTTGGTGGCTCATTATGACAATGACATTGGCTATCTGACCGAAAGCCGCCCGACATGGAGCTACGGTGATGATGAGGATTGAATTAACTAGGAGGAACAAGCAAATGAGCAAGAAACTATTTGAAAATAATCTGTCAACCGTGATGGTACTTCTGACCATCTTGACCATGGTAGGCAGCACCCCAGTATTCGCTCGAACGGAAATCCAAAATAAGGGGTCCGACACACTGGTGAATGTTGCCCAAGCTTGGGCTGAAGAATACGGAAAGAGACATGCCGATGTGGCCGTCGCTGTATCAGGTGGTGGGTCAGGCACTGGCATCGCCTCCATGATCAACGGCACAGTCGATATCGCCAATTCGAGTCGCAAGATGAAAAAGAAAGAGATGAGTCTTGCCAAGAAAAAAGGGCAGGACCCTCTTGAACATATCGTGGGATACGATGCCCTTGCGGTCTATACCCATTCTGACAATCCAACATTATCCATGAGTATTTCCCAACTCGCCAGCATCTATGGCCGGAACGACACCCTCAAAAGCTGGGGGGACCTTGGACTGAAAATCCCGGGCTGCCAGAGCGATGAGATCGTTGTCGTGAGTCGCCAAAACAATTCAGGCACCTATGCATATTTCAAAAAAGCGGTACTGGGAAAAGGCAAATACCGCATGGGCACATTGGACATGCATGGCTCAAAAGACGTCGTGGACCTCGTCGAAAACACTCCCTGTGCGATCGGATACAGCGGATTGGCGTATGCAACCGAGCATGTGAAATTAGTCTGTATCAGGAACGGTAACGACGACTCTTGCGTGAATCCATCAGTGAAAACGGCTAGTGACAAAACCTATCCTATTGCTCGCCCCTTGTTCATGTATACGAATGGCCAGCCAACCGGTCAGATCAAACGATATTTGGACTGGATTCTGAGTGATGAAGGACAATGTATCCTTTCACGTAAAGGTTATGCACCGATCAAAAAAATTTCGTGCAGTGAATAACGAGGAGATCTTCAGATGGGCTACTACGAACAACGCCTTGAAAACGACCTGGCAAAAATAAAGAATGCGCTGATTGGCATCGCCGACAAAGTCGAGACGGCACTCAAACATGCGGTCGATTCGATGTTAAGCGGAAACGACGCATTGGCCTATGACACCGTACTCGGGGATCGTCGGATCAACCGCCTCGTGATGCAGTTAGATGACATGTGTCTGGGTTTTATTGCCTTACATTTGCCGGCTGCCGGGCACTTACGCTTCATTGCCTCATCCATGCGCTTGGCTATTTTGTTGGAACGCATAGGCGACTATTCCGCAACGATCTGCCGTGAAGCCGTTCAATTACCTCAACCACCGGAAGGAACAATCGCGCAGGCTGTGGCCTTATTGGCCAATAATTCACGCCATGCGTTACATCAGGCTATTGCTGCCTTCAGACAAAACAATCTTGCATTGGCACATACCACCATGCAGCTTTCTACTCAGGCCGAGCGGACGTTCGATCAGGCCATCGAGGCCTTGAACAAAGACTACATACTTGACAGACAGTCACTGTTTTATCTCCTACTTGCCCTGAGTATGTTAGTCCGTGTGGCCGCCCAAGCTAAAAATATCTGTGAGGAAACCATCTTTATCAACACAGGGAAAAGTAAGCCGGCCAAGCGCTATACCATTTTATTTGTCGATGAGGACAACAGCTGCCTCAGCCAAATAGCAGAAGCCATTACACGAAAAAAATTTTCGGGATGCGGAACCTATTCAAGCGCGGGTCGAAACGCTGCAGACCATTTAGATCTCAACATGGTCAAATTTCTGGAAGGCAAGGGTATACAGATGGCGAAGGCACAACCCAAAAATCTCGATTCCCTCGCCTATCAATCAGGAGAATACTATTTAATTATCAGCCTGCAAGGCCCCGTGAAATCATACATGAAACAGGTCCCGTTTCACTCGATTGCCCTGGAATGGAATCTCGGCGTTCCCCAGAAGACCTCGAAAGATGACAGTGCCGGGAACCAACATCACATAGAAGATCTGTATCGCACGCTCGGGCTATTGACGACTGACTTAATGGACACACTCTGTGGCGAAGACATCGTCTGTTACGAAGGGTAAAACATTGTGGATGCCGTAGAAGTACACCGTCACAGCTTTCAACGAAATCGGGATTGGTATATTGATCAATTCGTTCAACACCTGGTCTTTCTCGCAGGGATTTCGGCTATCGTGCTCATCATTGGCATCTTCTTTTTCATTACCAAGGAAGGCATGGCCTTTCTGTTCGGTGATGTCAGCATGAGTGAGGTGTTTGGATCAATGTTTTGGGAGCCATCGGATGAAGATGCGCCTGACTATGGAATCCTTGCATTAATTGCCGGGACAGCCAGTGTCAGCGGGTTGGCCATGATTGTGGCCATCCCATTTTCATTAGGCGCAGCTATTTTCATTGCGGAATTCAGTTCCGGAACCACCCGTGAATGGCTGAAGGTGCTCATCGAGTTGCTGGCTGCCATACCCTCGGTGGTCTGGGGATTTATCGGGCTGTCCATCTTGAATCCGCTCATCATTGATTTGTTCGACGTGCCCGTCGGGTTGAATGTCCTAAATGCTGGCTTGATCTTAGGGCTGATGGCGGCTCCAATTATGACCTCCATTGCCGAAGACGCGCTCAAGGCAGTTCCTGACCGGTATCGAGAGGCCGCCGAAGCCATGGGAGCCACACGGTGGCAGATCACCTTCAGGGTGGTCTTGCCGGCCGCAAAAAACGGACTGCTTGGAGCGGTCCTGTTGGGAGTCGGGCGTGGGTTTGGTGAAACGATGGCCGTACTCATGGCAACCGGACATTCCGTGAATATACCTGGGAGTGTCTTTGATTCGGTCCGTGCCCTCACGGCAACGATTGCCGCAGAGTTGGGTGAGACCGCTCGCGGCTCAGAGCATTATGGTGCATTATTTGCCATCGGAATCTTCTTGTTCGTGATCACCTTCGTGATCAATCTTTCGGCCGACCTGATCGTACGAGGAGTCAAGGAAAGCTAATGCACCACTTTGCAACCACTGGGATTAACCAACGAAATTCACGGACTCAGGAATTGTTCCGGCTGTTATTCATGATGATGACAGTATTACTTGTCCTTCCCGTCCTCATCATCATGGTGACCTTAATCTACAAAGGCGGGGCAATCGTCACACTCGACTTTCTCTTATCCAATCCGCTTGACGGCATGACGGCCGGAGGAATTTTTCCGGCGCTATTCGGCACAATCGGGTTAGTGACCGTCGCCCTCCTGGTCTCAGTCCCGATAGGCGTCGCGGCGGCCATTTATCTCAGTGAGTATGCATCTGATACCTGGCTGACCCGTTTGATTAATTTGGCCATCATCAACCTGGCAGGCGTCCCCTCTATCGTCCATGCCCTCTTTGGTGTGGGAGCCTTTGTCATCTTCTTTCGCTTTGGAACGAGTATCTTAGCTGCCAGTTGTACCCTTGCCGTGATGACCCTACCGGTGGTGATTGTGGCAACACGAGAATCCCTTCAATCGGTCCCGATGGCATTTCGGGAAGCCTGTTGGAACATGGGAGCTACTCGTTGGCAGACCATAAGACGTATCGTGCTTCCCAATGCCATTTCCGGAATTCTGACAGGTGTGATTTTGGAAGTTTCCCGTACGGCTGGGGAAACCGCACCGATCATGTTTACGGGAGCGGTGTTTTTTACCCCCTTTCTCCCTCAAAGTGTCTTCGACCAAACCATGGCTTTGTCCTTACACCTCTTTGTGCTCTCGACTCAGGTGCCGGGAGTCTCTGAGGCGCTTCCCTACGGCGTGGCTCTGGTCCTGATTTCAATCGTTCTCTTGATGAACAGTGCATCCATCGGTTTTCGTATGTATTTGCGAGGTCAGAAAAAATGGTAGTGGCAGACTCAAACGTACGCACACTTTCTGATCCTGAATCCACATGGCATCAACGGTTCCATTCCTCTCCGATGAAGATTGAGGTGAACGATCTGACCATTCGTTATGGTGACACAACGATTCTCAGTGGAGTCAACCTGAATATTCGGAAGAACGAAATTTTTGGCATTATCGGCCCGGCGAATTCGGGAAAAACATCATTACTCAAAGCTCTGAATCGGATGGATGAGTTTACTCCCGGCATGAAGGTCACAGGAGACATTCGCGTGAATGGTCTAGATATTCGGCATGTGAAAAATGTGTACGGGCTTCGCCGCAGTATCGGAGTGGTCTTTCCCCTACCGGTGGGGTTGCCGTTGACGGTGTTCGAAAACGTCGCATTGGCTCCTAGGCTTGGAGGAATGAATAATCGAGCCGAGCTGAACATAATCGTGGAGCGTTGCCTGAGAAGAGCCGCACTTTGGGATGAAGTCAAGGATCGACTCAATTCGTTAGGCAGCTTACTCTCCGGTGGGCAGCAACAGCGGCTGACCATTGCTCGTGCCTTATCACAGGAGCCGGATTTGCTCATGTTGGATGAGTTTTCCATTGCTGTTGACCCTGTGACCACCATGCGTATCGAGGATATCTTGAAAGAACTCCGGAAGGAGATGACGATCATCCTTGTCACCAATTTGGTCCAACAAGCCCGGCGATTAGCCGACCGAACAGCGTTTTTCCTCAACGGAGAATGTGTTGAAATCGGGGTCACTGAATGTCTGTTTACCGGACAGGTACAGGATCAACGAACACAGGACTATCTGAGCGGAAGGTTTGGGTGACGTGAGTTCTGATTTCGCTATTGCGGCAACCAACGTCAATTTTTGGTACGGAAGTTTTCAAGCGCTGTTCGATGTGAACTTGAAAATCCGACGAGGGAAAGTCACATCAATGATCGGTCCATCAGGATGCGGGAAATCCACGTTCCTGAGAAGTGTGAACCGAATTAATGAACGGATCGACAACATTCGCATTCAGGGATCGATTCACGTCCTGGACAAGAATATCCTTGACCCCGATGTGGAGTTGGTACAAGTCCGCAAACACATCGGTATGGTGTTTCAACGTCCGAATCCTCTACCCATTTCGATTCGGGAAAACATCCTCTTTGGATATAAGATCCACATGAGTACTCGTGCATCGAAACGTCAGCAAGATGACATCGTTGAACAGGCATTGCAGCAGGTACTGCTCTGGGATCAAGTGAAAGACCGTCTTCACCATAAGGCCACCGGCCTCTCCCTTGAGGAACAACAAAAACTCTGTATCGCCAGGCTCCTTCCCATCAAGCCTAGCGTCTTACTCATGGACGAACCCTGTTCAGCCCTTGACCCCAAAGGCACCGAGGCGGTTGAGGAACTGATTTGGGAGCTGCACAATACGTTTACAATCTTGATTGTCACGCACAATATGGCCCAAGCTCGTCGGGCAAGTGAAGAATGTATCTTCATGCTCATGGGAAAGGTGATGGAGCACACGCCAACACAGGAGATGTTCGTGACCCCGAAGAAACAAGAAACGGCCGACTATATTGAAGGCAAATATGGGTAAGAAAACGTCTATAGAAAATCCCCGCAGCAAGGCTAGGCTACGAGGAGTAGCAAATTGACACCTTAGAAGACTACTTTTACCATTGCCAGCTTTCGCATACTTTCATCAGAGGAAAATTACCCTGATGATGCTTCATTCTAAACAAGGGAAATGACAACATGTCTAGAGCCATTCGATTTTTTTCATAAACCATATCACGTTCAAGAGTGAGCCGAAGCCATCCACTGTGCCCTCTCAAGCAACTGAAAATCAAAGAAAAGGCCTCTGTCAAGAATACCTCGTCTATATCTCCACCTAGAACGTCTAACGAATTGTGGCCAACTGGAGGCTCCTTGGCATCATTCAAATAATAGGGGTATCCCATACCTACTCTTAATACGATTTATTCCATAACCAATAAATCTCATTTCCATTTTGCGGCCTGATAGGGCCATGTGGTACAAACCGCAAGCTACCAAAGGAGATATGTGAGATGCGCCTTAGAATCAAAGTTACAATTTCCCCAATGCGTCAGGCAGGACTCGCTGGTCTTATGAGCCTAGCAATGCTGGCTTTATTAACACTTCCGGCCTTCGCCGAAGAATCCCAACCAAATTGGCAAATCTCAGCCAACCCGTCCTATAGCCGCGGTGATTACGGAGGCGATACCACAACCTCTGTGCTCTATTTGCCCTTCTCGGTGAAACGCTTATTTAGTTTTGGCGAGCTTTCTGTCACCGTACCTTTCGTCACCATTTCCAGCAACGACTTGATAACCTTTGTGGGTGGAGATCGGAGTGGAGGTGGTGGGAGCAACAGCGGTTCGGGGAGCAGCAATAGCGGATCTGGCAGTAGTGGACAAGCCGATGATGATGAGGACGATGATGATATTGATGACGACGACGACGAGTTCACAACAAAAAGAACGAAAAAGACAGAGAGTGGGTTGGGAGATGTTACCTTATCAGCCCGCTATTATCTCCTTGATGAGCAGGAATGGCTTCCCTCCATTAATGTAACTGGCCGAATCAAATTCCCTACAGCGAACGAGAAGAAGGGGTTGGGGTCAGGTGAATTCGATGAGGGCTTGGGAGTAGAATTGGCCAAGTCTCTCACGAGAGATCTGATTCTATACTTGGATGGTGGCTACACCTTTCTAGGCGATCCTAAAGGCAGGAACTTTCGGAACCAATGGAATTACGATGTGGGACTTGGGTATTACCTCACCGACAATTTACGGACCAGCGTGTTTTATGAGGAATTTCGGGCGGTGGTAAAGGGAATACCAAATCCCAGGGATGTTTACGGTGATCTGAATTATCGAATCACCAAGACCATTCGCGTCAATGTTGGTGGGTTCGTCGGACTCTCAGAAAGTGCTGCAGACTTTGGACTTTCGGGGGGACTGCGCTTCAGGTTTTAAACGTCAATCATCGCGTCCACCTCGTCCTCGACCACTGGAATCCCCTCCCCTGTCTCCGCGATCCCGTTGAAAATCAGAATTCCCTCCAGATTCACGGCCACGCTCAGTTCGTTCCCTGGGCTCATTACGATCTCGATCTCTAATTTTTCCGGAGCGATCATCTCTTTCCCTTCGGTCACGATCGTCTTTTTTCGAAGATTCGCGATCTTCTTTCCGTGACTCTCGGTCACCACCGCCCCCTCTTGAACCGGATCCGCGGTCACGGTCAAAAATCTTGTCAGGGCGTTCCCCTCGTTCGATCGCTTTTTTAATATCCCGAATCCGATTACGGTCAGCTCGAAATTCCTTGCCACGCTTTTTGATTTCTCTTCCGAGATCGAGCAATTCATTCGATCGAAACCCTTGTCGTAGAGCCTCACCTACCACTGGAATGGCTTCTTTGCCTGATATGCCCCCTTCTTTGGTCAATGCCAATCCCTTAGCTCCAAAGGCTAATTCTTCTTGATTGACTCGACTTTTTCCTTTAGAACGTCCTAGAGATCGAACTTCATCGACAGTCACGCCTCGACCCAGTGCTTCAGCCATGACTTCGGTCGCTCGAGAATTACCACCCCGTCCTTTACCCGAGCCACTTGAAGTTGTATCCCGTAACACCTCGCGAGCGTCACGAAGATTTTCCACCATATCCCGGACAACCGGTTGAATCCGTTCAGGTGAGGCACCTTTTGCCAGACCTTCTTTAATTTTATTCATGATAGGCCTTTCCGGAAGACCTTGGTCTACGGCCTGTTGAGCATGTTCCAAAAGCCTATTAATCGATTCAGGCGCATGACCTCTGGCTTGCCCCAACTGGTTGATGTCCTGAACATCATTGGTCGGTAAGGATGCGGCATGGATCACTTGTGGAACCATGGCCATCACCAGGCCAACCAACAAAATCTGCCACCTTTTCATGATACGCATAATTCCTTCATTAGGGATGCGTTATGCCAAAATGTCCCAACCCTACCGCACCACCAGCACACCATTTTTATGTCCAAAGCCATCGTCAACGTAATCATCAGCCACAGGAGGAACAACCCATTGCTTGCCATTCACAACAAACATAAACACATGCTCTCCCGCAGATAACAGCACGACCCCTGACCACCGACCCCCATCCTCCCGCACCAACATATGTGCTGTATGTGACCAATCATTAAAATCTCCCACGACTGCCACGGATTGAACCTTGGGAAGCAGTATAGAAAATTCTACTCCTCCCTCTATTTGACGAGGAACCGCCGGCGCTGGTGGAGAGGACGCACAGGCACTCAAGAGGCATATGGCCACTCCAACTATCACCAGAAAAGAAAATGAAGTCAGAAATCTCTTCGAAAACATCATGTCTCGTAGAGATTAGCCAACTGATGACCATCCAGCAAGCCTGCAAACTCTTAGAGCGCATGAGAGACATCCAAGACAGCATTGTTGGCTCCAAATCCATCCGAACTATACTCACCAGCAAATGGATCCGTAATCCATTCTTGCCCATCGACCACAAACATATAATGATAGCGCCCCGGTTTAACTTGGATCGTCACCGTCCATGCCCCATCTTCCGTACGTTCTAAGGGCGTTTCCTGAGGCTGCCACCCATTAAAATCTCCAGCCACCGACACCGATTGAGCCTGCGGCTCCAGCATGACCAACCTAACCATCACTGGCTTTTCCACCTCTTCTGGCAAACCGGCCTTCATCACCGAAATGCTGGGCACCACGTTTGGCCCACTGGGAATAGTTGGTTCTTTGACAAGCCACACCATACTCAAAAGAAGGCAAGTGGCAGCCATGGCCATCGCCGGATTCCACTGCAAAACCCGTGGAGCAAATAGGACTGTCCAGACCGGTTCCCACCATTTTTTATTCGCGGGAGGAGGATCCAGTTGTTTTAAAATTTCAGCTTTAAATCCAGGCGGAACCGCCATTCGAGGCAATTGGTCCGAATGGAGAAGCATCTGCTCGGTCGCCAGAACTTGCTGGCGCAAAGTCGGATCTCGGTCCATCTCCTTGAGAAAATCTATCCGTTCTTGTGGAGACAAATCATGGTCAACAAATCGTTGGACCAGCCAATCTCGGTCATCGACATCATCCATCTCATCATCTGAGTGGGGGAATGGTGAGGTCGTCATACGTCCTCCTTGAGCCAATCAAGCTCTTGTGAAAGTTTGATTCTGGCCTTGTAGACTCGCATTTTTAGAACATCTTTTCCGGCACCAAGAATTTCAGTCATCTCCTCATAGTCCATACCTTCCACATGCTTCAGAACAAATGCCTCTCGATACAACGGGGACAACTTTTGAATCGCTTGTTCCAGGTAAAAGGCGGTTTGCTTGTTAGACGCCCCATGTTCTGGGGTTCGCTCATCAGCAATTTCCATGATGGGATCTTTCCCATCGTCTTCTTTTGGCTTGAAGATTTCTCGTTCTTGCCGCCGTCCCTGTGATCTCAAATAATCCTTCGCCTTGTTCACCGCAATTCGGTGGAGCCATGTTGAGAATCGGCTATCCACCCGAAAATTGGTGATCGCCTTAAACGCCGCAACGAAGGCCTCTTGTGCAACATCTTGTGCATCCGTTTGATTGCCGATCATCCGAGCAATCACATTCAACATGGTTCCGGCATATCGATCAATCAGTTCTCCAAAGGCCTCATGATCCTGTTGTTGACATCGGATAATAAGAGTCGACTCATCGTCGTGCTCCGGAGTTTCAACCATTCGAGAACTCTCCAGGGATCTCAAGTAAACGTGAAAATCCGGCAATGCCCCATTGTTGATTTAGACGTGCCATGAACCCCAAAAGTAAACGAGACAACTAGGTAATGGAAATTAAGAACAATTAAAAGTTCCTAAGAAAAAACAATAAGTTAGAAGAACGCTTCCTTGCAAGCCCCAGTGAGCATGTTCTTGATGACTCAACATTCTGCGCTTTTCATGCGCTGAAAGTTTACGTTGGCCCATTTCATTCGTCCAACCAACAATACGACAGCATCGAGGATTTGGCTAGCATGCATTTTTATCGAACTAGCGGTCCATAGCCAAGCAAAAATGGGAACCAAGACCGATATTTATAAATCCATCACAATCTCATTTTCTGAAAAAGGAGGCTTTATGAAACTCACAATGATCAATCTGACCCTCACGTCCCTCTTGCTCATCGGAACAGCAAGTTTCGCCCACGACGGTAACTCAGGCCCGGGTTCTCTGAATTCTGGAAAAGGTTCAATAAATTCAGGACGAGGCTCCATCCATTCTGGTTCTTCTGAGTCATCTCACTGGAATGAAGTCAGAGGGATGCGACAAGGAGATCAACGGGGTAACCGACAGATGGTTCGGCAGGAAAATCGACACGAAGACCGGAGAATGGACCGCAGAGAAGATCGACAGAACGATCGGCAACTCGATCGTCGGGAAGACCGGCGGGAAGATCGGCAAATGGATCGTAGAGAAGATCGACGGCAGGACAGACGCCAAGATCGATGAGCTGATTGATAATACTCGAATTGGGATTGTGAACCCTCAGAGGCAATCACTTATTTGGTGATTGCTTCTACAGGATGGTCTCATGGCGAAAACCCTCTCCCTCAAGAAAAAGAGTCGAAGTTTTTTAGGTAATTCTCATCTCTCTTTCATGGATTTCTCATTTTTCCTCATTAAGGTGATGGAACAAAAGTATGAATGATTTCCTGAAAGGACCGCAGATGGAGGGGATACCTAGTGAATACAAAAGCATTTTTTCATCCCAATTCACTGGGAACCGTTCATTTCAATCAAACCACTATCAAAAGGGGGAACCGATGGCTCTCAATTCCAGACTGGCAATTACTTCTGTATTAACTTTATGTCTCTTCAATCTCTTAGCAGGTTGTACCACTACTCTTTTAAAAGACAAAACCACGCCCCCCATGGAGTCGCGAGTTCACTGCTCCGGAGAAAAATGGGTGGATGATTCATCAATCGCTGTTCTCCCCATACCGGTCGTGGCATTCTTTGTTCCCCATGTAGACCTACATGAATTCCAGGGAGCATCCGTTCTGAATCAATGCGGTGAATCAACTCAGGTGATAAATCGTCAAGTCTCGATATCCCGCACGGCTTGCATTCCTGCTGGATTATCAAAAATTGTGACGCTGGGAATTTGGCAATGGTGCCCAGCCCATGTGGAATGGGAAGCCGACGTGATTGTTCGATAGAAACCCCTACTCAAGAAAGGATTGCTGAAATGACTCGATCTAATTCAATGAAAATTGTCATCATCTTTCTCACCTTTGGACTCACAGGATGTATCATGCACCCGAGACCTAATGTTGCGGTGTATCCGAATGAGAATCAAACGGCAACACAAGTCGCCAAGGACAAATCAGATTGTCGCGCCTGGGCCGATGAAGAGTCCGGATACGCAGATGCGTCCGATAATTTGGCGGATGTCGGAGGGGGGGCCGCGGTCGGAGCATTAGGAGGAGCGGCAGCTGGAGCCATCATTGGAGCGGTCGCAGGGAATCCCGGTACAGGAGCTGCCATTGGCGCGGCTGTAGGTGGAGTCAGCGGAGCAGGCATCGCCGGTGGTCATGGGTATATGACGGATTACGGTGTCTACAACCGAGCCTATGCGCTCTGCATGAACGCACGGCAGTATGCAGTGAATTAATACATCTTGATTCTGTCTAACACGTACTTCTATACAGAGGCTTTTGTGATTATTATTCTCAATTTCAGGAAATAGGGAGAGTCGTGATGAACCGATTACAAGTTTTCATTGTAGTGAGCTTCATGACACTTGCCGCATGTTCATCAGCACCTACTCATAATGAAGATACATCTGTTTCAGAGCGTCAGTCTCCAACCATGTATCATGAGCAAAAAGCAGAACAAAGCCTATTTGGCAGTACAATTCAATTTTGGTTACAGGACCATGGGCTCGTAGAGGATCATCAAGACAAAAGAGTAATTCAGGGCGAGAATCAGCCAGTTGACCGAGTTGTGGGTTCTGGAACAGATCAGCAACTAGGTCATCCGACTCTTCAAAAGCCAAATCGACAAGTCGGCGAGTCACGAAGTCAACAACCAGTTCAACGACTCAATCGTCCTATCAATCGCCGGTTTGACCGAAAGAACTGAGGTATCCATGCTGGTCATTCTGACAAAGATGCCCACACTGCAATGAAAATCCTGCTCAATAGCTCTGCTGGAGCATTTCTTTTTCTAGGACAACACATATGAAGGACTATCGGTATCGAGGCCACAGGCAACAGCCTCAAAGATTGCAATACTACTTTCACCTCATTAGCATAGACGTGTTTGGTCGTAATGAGGTATCTCTGGATGGTCACCCAGTTGAAAAACGTTTTCTGGATAATTGTACTTTGTGCACTCGTCGTGTCTTGCACCTCCCCACCCCATATGACCATCTACCAAACTGAAACCGAATGGGTTGATCTCCGTGAGTGGCCAAGCGGATACCCGACACTTACTAACCTGTCCCACCCGACGGATCTTGAACCAGGTCAACTCCGAGAACTTTTAGAACATATTCAGTACAAGCAAAGCGAGTTGTTTTCCTCTCACATGGGTAAACGACATCCCGTCTTTTCTGAGTCTCAATTAACTCTTTTGACACCAGAACTGACTAAAGCCTTCGGGCAGGCTCTTCCGGAAGAAGTAATTGACTTCAGAGTGAGAAAGGAACAGACCGGCCATCGCTACACCAAGGGGTTCTGTTTTATCTATCAGGATGAGTTTCACCTCATTATTCAAGAGCTTCAACAACCAACCTTTGATAGTTCGGCATATCTCGCACGACCGCTGACTATTCACTGGAAATTTTCCCCTCAACGAAACCAGAGAATGTTTACCCCCTCCTCTCGCTCAACACATGATTTTCCACATTGGATCATCACTCCTATTCTTTAGAGGTCTCCCTATGAAATGTTCGCATTCTTTACTCGACCATCAATATTCTGTGCCAAATTCATCACAAACATCCTGGGGCAACCGACACCCATGCCTTCTGATGTTCTTGACCATCTTCATGGGAATGATCATCATCCCCTCATGGGGATTCGGAGCCCAAGCACAGATCTCCAACAAAGCAGAGCCTAAGATCGAAAAAAACGAAGACCTTCATGCGCAGGAGATTCAAGAACTGAAGATGCGGGTAGAGATTCTGGAAACTCAACAAAACTCAATTTTGGACGATATTTCCCAAAGTGTCATCCTCGGAGGATACGGAGTTGTCGAGTTTGAAGCTTTTGGTGGGTCGAAAACGTCCTTTGAAGGCAAACTGGAAGTGCTCATTGCTGGGCAAATACATGATCGCATTCGTTTTTATAATGAAATTGATCTCGGCATTCCTGAGGGGGAAGCAAAGGCAGAACAAGCGTACGTTGATCTGCTCATCGCCAAATGGATTAATTTACGAGGAGGAGTCGTCTTAGTCCCATTTGGAAAATGGAATTTAGACCACTTTGATCCCAGACGAGACCTTACCGATCGACCCTTGGTCGCTCAGCAAATCGTCCCCACAACCTGGGGCGATTTGGGTGCCAGCATCTTCGGTCTTATCCCTTGGACTCCAAACGTGATTAGCACCTATGAAGTGGCCGTGATCAATGGACTCACTGATAATATTTCTCCCACCAACGGGGGGTTTGAAGATGCCAAGTCACCGTTAAGAAGAGATAACAATGGCCAAAAAGCAGTCGTCGGGCGAGCCACCGTCAAGCTAGCTGATCAATACGAAATTGGTTTCAGTGGATACCGTGGAGCCTCCAGCCCCAATAACGGAAAGACCATCACCGGGTTCGATGTGGATTTGGAATTTAAACCACGAGGAGTCGTATTCTGGGAAGATTTTGAACTCAAGGGAGAATTAGCGCATTTTGACATCCACGGATCCCGCACCCCTTCCCGGCTCTATGGGTATTACATTCAAGTCAATTACCACTTTTGGCCCAGCTTTTTGAACCAGACGTTTTTAGCAGGACCCTATACCAACCCGACTTTTACTTTAATCGGCCAATATGACCATGCCCGCATTTCCACAAAAGCGGGAACCGGCAATCTAACACAGGACAGATTTACCGTTGGACTGAATTACCGGCCCATTGAAAATTACGTGATCAAAACTGAATACCAAATTAATAACGGGGGCATTGCGCGGAAAAGCTGGAACGGCTTCATTGCTTCAATAGCCTGGCTCTTTTAAGCATCTATTCAGTTACACATGTCTTTCACCTACCTTCTCAGACTACTCAGTCTGATCATAACGACCAGCCTGTGGGTCGGCTCACCCCTCGCCTGGGCTGAACCTTTAGCCATCATTGTCAATAACACCAATCCAGTCACGTCCCTGACAAAACCCGACATCGCCGCTATGTACCGAGGGGAAGAACTTCATTGGCCTAATGGGGGTCGAATCAAGTTGGTCAATCGGGAGATCGCCTCGCCCGTTCGAGAGCTATTTTATGAAAAAGTGCTCAACGCCAAATCCAACCAACAATTTTTCAGACCGGGAACTCCGATTGCCGTACAAAGTCTCATCCAACGATCAGAGGAAGCCGTCATCCGTTTTGTCACGGCCATCGAAGGTGCCATCGGGTACGTGAATCTGTCCAAGGTTACTGAAAGCGTTCAAGTGGTTTTCATTCTCCAAAAGGAGGATGACTAAACCCCATGCGCTTTCACTTATGGCAAAAACTATTGGCTATTGCGCTGATCATCTTAACTGGTGCCATAGGCGTTTTGACCTATTTTACGTATCAGGCCACACGAGAAGCCATGTTGCAGGAATTCCACATCCGAGGCAGGGAATTAGCCAAAGCGATTGCCTCTGAATCTAAGAATTATTATCATACCCAAGACGTCGAAGGATTCACCTCTCTCCTACAATCCCTCGGAGAGGCAGAAGGTGTGTTAGCTATTCTCGGGTACGACGCTACCCAATCTCTCTGGATTGAATCCTCCATTGTGGAATTGACTCAATCAGAGATTGCCTTACCCAGTATTACCCCAATATTTCAACAAGACTCCACACTCCGCGAAGGTGCATCAGTATCCCAATTCATCAACGTCGTAATTCAAACAACCCCTGATACTCATCCCGATATTCTTGGCCCACAAGACTCCAAATCGTTTATTGGATGGATACGTATTCTCCTCGATCGCTATCCACTCGAAAAACGGCTCACGACTCTTCTCCAACACACCCTGCTGATCAATGGCCTCACAACATTATTTGGTGGAGGTATTTTGATTGTTCTTCTTCGCCAATCTCTCAAAATTATTAAACCCTTGACATCCGCCACCCAGGAGGTGGCCAAAGGCAACCTCACCATCTCGGTTCCTGTCACCAGCCATGATGAACTCGGACAACTCGCAACCTGTTTCAACCAGATGACTCAGCGTCTACATGACACCACTGTTTCAAAGCTCTATGTGGACAATATTTTGAAATCGATGATTGATTCTCTTATTGTCATTGACCCCGGCGAGAAAATTCACTCGGCAAATCAGGCCGCCTTGACGCTGTTGGGATATCAAGAGTCAGAAATAATCGGCCAAGAGTCAGACATCCTTTTCCCTCAAAAGGAGAACCCATTTCGAGATCGGGAATTTCATCAATTGCTCCTGAAGGGAACTCTTGGTCATATCGAAACGCATTACCTGACAAAAGAGGGACTATCCATTCCTGTGCTCTTCTCGGCTGCTATCATGAAAGAGTACGACGGAAACCTCCAAGGCATTGCTTGCGTCGCACAAAACATTACCAATCGCAAGCAAGCAGAAAAAGCACTTCGGGAAAGCGTTGAGCGTTTTGATATGGCTGTCAAAGGATCACAAGATGGAATTTGGGATGCATGGGCAATATCAAGTGACTGGTTTAACCCTCGAAACCCCGTGTATTTCTCTCCCCGTTTTAAGGCCCTTCTTGGGTTTCAAGACCACGAATTCGACAATGTCCTCGAAAGTTGGGCATCTCAGTTGCATCCAGAAGACCGAGAGAAAGCCTTCAGGGATTTAGAGACTCACCTGCGCCAAAGTATTCCCTATGATAGCGAATATCGCATGATCACCAAGGATGGAGAATGTCGTTGGTACGCAGGGCGAGGGGAAGCGGTTCGAGATGATGCCGGGCAACCAGTACGAATTTCTGGTTCCTTCACTGACATTACCGAACGCAAACAAGCCCAGGGCGAACTGGAAAAAGCCAATGACCGATTAAAAGAATTAGACCAATTACGATCACAGTTTTTTGCCGATATCAGTCATGAACTCCGCACTCCACTCACCGTCATTCGAGGAGAAGCCGAAGTCACCTTGAGGGGAAAAGATAAACCCATACGCGAATATAAAACCTCCTTAGAACACATCGTTCAATTAACTGAAGAGGTGAATAAACTGGTGAATGATCTCCTCTTTCTTGCCCGTTCAGAAACCGGGACCATTCAAATCACGAAAACGCACATGGCCCTTGAAAAACTTTCACAAGACGTACTCCAAGAAGCGTTGATCCTGGCTCTGAAAAAACACATTGAAATCACGTTGATTGATCCTCCAGCCTCAATCCCTATCTATGGTGACCCTCAACGCGTGAAACAGCTGTTGCTCATTCTCATTGATAACGCCATCAAATATTCTGCTCCAAACAGCAAAATTCATATTTCTTTGGGAGCCGATTCCACCATGGCACAAGTGGTCATCACCGATAATGGAAGAGGGATACCTCAAGAGGACCTCCAACACGTTTTTAAACGATTCTATCGAGTCAGACACTCAAGCTCAGAATCCACAAGTGGGGCGGGGCTTGGCTTGGCCATTGCCAAATGGATTACCGAAGCCCATCAGGGTAAGATCACAATGACCAGTACTTCAGAATCAGGCACGACCGTCACGATTCTTCTTCCGCTATTTTCATCTGCCAATGCCTGAAAAATAAGAAGTGAAAAGGTAGAAAGCAAAAGTGAGGAGAGAACAGCGAGGAGTGCAGTCTGAGCAAGAAAAAGAGACGTGCCCTTTCTTCTCTCCAGCTTCTCACTCCTTACTTTTTACTTCTCACTTCGTTTTGCTGGATATTCCACGTTGACTGAGACCTCGCCCTATTCTGGTACCGTCACTTCTGTTTGTACCGTGCCAAGTATTTCATGCCAGATAGTGACATTCCACCGTCCCGAGGGCATGGCTGCAATACGGAACGCTCCCGTTTCATCAGTGATAGCAAAAAACGGGTGGTCAAAAGCCACCACGTAGCCTTGCATAAACTTATGTCTAGCACAGTTTATGGACATGAAACCTTGGTCACTGACACGTCGAATAATATCTCTTCCACCTACCACCTGAGCAACATTTAATAAAGTTCGTTTTTTTTCGGATATGCGTATTGTGAAGTACAAGATCATCGTTTCGGAGATCGAGCATCTGTCCAACGGTGACCGCTTGAATTCGAGGTTTGAAGGCACAATCTTTATTTGTAACGATCACCATCTTATCAACAGTTCTTAACCCAGGCTCCTTAATACCTTCAATACTAACGACCGCATCCCGTAGACCATCAGTAGATTGGTGGACGATGAGAGGTTGGACCGTCACAGTCTTTCCACAGACCTCGGAATCTTGGTTGACTTTGTGCTGGAGTGGAGGAGGAATCGCTCCATGAAACGTAATCCGCCCAACAAGAGTGGCATTCCCAAATTCTGCGAAGCAAAGCTCCGCTCCCACAACAAGGATCGAAACAGCAATGAGAACAACTATTGAGAGTAATCGCATCTGAGCCATGGTCGGTCTAACTCGTGGAGATGCCAGATGGTTTCACTCGATAACTTTTTCTTGATTTATTGAACTGAAGACTTACCGACGGGAAAGAGTCGATCAGGTCACCTAACCTTGTCCAGCAAGCACCATTACGAGGGGCTAACGTAACAATTGTCACTTTCTGGTTTGGTGAGTGTTTCACGTGTTTCAAAACAACCCTTAGAGCTGCAAAACTAGAGGAAAACTGTCCACCTTAAGTCCGGCCTGTTTCCCCGTTGCAAAAATAGGGAAACTTCTACCCTTCACCAGACGGAACGGACCCGTTTGGATCGGTTATATGTGGACTAAATTAAAACGCTCTCCATCACTTCCTCCAAAGAAGAAGGCAAGAATACCAGATCAACTATTAAAGGAAGATTAAATTCCTGAAAGCAGCGGGGTAGGGAAATCTTAGAGATATGAAGGAAGAAAGAATCGCAAGAGAAGAAGTTTTGGTGATGAGCGTCTCGCAATACATATGAGTACGCATGATCTGATCCTTCTACCAGTACGGATAAGTTTGACCCGATCGGGCTTCTCAATCTTATTGACTGAGGTAGTCAATGTAGACATTAAGCACATTGCTATTAGACTCAAAAACATTGTGATAAAGATGCTCCATTAACCTGACATTCAAGGTCAGATATTCCCAAAGATAAAATCCTTCGACCGTTAAGAGGATAACTTTGCCAGCACACAGTTGTAACAAATTTCCGTCTCAGATCTGTTTGCAGAAAAGAGGCACCTAGTTGTCAATGGCCTAAGCGGAGGATTTCACGGCGTTGGATATTCCACATTAACCGAAACTTCTCCACGCTCTGGAACCGTCACTTCTGTTTGTATCGTACCGAGGATTTCATGCCAGATAGAGGCTTTCCACCGGCCTGGAGGTAAACCTTCAATGCGGAATTGCCCAGTTGCATCAGTGATGGCAAAAAACGGATGGTCAAAAGCAATCAAGTAGCCTTGCATAAACCTGTGCTTATCGCAGTTAACGGACATGAAACCCGGCTCAGTGACAAGTCTAGGAATCAATCTTCCATCTACCACCTGGGCAACATTGACAAACGTTCGTTTACCCATTCGAATATGAGTATTATGGAGCATAGGGTCCTCATTTCGGAGGTTGAGAATCTGGCCAACTCTGACCACACCTATTCGAGGGATGAAGGCACACCCTTTATTTGTGAGATCCTCAACACCACTGTCTCTCTCTACGGTAGGACTCTCGATTCCCTCGACGTTGATAACGACATCACGAACTCCATGGGTGGATTCATCAACAATGAGAGGTTGAACCGTTACAGTTAACCCACAGATGTCGTGATCCTTATTGACGTTGAGTTGCTGAGCGGGCGGGATCGATCCATGAAAGGTCACGCGTCCCACAATAGTGGAACCTACTGAGTCCCCGAAACTTGGGCTCACCCAGAAAGCCATAATGGAACTAACAATAATGACAGCAGTTGAGAGTAATCGCATGGGAGGAAACTTTTGCATAGAGGCTTTCTTTTCTCCCAAGAAGAAGATGTTTCACCAGTCGTAATAGATATGAATATGCACTCTTTACTAGACTGAGCCTGCAATCGGATGAATATTACGATGGGTCTGTGGCACCAGAGGGGCTGCGCTCATTTTTTCCCCTCCGGATAATGCTTAAAAGCCGTGCAAGAAACTCATCATAATCAAAGGGCTTGGAGAGATAGTCGTCTGCCCCCAATTCAAGGCCTCGTACCCGATCTTCTACTGTTTCCCTGACTGTCAGAAGTAGGACTGGAGTTCTGATATCCTGCTCCCTCAGATTCTTGAGGACCGTAAATCCATCAATAGTGGGAAGCAAGACATCAAGGACAATGGCATCATAAGAATATTGCTTGGCCCATGAAAGGCCTTCTTCTCCTGTTGAGCTCACCTCCACTGTAAAATCATGTTTTTGTAAAAACTTGCATAAAATTTCACAGAGAAGTCTATCATCTTCAACAACAAGGATCTTCATAAGAATTTTTTCTATACCTCCCGGTTCCGTTCTAACTCTAATATTTGACAGACACGGTTGTACTCAGCTTCGAGGTCACCCACACAATTCCCCAGGCCCTCCATGAGCTGGCCTCGGCCCTGCGCCTCCAGTTTGGCACAGAGTTCAGCCAGCACCATAGCCCCAATGTGTCCACAGGGACCCCCGAGCTTGTGTGCCTCCTGTTCCACCGCCTTCGCATCTCCACTCTCCACTGCCTGCCATAAAGCGGCAAGCCGCGTGGGCGATTCTCTCATAAATCGGTCGATGAGCCTACCGAGGAAGTCTGGATCGTCCTCACCGCCGATCGTGCGCAATGTTTCCAGAACCATTGAATCCACAGAACTATCACTAGTCGAATGAGCATATAACTCTCCTTGAAGAGAACCCTCCGACCTCTGACTTTCCAGAAACGACGCAGTTTCCCGAGGAATCCACCGCCGCAGGACATCTTCTAACACCTGTAGCGTCACCGGTTTAGAAATATAATCGTCCATTCCTACCTGTAAGCATTTTTCACGTTCACCTGCTAGGGCATTGCACGTGAGAGCAACAATAGGAATACGATTGACCTCTTGCCTTTTTCCCTCTTCCTTGTCTTCACTCTGCCTCTCCAGTTCATGCTTTCGAATCTCCCTCGTCACTACAAACCCATCAATTTCTGGCATCTGACAATCCATTAAGACAAGATCATAGGGTATGCCACTGAGTACCTTCATGGCTTCTGAGCCATTGTCGACAACATCCGCATGATACCCCAATGTTTTCAACATCGCCGCGGCAACCTCTTGGTTCACCGCATCGTCCTCGACTACCAAGACGCGAGGCCACAGTTCTAACTCGCGATGTTTCAGAGACGATTTCTTTTGGGAAAATGGAGACTCAACCTTCAGGGGCTGAGAAAGAGGCGTCAGTGACTTGACGAATAGCCGCATGGTAAACCAAAAGAGACTGCCCTTACCAAGCTCGCTCTCCACCTCAATTTGACCACCCATGAGCTCCACAAGCTGTTTGGAAATAGCGAGTCCAAGTCCCGTTCCCATATACTTCCGTGTGCTTGAACTATCTACCTGACTAAAGGGTTGAAAGAGGCGTTGTTGTTGATCAGGAGAGATCCCAATGCCCGTATCTCGTACGGAGATCCGCAATAATACCTCAGCAGAGGAATCAGGTGCAGACGGCGAAGGAGAAACATTGTTTTCGTCAATAGTAGCTGTGCTCTCTTCATCGATAGCTATCACCACTTGTCCTTCATCTGTGAACTTGATCGCATTCACCACCAAGTTGAATAAAATCTGGCGTAAACGGTTAGAGTCCCCCTTCACTTCCTTGGGAACGAATGGGTTGATCGCACAGACCAGCCCAATTCCCTTGCTTTGCGCTTGAGGAGTGAGCAACGTCACCACATCGTCCACAATAGTTTGCACATTAAAGTCACGCACCTCTATTTGAAGCTTGCCGGATTCCAACTTTGAGAATTGCAGGACGTCGTCAAGGACTGTAAGGAGTGCATGTGCAGAGCGATTGATGGTCTCGGCCTGCTTTCTTTGTTCAGATGTCAGCTGAGTTCTCAGTAGAATCTCGTTCATTCCCACGATCCCATTCATTGGGCTTCGAATTTCATGGCTCATCATCGCAAGAAACTCCGACTTAGCCCTGGTGCCCTCTAGAGCCTGGTCCCGTGCGATGGTCAATTCAACTGTTCTCTCTCGCACTTTCTGCTCCAATGAATTCAACAGTTCCTGTAAAGCATGTGATTGATTGTCCAGAAAGTCAGTGGCTTCGGAAATAAGGCCTGTGACCTGTTCGAATTCACCTTGGTGGGGATGAGCGCGGACATATCCATCCTCCTTGCGAACCGTTCCAATCTCAAAAGGCTCAATTTTTTTTGATCCTCTATTCGTGCTCAGTGTTCCCTGGAGTTGCTCAAGAAAACCCCTCAACAAGGCAGAGACCTTTTTGAACGACAACTGTACCGCAAGAATGACCGCAATCATGAGAATTGTCGCGACCAATGACAGACGCAACATTACCAACAGAAGCTCCTGTTCGACACGGACCAAAGAAAATACAATACGAGTCCATGCGAGGATATCCTGTTCCTCCATCAGCGGTTCTACAATGACCAAGATCGGTGTGCTGTTACCGTCCTGGCTGTATGTCACCACTTCTGCCTGCTGAGCTCTGGCTTCTAACCAGGAAGACTCGTTGAGCACAAGACCTATCCGATCCGTGTTTTTCGAGGCGATAATCATGTTTGTTGAATCAATGACATCAACCTGTAGGACATCAGGATCATCTAAATATTTGTTCATCGCTTCTTGAATGAGAAAGAGATTTTCTAGAACAGCAGGAGCACCAATCATGGCGAACACGCGGCTAAACGCAAGACCGCGCGCCTTAGCAGCCTCCCGAACCATCTCCCCCTGCGTATACACCATGAAAGCTGACCCAAGACCCATGATGAGTAAAATGACTGCGGCCAACTTTACTGTAAGCCGCAGGCTAAAACTGCCCTTCCACTTTGCGTGTAGCAACGAGAAAAATGGTTTTTTGGTTGCCTGCATAGCACTTTTTTCTAGTAAAAAAATATCGTACGGCCCGATCCAATCAACAATGACATCCGGATTTTCCCAGAACAGTCGGCGTTCATTATTCCTATAGGAAATCCACCCATTATGAAACCCTTGAGATTAGCAAGTCTAGGAGGGTTTGCCGTATATGTCGGCCGATCAGAATCACGGTCCTGACCCTTGAGACAGTGACAAAATGTAATGAACCAGGTGCCAGGCATCGTCTTCGTGTTGGGCAAAGGCATCAGCATAGGAAGGCATCGGCGTCCCGATCAAACCCGTCATAAGGGTTCCAAAGATGTCGTGAGCGGCAGCACCATTTTTAAAGGAATAGGGATTTGTCAGGTCCAGATCTGTTGGCCTAATTGGCATGCCAAGGTTATCTTTTAAATCCTGAGCCTCAAAGTCAGGAACATCCCCTCGCGCATTGTGTCCATGACAGGCATCGCACTCAAACTTGAAATAAACCTGCCGCCCTTGTTCAATGCTCTCTACAGTCAGCGGAACATTCTGGGTTCCTATTTGAAAGGTCTCAAGGGGTTTTTCATTGTGCCTCGAGTTAGTTGAATGCAATGTCTTCACATAGGACACCACATGCCAACGGTCTTCCTCAGGCCATCCCACAAAGGGTGGCATATAGCCAGGCACACCATTGGTAATGATGCGAAATAGATCCTCATCCGTATGAGATTTTCCTGAGGCAGTACTACGAAATTTGTACTGTCCGACTGTGAAATCACTCGCTCTTGGAGCCCAGTAGGAGGCTCCGAAAAAAGCGGCAGGTCCATCACCCTTTCCTTGCACACCATGACAAAAGATACAGCTACGATCATAAAGGATCTTGCCTCTGGCGATGATCTCCGGAGTGGGTTCGGTCTGAATCGCATGCACATTGCTCACGAGCAAACCACCTATAACAAGGATCACAGTCAAGAAATGAAATCGAAGTAGCATCAGTTCTTCTTCTCTCAAAAGATCAGGTCTGCTCCTACCAGAAACGCATTTCGGAAATTTCGAGCGGGACTGACACCCCCCTCGGCTTTCCTCAAGTTGAAATCGTCCCGAATAAAGAGCGCGATGTTCGTGCGGAGATAGTATTTCGCTTGGAGAGCTAGCAGCGAATTACTTTTTCGCTGAGCAAGAAATCCTCCGGCGTCAAGATGGTCATATCGGATAGATAGGAGCAAGCGATCGGTTGCGAGTACGTCTGCTTCAACCGTGACTCCACTAGCCGTTGTATCAAAACCAGAGGCCAGGGCTTGAGGAAGGTCCGTTACCCGGTCAATGACATAGGCTCCATAGAGATCCACCATCTTGTATCTGACCGTTGCGGACACGCCATATTGACTCCAGCTCACATCTGAATTATTGAGTGCCACTTTGGCATTGTTGTTCCCAAAATAGGCAAACCCTGAGATATTGGCAGAAAAGAGGTCTGACTCGGCTTGGTCCAGCCGCACCATCACATACCAATCTTTAGGATTATTGGAGTCGCCAAATGTCTCATTGGCGCCGTTGAGAATTCCAACTTGATACAAAAACCAATCTCCAAACGGGCGACCATGGACATCAATCCCAACTTCATTGGGCGAATGAAAGAGGGAAGCCCGAAAAGGCGCAATCGGCGTCCCATCTCGTTCAAAGAGCCCAAAGAACTTGGCCGCAAACGCGTTAGAGGCCAGAGGAATCCGGTCCAGGACTCCAGAATTGACATCTGGACGAACAAAGTCCAACTGCTGCCGGAGAAGGGGGAATGACGAGTAAGCAGAAGGGTCGAACTTCCCGATTCGTAAGTGAGCCAGATTATGGAAACCTAGGTTATTGAGAGAGAAGTACCCACGTGCGATGTCTGTGTTTCCCGCAGGAAGATCATGTGTCACGTCAACAAAGAACCCAACATTTGTGGTGAGCGTACCTCCAGTAAACAGTTGGAACGTCTCGGGCCATCCAAAATCAGTGCGATCTTCTGGATTCCCTGGCACATCTGGCCCTGGACTCTTTCGCGCGAAGTTAAAATTCCGAAGGAAATTCCCACGGAGGCGGAAGGCCAGGTAATTTGTCACATCATCTAGCGTGAGATCTCCTAGCTGCTTCTTTCCGACTATGCCTCCGTCCTCGGTGCCAGGCATCTGGTACCCATTTTCGAGGAATCGTTCACCAAAGGTATTAAGACGAGGAGGCCGAGTGTGACAGACCGTGCAATTTACCTTGTATTTACGGGCATAGGCAGGAATGGCTTGTGCTTCGGGTGGGGAGGGAAAAGAAGACACTGCTATGGCAAACACGGTTACTAAGCTGCCCAAGACTAACGGCCTAAACTGGTCCATGATTCCCTTCAAGCTGAATATAAAATTAATCGGAATATGCCTCCAGAGCGCGATATTATGACCAACTAGACAGCTCCTATCAAATCTTGCCGTTCGTCATTGGGAACTTTCGAGTCATCCCCCCTACCATTATTGAAGATCTAGGTGAATGCTGGTTTCACTTTTTGGATATATTGGAAACGGGGGTTTGGATCTAAAGTTCTCGAGCTGTTCTGATTCCAATTCCTAGAAACTAGAAATGTGTAGAGGATCGATGTATCCTTGTTCATATTGTCTTGCATAATCTACTCATAGGATGCATAAAATGAAAGAAATTTTTCCCATGCTAGAAACCTCTCCATAATAGTTCAATGGGGTCATCATCGAAAACGAATCCCAAGTGGTATCTCGCATACTTCTTTCTAGCGGCGTTTGATATTCTGACCGTCTCGATAGGTCTGTACCTCAATCATACGATCATGAGCCTCTACACAAGGTCTGTGGAAGTTAACCGAGAATGGGCAGGTCGCCTTGGTCAATTGGCTGAACTTCGTGAGCTTGCCGGTGCCGTCAACGCTCCAGGCAACAATGTCTTTGATACACTCAATGTGGCCTCTGAATCAGCGAAAATGTCTGAAAAGTTTCGGCGATTTAAAGAAGACCTCGTATCTTTTCGTGATGGCCTGCATAAGGATCTCAGTGAACCAGAGGCAGAGCCACTTCTCAAGAACCTGAGCGCTATTGAATCGGCAATTAATGAGATGACAGAAGAAGCCTCCCTGATCTTTTCCTACTTTACTCAAGATCAACCAGACGAGGCTGGGAAACACATGGCCACGATGGATCGCAAGTACGCTAAAGTCAATGCCGCATTCGCTCAACTCAATGCAGCAATTCGGACTATACAGCAAGTACGCTTCGACCAGCAGAGGGAACGAGCAGTTTCCTTACAAAATTTTGAATACCTCATTGCGACCTTAATCGTGTTGATGGTATTTGGGGCGAGCGTGTATGGCCATCGAATCTACCGTCAGATGGGATCTGCCGCGCGGGAAAAAGAACAGTTTCTTCAGGAGCTTCAAGAAAAAGAAAACCGCTATCGCCTGCTTGTAGATGGTGTGAAGGACCACGCAAACATCATGCTGAATCCCAATGGATTCGTTGCCAGCTGGAATACCGGGGCCGAACGTTTGTATGGGTATCAGAGCAATGACATTTTGGGGCAGCCT
This sequence comes from Nitrospirales bacterium, assembly GCA_029261235.1. Lineage (GTDB taxonomy): Bacteria > Nitrospirota > Nitrospiria > Nitrospirales > UBA8639 > Nitrospira_E. The sequence continues at coordinate 33,364 of JAJDBS010000231.1, forward strand.
TGCTCACGCCTCTACCCAAGCACAGATAGAGAGCAACAGGGGAGGGTCGAGCGCCTGCTTCATGAAGTCGAGATCGCGGGTATCGCCGAAGAGGAGGGCTGGCACCTGCACATTGATGGATCGCGGTTTTGGGGGGAGGAAGTCATTACTGCCTTACGCCATGAATCTGGGGAACTTCAGGGTTTTTCCAAAGTGACACGCGATACCACCGAGCGCAAACGAGCACAGGAAGAACTCCAAGCAGCCAACGCAATGCTCCTGGAACTGGATCAAATGAAACAACAATTTTTTACAGACATCAGTCATGAGCTCAGAACACCCATCACCGTGATTCGTGGAGAGGCTGAAGTCACGCTTCGGGACAAAACCACGTCAATGGTCGAATACAAGACCACATTGGAACGGATTGTCATCTTGACCAATCACCTGAACAAGCTGGTTACCGATCTCTTTTTTCTGGCTCGATCGGAGTCAGGCATTATTCAAATGAACACACAAGACCTCTATCTCCATGAACTTCTCACCGAGGCCACCTCCGATGCTATCCACCTCGCTCAGAAAAATGGCATTACTATCAATTTCGACTCCCAAGTCTTCACCATGATGATACAGGCAGATCCCCAACGTTTACGCCAAATGTTCATGATCATTTTCGATAATGCGGTCACGTATACAAAAGAGGGTGGGTCCATCGAAGTCTGCTCGGAACAGAATGGAAAACGCGCGACTGTGACCATTTCGGATACGGGTATTGGGATTCCACCAATGAGTCTGAAGCACGTTTTTGAACGCTTATATCGAACTCCAGAATCAAGAGGCATGGCACCAAGTGGCACGGGGTTAGGACTTTCGATTGCCAAGTGGATCATCGAGGCCCATCAAGGAACCATCGCCATCTCGAGCACCCAGGGAACGGGGACTACCGTAAAAATCCTTCTTCCTCTCTTGCCACCCACGAGGACCTACGATGCGAATCCTCCTCATTGAAGACGAAGAACAAATTCGGAGATTCATCAAACGAGGTCTCGAAGCTGAGGGCTTTCAAATTGATGTCGCCCTTAATGGAGAAGAAGGTCTTGCCTTGGGACGAGAGAACTATAGCCTTATTCTCCTCGACCTCATGCTCCCTCTGAAAAGCGGAATTGAAGTCTGTCAGATTTTGCGAGACGATAAGATCACGACTCCCATACTCATGTTGACCGCTAAGGATGCCATTCAAGACAAAGTCGAAGGATTACGGACTGGAGCCGATGATTACCTCACCAAACCCTTTGCATTTGAAGAGCTTCTCGCAAGGATCAAGGCTTTGCTTCGAAGATCCCCTTATCAAGAGACCACATCCGAATTGCGAATAGCAGATTTATCGATGAATCTCGAAACACGGGAAGTGCGGCGGGGAGACAAACTGCTAAATTTAACGTCAAAGGAATTTGCGCTACTGGAATACCTTATGTCTCGTCCTAACCGCCCCTTGAGCCGAACCATGATCCTTGAACAGGTCTGGGGTCAAAACCATGATCCACTCACCAATGTGGTCGATGTGTATATCCGCTATCTACGCAATAAAATAGACAAGGGGTGTCCACAGAAACTTATCCAGACGGTTCGCGATATCGGGTATAAGATTTCCGACTAACCCTTTCCTCCCTTCCTTCTCCTCTCTTCTCTTCTCTTCTCTTCTCTTATCTACTCCGTCGTGTTTGACACGAAACTATCGAAATTTCAAAGATTTTTTCATAGTTCCAGTACATTTCTTAATGATCTGGGGAAAAATCCATTTACTTTTTCCCAATTCCCACGTCTAACTCCTTAGTGGAAACACGAAATCCGAATGTAGGAAAAGTCCGCTTATGAATATTCTCCTGATAGATGACGATCAACGCATTGTTAATTTTGTCAAACGAGGTTTGGAAGCCGAGGGTTATCATGTCGATGTCGCACTCAATGGGGAAGAAGGCCTCGAGTATGGAAGGAACCAGTACACCCTGATCATTCTTGACTTGCTCCTTCCCGGGATGAATGGCACGGAAGTCTGCCGGGCTTTGCGAAAAGACAAGATTCAGACTCCCATTTTAATGCTGACGGCACGGGATGGTCTCCAGGATAAAGTGGAAGGCTTGCAAACTGGAGCAGACGATTATTTGACCAAACCGTTTGCCTTTGAAGAGTTACTTGCCCGTGTCCATGCACTCCACCGCAGAAACGCCTACCAAGACGTTCCCACGACACTCCATATACAAGACCTTTGCCTCAACAAAGGCACACGCGAAGTCACACGGTCTGGCCAGCCCATTACTCTAACTGCCAAAGAGTATTGCCTATTGGAATATCTTATGTCCCACCCAGATCGCCCCCTAAGTCGAACCATGATTTTGGAACAGGTATGGGGTTACCACCACGATACGCTCACTAATGTTGTGGATGTCTATATTCGCTATCTGCGGAATAAAGTCGACAAGGGGTTTCCACATAAACTCATTCATACGGTTCGTGATGTTGGGTACAAAATTTGTGGATTAGGCCTAGCGTAGAGGCCCTTTCTCATGAAATTTTAATGTTTTTCTCATTATTTTCTCATTTTTTTCTGTTAACCACCTGGAACCTCCTCTTTTTTTCTCTCTGGGTTAAGGGGTTCCCTCAATCGGGCTTTCTACAAAAAATATTTCCAGACTAGGCTCGCTCGTTCTTATTTTCATCGCAATGGTTCCATCACATTCGTTTCAGTATTGGTAATATGTAATGAATCGAATTCTTCTTGTAGATGATCATGCCCCTTCTCGGCATGTCATCCAGTCCGTGCTTGAATATCATGAATATCATTGCCAAGTAGTTGAGCATGGCATGGCAGCTCTCAATTGGCTCGACCACAATCAGGTAGATCTTGTCATAACCGATAACAAGATGCCTGTCATAGGGGGTCTTGAACTCCTCAAGCGTCTCAGGGAAGCAACAAAGCATCACGCCTTGCCCGTCATCATGCTGAGCGGGAATCTTACCGAGTCAGAAAAGGAAAAGGCCTATAGCCACGGAGTCTTTGCTGTTTTAGACAAACCCTGTGACTTTAGTGAACTTCTGCCAACAATAGCTCGTGTTCTTAAGAATGGCTAAGGCTTTAATATCCTGAAGGAAGCTCTGCCCTGTTCCTCCCTGAAAAAAATGCCTGTGTGAGAGACGGTTGAGTTCACTGTTGGTCATCTAAAATCCTGCGCCTCTTTTTTCACTCACCAATTCCTGCTGATCCAAACTTACACAACGACGACTACCAACCTGCTTGCCACACACCACATCGGTCGTATTCCACCGAAAAATCTCCAGACCCCACACTCAGAACACGACCCGAATTTGTTAATCACAATTTCTCATCAACTTTTCATGTCATGTTCACGGCATTCTCATTTTCATCCACTATCATTACGTCTAACTGATTGAATAATAATTTTCCTTTTGGAAACCCATTACGCATTTTGGCGTCTAACAAGACACACACTTTCACTCACTCAATTTTGAAAAAGGAGGATGGCATGAACATCAGTATTATTGGGACCGGATATGTGGGACTCGTCACCGGAGCCTGTTTCGCCAAATTCGGAGTGACGGTCACCTGTATGGACACCAATCCCCATCGCATTCAACAGCTCCAGTCAGGGGAATTGCCGTTTTTTGAACCTGGCCTCTTGGAGTTGGTCAAGAAAAATGTTCAGGCCAATCGACTTCATTTTACCTCGGATCTCCAACAGGCCGTGGACAATGCTTTGGTAATTGTCATCGCCGTCGGCACCCCATCCTGCGACGATGGGTCTGCTGACCTCTCCATGGTGGATCATGTTGCCAAGTCTATTGGAGAACGTATGAATGGCTATAAAGTGGTCGTGACAAAATCAACCGTTCCCGTTGGGACGGCAGATCGCATTCGTGAAATGATTCGACTGCACCAACCATTTCCCTGCAGATTCGACGTGGTTTCTAATCCCGAATTTCTTCGTGAGGGTTCGGCCATTGAAGACTGCCTGCATCCCAATCGGGTGGTCATCGGCACTGATAGTCCTCAAGCTATTGCCATCATGAAAGATTTGTATCGTCCACTTTATCTCATTGAAACACCGATTGTGATTACCTCCACGCAAACCTCCGAATTGATTAAATATGCTGCCAATGCCTTTTTGGCTACCAAGATCTCCTTTATCAATGAAATCGCCAACCTCTGCGAACGAGTTCAGGCGGACGTCCAGGTCGTGGCCAAAGGCATGGGACTGGATAACCGGATCGGAAGCAAGTTTCTACATGCAGGTCCTGGATTCGGCGGATCCTGCTTCGGAAAAGATACCGCGGCACTCATTCATCTCGGAGAGAGCGTTGGCTCTCCCATGCACATCACTCGTGCCACCAAACACGTCAATGATCTCCAAAGGCAGGACATGGTGGCTAAAATCCAAACAGCTCTTGGCGACCTTACCGGCAAAACCATTGGGTTTCTGGGCCTGTCTTTTAAACCCAATACGGATGACATCCGGGATTCTCCCGCTCTTGCCATCGCCTCTGCCCTCTTGGATCACGGAGCCACCGTTCAAGCCTATGACCCGGAGGCTCTTGAGGAAGCCTGTCTATCTCTCCCTGAATTACGTCCCTGCCAGGATTCCTACGAAGCGATGGAACAAGCCGATGCCCTCGTGTTGGCGACTGAATGGAATCAATTCAGAAATTTGGATTTGAAACGAATCAAATCTTTATTACGCCAACCTATCATGGTGGACCTTCGAAATGTTTACGATCCACCTACATTGAAAGACATGGGCTTCACCTACATTTCCGTTGGTCGAGCACCAGTTGGCTCCATAGCCTCCAGTGAAGTGACAGAACTCTCTGCAGGAAGATTTGTGGGAGTTCTTTCCTAATGGTTAGTCAATTTTCTACTGAGGGAATGGCCTTCCCTCCTTTCTCATCAAATTCTCATGTATTTCTCATCAGCCTTTCATCTCATCCTCACGGCATCCTCATATGCCCTTGGTACAGTGTGTACCATTACCAATTCGTATAGGGAATAAAGCCCATGAACATTCTACTGCTAGACGATGACTTGAGGATTTTACGATTTTTAAAGCGAGGTCTCGAGGCGGAATCCCATACCGTGTCTACGGCCACTTCCCACATCCAGGGATGGGAATTATTACAAATCTGCAAGTTTGACCTGGCCATCCTGGATGTGTTCCTGGGGACAGAAAATGGATTGGACTTTTGCCGACAACTTCGACAACAACAGCACACCGTCCCAGTCTTGATGCTGACCGCCAAAGATTCCACGGAGATGTCCCTCGAATGCCAAGAAGCCGGCGCGAATGGCTATCTGCCTAAACCCTTTGCCTTTGATGACCTGATAGCCAATGTTGAAAAATTGACCAGTACGCCGCCGCAATCCTCCTCTTTCTTTTCAGAAGTGCCCGGTTTGGCCATGACAGCAAATAATTTCGGAATCGGTTTACTATTCCTCAATTGGATCGTCTAACCGAAAGAGAGCAGGTCAAAAACCATGAAAATCCATCCACTCAACGAAATTTGCCATCAGAACACTAAACGGCTGATCTTTTATTCCCATGATACCTTTGGGTTAGGAAATATTCGGCGAACTCTCTCCATTTGCCAATTCCTCAAGGAATCGATTCCCGACCTTTCCATTCTGATTATTTCTGGATCGCCCATGATTCATAGTTTTCGAATTCCCGAAGGGATTGACTACATTAAACTTCCCTGTCTCACTCGAACGGAGAACAATGGCTATTCTGCGAAATTTCTTGCCGAAGACCCTCAGAACCTATTCAAGCTGCGGGCTGATCTCATCCTCTGTGCAACGGCAAACTTTAAACCTGATGTCGTGATGGTGGACAAGAAGCCATATGGTGTTCACAACGAGTTAGCCCCGACCTTGCGCTATATGAAAGAACATCTCTCGGCAACAAAACTAACCCTTGTCCTTCGCGATATCTTGGATACTCCTGAGGTGACCCAAGAAATCTGGGAAAAGAATGGTTTCTATGATGCGATTGAAACGTACTATGACGACGTCGCCATTCTGGGAACTCCGGAAGTGTTTGATGCACGAGAGGAATATGCATTTTCGCCAGCGATGTGTGAAAAAACTCGGTATGTTGGGTACCTCAGAAGAGAACCAGGCCTGACAGATCGTACAGCAATCAGAGCTGAATTGGGGTTAACCGACCAGGATCGGTTTGTACTCGTCACTGCAGGTGGTGGAGAGGATGGTGCGCAAGTATTTGAAGAATACCTGAAAGGTATGAATCTTCTACCTCAACCAGAACGTCCCAAAAGTCTTCTGATCTTTGGTCCAGAAATGCAACAAGAGGAACAAGAACGGCTCAAGCACTGGGCCAACCGCTATAGCAAAGTTCAAACCCTGTCCTTCACGAGCGATCTCATGAGCTATATGAATGCGGCCGACCTCGTTGTGTCCATGGGCGGATATGGAACCATATGTGAAATCCTCTCACTGAACAAGCAAGCTGTTATCATTCCGCGAGTCAAACCTGTTGAAGAGCAATGGATTCGGGCAAGTCGTATGGCAGAGCTCAACCTGATTCATACCATCCACCCAGACGATTTGACGCCGGAACATCTGATGGCGACAGTGCAAGCGGTATTGGGACCAAACACCAATAACCTCAAGAAATCTTTTCAACTCAGTTTAGACGCTCTCCCCAACTTAGCCATGTCCGTTCTTAATCATTTAATGAAAGGCAGCTGGCAAGAAAGTGTTGTTCCTCGAGAAGATCCTCAGGTTCTCCCAGCAGTGGCGTCAACATATTGTGGTCTTTCCGATCGGCAACTAGCATTCTAAGAGAGTTCATGATGATGACTGATCGCTCAAAAAAAATTGCCTATATCGTCAAAATTTTTCCGAAACTTTCGGAGACGTTTATTCTTCAAGAAATATTAGAGCTGGAACGCCTCGGCCTTAATCTGGTGATTTTGTCTTTACGCCCTCCCACCGACGTAGATACGCACCCACATGTTCAACAACTCAAGGCTCCAGTGTTGTATGCGCCTGTTGTATTAAACGAGGGCAAGGGGAATGGCATTCAACAATCCTTGTGGACCGAATGGGTCACTGAGAAAGTCCATGAATATGGCATCACACATCTTCATGCCCATTATGTCACCGAACCTACCGATATTGCCTTTCAAGTACAGGAAAAAACTGGAGTTTCCTATAGCTTTACCACTCATGCCAAAGATCTTTTTCTTTCATCCAAGGAAGATTTATCACGGAAAGTGAGTGGAGCACAGTTTGCTCTGACCTGTACCGAATACAACAAAGACTATCTGGAACAGTGCGTTCAATCCGCTACACCTGTTTACCGGGTCTATCATGGGGTGGATCTGGATGTGTTCCAATCCAACCGTCACCAAATTTCTCATGAAGATGGAAAGCGTCCGTTAATTCTGAGTATCGGACGGTTCCGCCCTAAAAAGGGTTTCCCCACATTAATTCAAGCCTGCGCCACATTAAAAAATACTGGGCATGATTTTCAGTGCGTGCTGGTAGGCTATGGTCCACTTGAAAAAGACCTGAAACAGATGATCCACCAATTGAACGTGAATGATTGTGTCCGCCTCACCGGAAAGGTTCCACAGGATGGCATCCTTGACTGGTACCGGAAGGCCTCTGTCTTCGTGTTGCCCTGTCAAATTGCCGAAGATGGTGACCGCGATGGAATTCCGAATGTCCTTGTTGAAGCCATGGCCATGGGGCTCCCCGTGGTGTCCACTGCTATCGCCAGCATCCCTGAGCTTATCCATGATGGTCACAACGGAATATTAGCTGCTCCTCATCATTATGACTCCTTGGCTAAAGCGTTAAGTTGGCTACTTCAAGACCCAGACCGTGGCAGGCCCTTGGGCATCGCGGCCAGAAAAACTGTGGAAAAGGATTTCTGTGTATCCAGAAACATTCGCGTAATTTACGATCTTTTGAAACCTCTGACATCACATGCCCACATGAAGTCTTTGAAGACTCTACTCCAGCAGGTCCCATTATGATACGTCATCCCACTATTGCCTATATTCTCAAAGGATTCCCTCGGAACTCTGAGGCCTTTATTACGAATGAAATTCATGGACTTGAAGCCTTAGGATTTCGGTTCAAAATTTTTTCGGCATTTTCGGGCGAGACGACGACATCCCTTATTGCCAATAATATCCAAAGTCCCGTCATGTATTTACCGGAAGATCCTTCGACCATTGATTCGTCTTTTTGGCCCTGGCTCAAGGCCAACGTGCCTCGATACTCCTTTGCTCACTTTCATCTATTTCTTCAGCGACCGGTACGGTATGTGAAAGTCTTGATTGAAGCCATCTGGCTCAGCTTCTCCCTCCGCCTAACCTGGGGGATTGAACCCAAAAAGGCCATGTATAAAGAATTTCTGCGAGCTGGATTTATTGCGGATCAGGTCCTGAAAACAAAGTCGATTCGTCATCTACACGCACATTTTTGTCATGGCGCAACGACGATGGCCATGTTTGCGAGTTCCCTCACTGGCATTCCCTTTAGCTTTACCGCTCACGCCAAAGATATCTATTTGCCTAAATTAAATCCTGGGAATTTGTTGTCGATCAAGTTGCGACGAACAACATTTGTCGCCACCTGCACAGAGTTCAACCAAGAACACCTCCAAAGGTTATACCCTCATGATTCAGCCAAAGTGCATCGTGTGTATCACGGCGTGGATACGGAACGATTCCTTCCTGCATCTGGTCATCATTCCGACATTCCCTTGATCTTGTCAGTTGGACGTCATGTGAAGAAGAAAGGATTTTCTTTTTTAATCCAAGCCTGCGGAATGCTGCGAGATCGTGGACGAACATTCCACTGTGTCATTTTAGGTGAGCCAGATGAAGATACTTCCAACATTTACCACTTGATTCGGGATCTGAATCTCGGAGAAAGCATCACTCTAGAACCTGGGGTCAGCCAAGATGATTTGCGTCAAATTTACCACCGTGCCACCATTTTTACTTTGGCCTGTCACGTTGTAGATTCTGGTGATCGAGATGGGATCCCCAACGTCCTCGCTGAAGCCATGGCGGCGGAAATTCCAGTCGTCTCAACCTCTATTTCTGGAATCCCTGAACTCATTACACACAGACACAACGGGCTTTTGGTTCCTCAGAAAAATCCTGCTGCCTTGGCTGATGCTTTGGAAGAGCTCCTGATGAATCCAACACTCCGTACCGAATTGACAAAGGCCGGGAGGGAACGGATTCTTCAAATATTTGATTCCCGATCCAACATCAAATCCTTAGCACATCTCTTTCAATGTGCTCAGTCTGATACATTCGATTCGACACCCATCGCCTCAGTAAACTCATTCGCATCCCCTACTCGTCCATTGCCCCCTTCTACTGGAACGATTCAATCCATTCGTAGCGTGGATAAATCAGATTCATCCCACCATCCCTCTAGACACAAAAAATTGACCGTACAGCCTTGATAGGGAAGTCACAATGTTAAGCGTCCAAATCCAATCTACCCACAACCATTTGTCTCATCGTGCACAAAGTCTTTTCCGTGAACCCTATTGTCACTTGACCGCTACGGAAATTGTACGCCATTTCAATGAGCGCAATTCGATTGCCTATTTCCCAGTGATCGACCCAGTGGAAACCCAAAGAAAAAAAATCGAAAATATCATACGTGATGAATTTGAATTTAACGGTGAATCTCATTGCAACCTTTCACCAATCCGCTGGACCCACAACCCAAGCCAAGATCAGGAATGGCTCATTTTGCTCCACAAGTTTTATTATGCGGTCGGGCTGGGCATGCTCTTTGTCGACACCCAAAATCGGCGATATCTCGAAAAATGGGTTGAGCTTACAAATTCTTGGATTAATCTGGTCCCACTCAACTTTTTCCCGAGCGATGTGGCTGGCAGACGGATTCAGAATTGGATTTTTTCCCATTATTTCTTCGTGACTCAGGGGAAAGCTGAAGGCCTTGACCCAGAGTTCTACATGAAGTTTTTATCCTCGCTCTCTCAACAGGTCAATTATCTCTGTCGGAATCTAACACCAGCCCGCAACCATCGAACATTGGAACTCTGCTCCATCTTTCTTGCCGGAGTCGTCTTTCCCGAACTACGCGAGGCTTCCGCCTGGCTGGAGCTTGCCAAAACGGAACTCGTGAAGAATATCGAGTCAGATTTACTCCCTGATGGCGTTCATTGTGAACTGTCTACGGATTATCATCACTTGGTCCTCAAAAATTTTCTTTGGATTCGCAAGCTGGCCATGCTCAATCATGTCCAGTTTCCTTCCGTGGTGGACGAACAAATCCAGAAAGCCTTGGAATTTGCCCTCTATGCTCATAAGCCTGATGGTTTGATCCCATCGCTCAGCGACGGAGACAGCCGAAGCTTCTTAGATTTACTTGAACAAGGCTATCAACTATACGGCGATGAGGCGTTGCGCTATGTGTCCTTACGGGGAATGGGGGGAACACCTCCAAGGGATCGGTCAAAAGGATTCCAAGATAGTGGGTACTATATTCTCCGCAGTGGCTGGGGGAATGGGTCGGAACCCTACGAAGATGAGCGCTATTTGATCTTCGATTGTGGTCCCCTTGGGGCCGGCAACCATGGCCATTTTGATCTACTGAGTTTTGAAATGGCCGCTTATGGAAAATCCTTAATCGTTGATCCAGGACGTTACACCTATGACGAATCAAGCCAAATCAATTGGCGCGTTCGATTTCGAGAGACTGCCGCACACAACACCGTGCTGGTCGACGGAAAAAATCAAACACGCTATGTCTTTGATAAAACGCGATTTAAAATCAAAGGGCCCCAGCCAGACTACACGTTACAAACCTTTGTAACCCAACCAGAATTTGACTTCCTACATGGGGTCGCATCTAGCCATGAATACCCAGTTGTTCATGAACGCAAAATATTTTTTGTGTCGCCGGACTATTGGATAATTTCTGATCTGTTACTGGCTGAAGAAGCTCACACATATGACCTTCTTTTTCATCTTTCCGATGAAGCATGGGGGAAAACTTCCATTGTCACCACAGAAAAATCTCTCCTTATTCATGCTCCACATCTGATCATGGCGCAACCACGCGATCCTCACATTCACGCCACCATCGAGGATGGGGCTATTTCTAGAACCTATGGCACTAAATATGTGGCCCCAATTGTGAAATATTCCAGCAAGATGACCAGTATTTGTTATCACACCGTAGTTTTTCCCTTTAAACATGATCGCCCAGATATACTCGTCGAACATGTACCAGTTTCTTTCCAGAATAAACCTTGTCCATCCGATCAGGCCTCTGCCTTGTGCGTCACCATTTCTCAACATGACCAGATCTTTTATGATTATTACTTTGTAAGACATACTCCGCTCCCTGGAAGATATACCGCGGGGACATTTACCCATGAGGAAACTGTGCGTTTTGTCCGAATGGATGAAACGGGAAAAATTCTCTTTCAACATTTAATCTAATGCCCAACGCGCTTTACAATAAAAATTGTTTGACCAACGCCATAGGATAGAACGACACCGATCATGATAGGCATTCGAGATATTCCATATGATGAAACCCTTCCTCAGCTATCAAAGGCCTTGGATGTCTCCTTGATGCTGGAGAAATTTCAAGCCACGATGTTCGAGTCCGAACAATTCAGTCACCGATTTAGGGTGACGGATTGTGAAGTCGTCTACGTCAAATACAAACCGCAGAAACCTTGTACGGTCTGCTATCAAGTGGTCATTCGAGATATCTCCACCAACCAAGTCCATACTCAGCTCCATTCTGCAAGGATTTTCGAGTCAGGAGGCTCAACTCCTCGATACACCAACGCACAACATTTACCGCTCATTCCCCCTTATTGCGGTAAAGCGTTGATCCATATACCAGAATTTGAAATGGTCATATGGAGTTTCCCTAATGATCGAAAGCTTAGAGCCCTCCCACAACTGACTAACCCAGTACTCTTAGAAGAGCAGCTCCTCCCCGAATTGATTGTTCAATTATTTGGTCAAGGTTGGACCATCATCCGTGCGACAACGGAGGTGATGAACTATGTACCCAGGTATAGCTGTACAGTCAAAGTCATGTTCCAAATGCGAAGTCAGGAGTTAGCTGAAAAGAAATCTTTGATTGTGTACGGAAAGACCTATGTCGATCAGAAAAGCGGTGAGAACGCCTATGCCGTCATGCATGAATTATGGGAAACCGACGCGAGGAAATCTGGTGAGTTTCGCATGGCTCAACCAGCTTGGTATGACCTCACTCACAATATTTTTTGGCAATTTGCTGTTTCTGGGACTACTTTGCTCCAGTACGATATGAAAAATCCGCACTTCACCACTCTTTTGGAAAAAGCGGGGGCAAGCATCGCAATCCTCCATACATTGCCTGTCACCAAAGCTCACCCCATTCGGGTTGAAGACCTTATTGCCCGTTTACAACAGACCAATATCGCTCTCTCGTACCTGAAACCACATGTGATCCAAAGGCTACAAGCCATCGTCACGCTCCTCATGGCCCAAACTGACGAAATAGGTGACCAGCCGGAAACCACGTTGCATGGGGACCTTCATTTAAAAAATTTCATCGTGGATGGCACATCCGTCACAATGATTGACCTTGATGAAGTCGGAAGGGGATCTCCTTTCCATGATGTGGGAAGTTGCATTGCCTTCATATTGTACCAAGGATTGGAGATCGGTCTTCCTGAACCTTGGATCGAAGAATTGGTGGGAGGCTTTCTTCAAGGTTATCGAAGAAAGATCACCTGGAATGTGCCAGAACCGGTCTTACGATGGCATGTGGTTGCGGCTCTCATTGATGAACGAGTCACTCGCTGTCTTAAAAAAGCCAAACCCGGCACCGTGCAGCAAGTCGAACGATTACTAGAGTTAGCGTTCCGGCTCGCATCTGGCGACCAGAAGATCCCAATCGAAAATTCTCTTTCTTGCGTCAAGAAACACCCGTCACCCAACACCACTCTTCGGAGCAGGGCATGAGATGATTGAATCCCTCTGTGATCCCTATCATGACCAATTGCAACGTCTGTCAAACGATCAATTTCTTGTCCCTCTTCTTCATGAAATCGGGGAGCAACGCTCATGGTGGCATCCCGATCGAACCTGGATACGGATGTCAGGGAAATTCGACCCACGGCAAGAGACCTATGCAACACTTGTCTTCCGCACACAAGATCTTCCACAGGACATTTGCCTCATTGAAGTCTCGAAAATCTCCAGAGAAAGGCATACCCCTGAAGAAACGAGTTTGTGCGTCGATAGTGTGGGATGGCTTCGTTTCACCAAATTTCCTCACGACCTGTCTCTCCCTCTGCTCAGCAACGTTCTGAACGAAGGAATATCTGCGAGAGTGATTCAATACCTTCCTCACCATCGATGCACCATTCAATTCACGCAAATGGAAAACGGTTCCCCTGGCTTTGCAAAAGTATTTGATTCCGATGTCGGCAGAAGAATTCATGACGATGGTATGGCTCTTTGGAAGGTGGCCTCCCTAGGAGAACTCGGCTTTTCGATTCCCCGTCCGGGAAAATGGGATGAACCAACGCGCACGCTCTGGCAAGGAACGGTAGAGGGAACTCCCGTCAAGATCTCCCGACTCTTCGATTCTCAAGGTCCAGACCTGGCCTATAAGATGGGACGTGCGATTGGGACGTTGCACACCTCACGCATGACGCCGCGCATCATGTTTGACAAAGAAGCCGTATTGAAACAAGCCCAAAGGCATGGTGCCACACTTCTACACAAAGAACCGCAACTCCATGATACCGTAGAACCGTTACTCCACAAATTAGAAGAGATCCACGCAAAAGCAAAAGACAAAAAGCCTATGCCGTTACACACAGATCTCCACCCAGAACAATGGCTGGAACACGAAACAGGCCTGGGGTTAGTCGACTTTGACCGGATCGCATTCGGCGACCCGGAATATGACGCCGCCGGGTTCATGACCGAACTTGAATTTAAGGATAAGGGGCGTGGAGAAATTGCTACGGTCACCGAGGCATTTACTCATGGCTATGAATCCATCGCACCACCACTGGATCAGCAACGTCTTCATACATACCGGTCCCATAAGTGGTTAGCCAAGGCTCTCCGGGCTGTCGGAAAAATTAAAATTGACGGCGCTTCCCGGGCTCAAAAATGCTTAGTGAATGCCAAAAAATGTCTTTCCGTTGAATAAAGTGGTGATGGATAACGATGAAAAGTTTTGAATCATTTCAAGACCCCGATAAGATGAAAAGACTGCTCCAGGGCCATCTCCCGGGTTTTTCTAACGGGAGTCTGGCGATCTCATCCTGCAAGATTGACTATCTCCTCTTGAAACGTTCATTTAAAGAGGGCTTCCAACAGAAAGCCTCTCTTGGCGTCGGTTACCTCTTGAATGTCACCAATCGATTGACTCAACAGCACGGGGAACTCAAACTCTATGGCAAGGCCTATCTCGGAGGTCGAAGCAAAAGAATCTTCAACAATCTTCCATCCTACCCTCTTTCTCCTCCATCATTCGGAGAACCGCTCATCCACCTCCCAGACCTAGGCATGATCATCTGGGCCTTTCCCAATGATCCTCAATTACGCCATTTACCGGAACTCATGGACCTGAAAAATGCACAAAAACATATTCCGGTTCAAGCCTGTCTAGGACAGGGTAGTTGTTCATCCGGGAACATACAGGTTGTGAGTGCCACCGTAGTCCGGTACAAACCGGAATTACGGTGTACCATTCGGTATGATCTTGAATGGGAGACCAACAACACCGTCAAAACCTTCTCTGTGTTTGCCAAGACATTTGCTGATGATCAGAGCGACACTATTTATCAACGAACGGAATATTTTTGGGAACAATCCCTCAATGACTCAGGCGAGTTCACGGTAGCCAGACCTCTGAGCCTGAATAAAACGATACACACCATTTGGCAAACTGCCGTCTCAGGACGTCCCCTGATTGAGATCATAAACCGAACGAATTTCCAGGATATCCTCAATTCAGTGGCCAAAGGTCTTGCCCGCTTTCACAACAGCACAATGGACATCAAGACGAACAGTGGTCATGAAGACAACCTCGAAGAGGTCCGAAAGAGGTTGGGGAAAATTTATCAGACTGTTCCTGAATACCAGAATGTGCTTCAGTCACTTCTTGCGACATTAGAAGACACAGCCACCCAATTTCCGACATTCCAGGAAACATTGATCCATGGCGATTTCCATATGGAACAATTGCTCCTGTCCGATGGAAAAATCGTGCTGTTTGATTTTGACGATTTAGCGTTAGGTGACCCACTGCAAGATGTTGCAGATTTCATGGCCCAATTACATTTTTATACATTCGATCCTGACTTTGTGATACGCATGTCACGATCCTTTTGGCAATCGTATCGAGACTCCGTTGAGTGGGGCGTTCCAACAGAAAGACTGGACTGGCATATGCGAATCCACTTTATTAGAAAAGCTTGCAGAGAATTCCTTCAACAGCAACCCAACACCGCTAGTCGGATGGAACATTTTCTTACATTAGCCCGGAAAGGGGTACTCATGGAGACCCCATGTTCCCATACATTATCGTACACAACGTGATCTTGAAGCCAAGATGAAAAAAGTCATGTTTTATTGTCAACATGTTTTGGGTATGGGACACCTGGTCCGGAGTCTCGAAATTGTGCGGGCATTGAATGCGTATGAGGTCTACTTTCTGAATGGAGGCGAATTAATACCAGAGGTTCAAGTCCCGCCCGCAATCCACGTGATCAATCTCCCTCCCATTAAATCTGATTCTGAGTTTGAGGGTCTCCAAAGTGTGGATACCACGCACACCCTAGAAGAAATTAAAAAGGCCAGATTGAACCGTATCCTTGCAGAATTTGATCGTATTCAGCCCGAGATGGTCATTCTTGAACTTTTTCCATTTGGCAGAAAACGCTTTGCCTGTGAATTAGTCCCCCTTTTATCAAGAATTCGGATTTTGGGAGGAACCACCAAGGTCGTGTGCAGCCTGAGGGATATCCTGGTAAGCAAGTCAGACCAGGCCAGGCATGAAGAGTGGGTAGTGGCATTGATGAATAGGTATTTTGATCTGTTGCTTATTCACTCAGATCAGACCTTTCAATCTTTAGAAGAGACTTTTTCCCAGACAGCGGCTCTTACCTGTGACGTTCAATACACCGGATTTGTTGCGCAGGTGACTCCTCCCGCACAGACAGAACTGTTAGAACACATCCCCACAGATCCAGCAGGAACGCCTCTAATTGTCGTCAGTATCGGAGGTGGAAGGGTCGGCTACGAACTGGTGGAATGCGCGATACAGGCGGGTGAGGTGCTGGAATCTTCTCTGCCACATCGCATGGTCATTTTTACAGGACCGTATATGTCTGAAGAAGAATATGCCAAGCTGGAACAGCTCGTCAGGGGAATGTCACATCTCACGCTCCAACGCTATACCAATCAATTCCTCTCTTATCTAGAGCAGGCCGACCTTTCAATCAGCATGGCTGGATACAACACATGCATGAATATTGTCTCCACTGGGGTTCGAGCACTTATGCTCCCCTTTATGGGTCGGGGGAATGAAGAACAGCTCATCAGAACCAGAAAACTTGAGAAACAGGGAAGAGTGATCGGGCTGGACGCAGAGAAACTCCAAGTCGACTATCTCGAAAAAAAGATCAAGGACATTCTCCATACTGCGCCGCGCCTCACAGGATCTCCCATCGATATTCACGGGGCGGAGAACACTGCGCGTTCCTTAACAACACTCTTTGAACGCCAAAAGTCTCCAGCTCCATTTTCCAAAAGTTTTTTCGGGGAACAGGCATCGACTGTGAACACCTTCCCTGCATGGGAAAAAATCTTGCGGGAAGGCCTTGAACGCTTAGGACACACCAAAAAGACCATTCCCATATTTTTACGCGATGATGACATCGATGAAGATGAAGAGACGCTTCGACATTTATTGGATATTACGCTATCCCGACATGCACCAATGAACCTGCAGATTATCCCTGAAAAATTGACCGGGGCTGGCATCCGCCTTCTGAAGGATTTCAATCGGGTGAACCCAGACTTGGTGAGCCTCAATCAACATGGATACACACACCAAAACCATGAGACTGAGGGAAGAAAATGCGAGTTTGGACCCAGCCGAAATTTCCAGGAACAGTTGGAAGATATCTCCAGAGGAAAGGCTATCCTTGAAGCAACCTTTCCGATGAGATTTTACCCTGTGTTTACTCCACCCTGGAACCGTTGCACTCCAGATACCTTTAAGGTGCTTGAGATATTGGGGTTTCCTATTCTTTCGAAAGATCTCGGGAAACAGCCAATCACAGGCTATCCCTTTACGGAAATTTCTACCACACTTGACCTCTACACATGGAAGGATGGAGCGAGGATGAAAGCGCCGGAGGATATCGTCACGCTGCTCCTTCGCCAAATGGAGGAATTACCCCTCATCGGCCTTCTCCTGCATCATAAGGTCATGGATACCGAAGCTTTTTCATTCTTAGATCAGCTCTTAAATGAATTGACACGATGCCCAAGCATCGAATTCCATACATTTCAAACGCTCATGCAGACAGAGACAGACCTCTGCTCCCTCCAGAAATCCTAATATTTCCAATGGACAATTCTCATAAGCTCAAACAGATTATTCGTGGCCATCTCCTGGGAGTAAAAGGGAAGCTCTGCCTCGCAGCCTTTTGCCTGATCGGCGTGACCGCCACTCAACTGCTAGCGCCCTGGCCATTAAAAATTATTCTCGATTACATTCTTCTAGAACACACGTTGCCGCCGTCACTCACATTCCTGACAAGCTTCTTTCAAAGTGGAACCGTACTGCCACTTCTTGTGGTCTCCAGCTTCATTGCCCTTCTCGCGATCCTCGGGGGTGGTTTATCCTATTTCCAAATCTATACCACCACAAAAATCGGACATGAATTAGTCTATGTGCTGCGGAGAGAATTATTCGCCCATCTCCAACGTCTTTCCTTATCCTTTCACAACCAAACGCAGTCAGGGGAAATCCTGACAAAGTTTTCCGGGGATACCACCACCTTAAAAGACGCCTTTACGGATTGGTCGTTAAAGGCGTTTTCCCACATTCTGATGTTTTTCGGAATGTTCATCATTATGCTCACGCTGAGCTGGGAGCTCACCCTCATCGTACTCATCACGTTGCCGTTGTTAGGAGTCGTTCTTTTTTCCTTAAACCGAAGAATCATGGTTTCCGTAAAAGACCAACGCAGACAGGAGGGAAAGATTACCTCTCGAATCAACGAGGTCTTGTCATCGATCTCCTTAGTCCAAGCGTTCGGACGGGAAGGCTATGAAGAAGGACGGCTAGAAACGGAAAGTGCACAGAACCTGAAAGCCGGGATCCGGACAGCGAGAACGACAGCGGCGGTCACGACAGTAGTAGCATTGGTAAGCGCCGTAGGAACAGCAGGAACCGTTTTCTTCGGAGCCTGGCAGGTAAGTAAAGGAAGAATGTATCCAGGTGATCTGTTGATCTTTGTTGCGTATGTGAGGAGCTTTTTTAAACCTATTCGCGATCTGGGAAAACTCTCTGCGAGATATGTAAAAGCCTCGGTGAGCGCCAAGAGAGTAGCCGAGATGTTGGAAATCGAGCCTGAAATCCAAGAGGCTCCCGGGGCACAGGTTGCCAGAAACTTACGAGGTGATATCGTATTTGACAATGTGTCATTTGGATACCAGGAGAATCGGAAGATCTTAAAGCACGTGTCCTTTCATATTCACGCGGGGCAACGAGTGGCTCTTGTCGGGGCATCGGGTGCGGGGAAATCAACAATTGTAAGCTTGCTTCTTCGCCTATACGACCCACACCAAGGATCTATTGGGATCGACAAGGTTGATATCACCCACTATCAGCGCGAGTCATTAAGACACCAGATCGGCATCGTACTCCAAGATACAGTCTTATTTGGCGCGAGTATTGAAGAAAACATCTCATATGGGAAACCCGATGCGACAGGAGAGGAAGTGGAGGCTGCTGCCCGGCAAGCACAAGCCCATGACTTTATCATGACACTCCCCGATGGATATGAAACGATTGTTGGAGAAAAAGGCAGTACGCTTTCAGGTGGGCAACGACAACGAATTTGCTTGGCCAGAGCCTTTATTAAACGTCCATCTCTGTTAATTCTCGATGAACCGACATCAGCGATTGATCCTATATCCGCCTCTTTGATTCGTGAGGCCATTACAACAGTCCAACATGGCAAAACGACACTGTTCATTGCCCACCAGTTCTTTTCCATGAATCAGTTCGATCAAATTCTGGTTCTCCACAATGGTCAGATCGTCGAACATGGGTCACATAAAGAGCTCCTCGATCAAAAAGGATATTACTCGGACCTCTACTATCGACAAACCGGGCTGGAGAATCCTTTTATGGCTCAACCCACGGCATAAGAAACAAAGGGCCAGACATTTCCCAGAAACACGGCAATTCTTCGAAAGCCTATCTATATGGGCAACAGAAACTTTCCCGATTCCCTCACCCACCTAGACCTTTCGGAAAGGTTGAGGGCATGGTGGAATTCATTACGGAACAGTTGGAAACGGATTCATAAATGGGCTTCAACCGCCATATTGTCATACTTATCAGTCTTGTCCTTATATTTTTACCTGGGCTCTCCGTCTCACAAGCTGCATCCAGCGCTCCTTCACCCACAGTAGAAACAGCCCCTATCACAGAAATAAACGAGCTGGTAGAAGAGACCAGCGCGATTGCCGTTCGTGGAGATGACGAACGGCTTCGTCCTGATTCACAAATGCAAACGACCATTGGCAATACACACGTGATCTTTACCGGTTCCTTGGACATGGACTTCACCGGGCAAGATAATCTGAACTTGAATAAACTCAGGGAACAGGATCGATTTCGATGGACTCCTGAACTGAACTTGGATTTTATCTTTACCTTCCCAAATGGGTTTTATCTCTTCACCGAATTTAGCATTCAAGATGAGCTCAGGTTTCAGGAACATGTCAAACCCATCAACCAATTGGATGTGCAAGTCAAAGAATTTTTTCTTCAAGCCCCGCTACCGCTTTCCCACCCATCTACCATTCGATTGGGACGGCAACAGTTTTTCGAACCTCGTCGGTGGTATCTTAATGATCAGTTAGATGGTATCCGCTTCTTTTTTGACCCTGCTCCCTGGCATTTTGGTACTTCAATTTCCACTCCCATCCTGGATCAGGAAAATCGATACCGATACTTTGATAACATTTTTCAAAATCACCAACAACTCGATCTGTTGTTTGAAACGACCTATGCCCTGGGGCCCCGCAAACAAAAATCTTTCCTTGGGGGATATGTCTTACTCAGGAGAGACAGTTCTCCTGTTGATTATAATCCCATTTGGTTTGGCATTCGTTCTTACGGACGGCCAAAATTCAAGTTCAAAGTTGCCGAGTCAGAATTCTTGAAAGCGTTATTTAAGCCTCGATTAAATTACTGGATTGATGTTGCCTTGGTGAGAGGGACTCAAAAGAATCAATCGATAAGCGGGCATGCGCTTGATGTTGGCACTGCGTATATCGCGAGAAAAATTTTATTTCAACCGTATTTCACCTTTGGGTTTGCCTATGGTTCAGGGGATTCTTTCCCTAAAGATGGAAGTGATAGAAATTTTCGCCAAACCGGCTTTCAAAGCAATACGGGAAAGTTTGGGGGCGTGGTCAATTTTGACTACTACGGAGTCTTATTCGACCCGGAATTAAGCAATATACATATTTATACGGTTGGGATTGGCTTTCGCCCACTCCCAAGAACATCTGTCGATTTTGTCTATCACCAATATAGACAAAATCGGCGTTCGGACGAACTCCGGGATATTGATGTCAGAGGAGACCTCACCGGGCTCAACAAAGACCTTGGAAAAGAGTTTGATGTGATTGTTGGATTTCTGGCTATTCAAAATATGCGTTTTCGTTTTCGTACAGGTTATTTCATCCCAGGAAAGGCTTTTGATAAGGATGAGAATGATCCAGCCTTCGAAGGCCGTCTCGATATGCAATTTTCCTTTTAGCCTTTTATTTTATTGTCTACAAAAACTTTACCCAAAACCGATGCTGGATCAAGGACATAGTCCAACCAAAGGACGTTGCATCGCTCTGTACCCAGGCGCTTTTCGCCCCCCCCACGCCGCGCATTTTTTTGCTGTACGTTATCTTCTTACCCAACCCCACATTGACGAAGTGGTCGTAATTATTTCGAATCGCTGTCGGCCCATTGCTGGGACAACTCTAGCTCTGGACGCCACTATTGCCCAGCAGATTTGGTCCCTTTACCTACGAGGCATCAAGAAGGTTCGAGTTGAAGTCGCTCCACTTACGGCCGTCGGGCATGCATTTGAATACTTTGAATGTGCTGCAGTTGGGGATACATTATTGTTTTGTCTTGGGGAGACCGATATCGATCAAGGCGACGATCGCTTCAGAAATCTCACAAACCTTTCCAAGCAATCAGGAATCAAGGCTGGCCTTATTCAAGCGCCTACCAGATCGCTTCCAATCCGATCAACATCTTTACGCGCCGCTCTTATTCGAGGTGACGAGGGACGAAAAGATTTTTTTTCGGCACTTCCTATTCATTTAACAGACGAGCAGCGTGACGAGGTCTGGGGGATCTGCCAAAAAGGCATCCGAGAAATGAGTGACGTGAGCAAAGATAAGGTTCATGCCTTTATCGTGGGAACCGGTCTTGGAGAAATTGAGGATCTTCAGAGTGCAGGCCAAAGGAAATTGGATCAAGTGTTCCGTGTCAGACTCAAAGGTGGTCGCTGTCTTTTTATAAAATGTGCAGGAGATGCCCTTGGCACTGAAGAATTATGGAATGGACAGAGCCTTAAACCACGCCAACGGCTTTCTGTAGAAAGGAAAGCCATCAAATGGCTGCGAGCTCATATGCCAAGTGATGCGGAGCTCCCTGAGGTTGTCGCGTTTGATAAAAAAACATGGACACTGGTCTTGTCTGAAGTATGTCCAAACGGAAATTCGCTACAGAACGATCTTCAAAAAGGGAGTTTCAATCCGACCATTGCCAGCAAGGTTAGCGAATATCTAGCGGAATGCCATGTTACTCTTAACCAGATTCCTCCATTGTGGGGATCTGCTGAAGCAGATCGGCAACATTGGAAGAAGATGCTCACTCTGAAAACTACCGAGCCCACATCAGTAGAATTCTCTCAAGACCTGCGAAGCAATCTGGTAACCCTCAGACTTGCCAGTGAAAAGGCAGCAGAAGCACGATTTATGAATCTTAATTTCCAACCTAAGAATATCTTTGTAGCTGAAGACAAAATTGGTGTCATCGACTTTGAATTAAGCTCAAGTATTGGAGACCCCGCTTATGATTTTGGCTCTTTGTTAGGGCATTATATTTACTGGGGTTTAGTAACTTCTTCGAAGAATTCAAGCCAAGATGCCCTTCAAATAATGCTGAAAAAATATGAAGAACGCGTTGGAGAAATATGGAAAACTAGACAGGATCGAGTCGTAAGATTTGCTGGCGCTACCCTATTTTCTATTTTACTCGAGAAGAGCCCAACTCCCCAGCAATCTTTTAGAAAACTATTGATGTGTACATCCAATGCCCTCCTTGCATGGAAGTCGATACCCTCGAATAATGCTAACCAAGTTCTCTTAAAAGCCATTGGGGGACATTTCGACTCATCTGCAATTCCTTTTTAAAGAAAAGCATATGAACCAAAAGTTACACCTAAGAACTTCCGAACGACTATTGCCTCCCCTACAAGCCCAAAATTTCTATACGCTCTAACGGGGGGAAATATTTTATAGTAGCTTAAGACAAACAGTCTTCAATGGTATGCCCGATCCCAGTAAACCCTTCGAGATTAGGTGAATTGAAACACAAGAAAACCGGACGTCTGTGGCTTCAATGACTCAGG
This sequence comes from Nitrospirales bacterium, assembly GCA_029261235.1. Taxonomy (GTDB): domain Bacteria; phylum Nitrospirota; class Nitrospiria; order Nitrospirales; family UBA8639; genus Nitrospira_E. The sequence goes on from JAJDBS010000231.1 coordinate 56,361, forward strand.
CAAACGGTAAGATCCTGTTCCTTGCATCCGTCGAAGACCGATACTGTCAACAGGGGCTTCATGGCCGACAGCCGATTACTGGGCCTTCTCCCTCGGTAGTGCCGCCACCACTCTCTCAACCGGGCTTTCAAAGAAATGGCCAGCCGGTTGAAGGAGCGTGTGCACATGGGTCAACAGCTCCATCCAAGAAACCCTCATTGCCATCAAGGGCCCCATGAAGAACATGACGGCAACAATATGGATGCCCACGTGAGTGAGAAACCGTTTAAAAAATGACCACTTCATCTTTGTCCTCCGAATATCTTGCATGAAACACCATGGGCTGATCTCTTACGAAGAAGCCGAGACGTCTGTAAAAATATCGCTCGGCATGAGGGACAATAGACGGTGCCTAAGGCCGACACAAAGGTTGCCCACAGAAGGGGAATGGCCATCTGGCACATGGAACAGGTCACTTGTTGGGGCATCCTGGTATTGGGTCGGGCGCGTAATCCCAACCCCATCACTCTCTTGAGTCGTTGCGAAAAAAAGTTCATGTGGCCGCACCTCCTCTCACGGCTACCGCCACAAGGTCATCCATGACCACGGCATAGCCGTGCTCAATGCCTGATTGTCCCAAGAGACAATCCTGTTCCCCTTGGAGAATGACATACACCTCGATGGGCTGGGCTTCCCACAAATCCTCATGAAAGGCTTGGATCAAGGCCTCTCGTGAAGTGATGGCCTCAATCCATTGCACGGAAATATCGCCATTGTCCGTTTTGCCAATGCCCGTAAAGGTGTTCATGACATCGCTCCTTTCATCACGCCATGATCCGCAAAACTAAAGAATGCGCCCTCATCCCCAAGAACCAAATGGTCAAGAAGCGGAATACCTAAACATTCCCCCGCCTTAACAAGGCGGTGTGTGAGCGCGTGGTCTTCTGGGCTGGGCTCGACGCTCCCGCTCGGGTGGTTGTGGGCAATGACCAACGCGGCGGCGTTCATCAGAATGGCGGGTTTAAAGACTTCCCGAGGATGCACAACGGAGGCGCTGAGCGATCCGACCGAGACCACATTGCTTCCAATCACCTTGTGTTTGGCATCCAACGCCAACATGACGCATTGCTCACGGTCCAACCCCGCAAACATGGGCGCAACAATATCCCGTGCTGTGGCACTCCCACGAATAACATGATCTTCAACAGACACGGAACGCTCACGAACTAACGAAATGGTGTAACGCGGAATCTCATACATACGACCCTCCTAGGTTGGTTGTGTAAAAAAAAACATGTTTGCTGAACCTCTCAAAAAGACCGAGGTTCAGCCCTAGGAGTTCGACCACCGGCCCCCTTGAATCCCACGGCCCTTGCAGCCCGTGTGACCGAACGCGGTATCAGGGCATAGGGGTGTCTGTGCCGTCGCTACCCACCGGTGGTCTCCGAGATGGCCCAGCTAAAAGCGCCCACCGACGTTGAGAGGAACCGCACAATCCCGACCAGAAAGGGAGAAAGGAAAGGATGAGGACAAAAAAAAGCCCCCGACCCGTGAAGGCCGAGGGCTAGGACGAGGAGGCTACTCGTCCGACTGATTCATGATCCAGATCTGTGCCTTTTTCACGACCATCTGCACTTTGAGTAAGTCGTGAGTGCCGAAGGAATTGGAATCCTTGGGCTGCTCATCGTCTCCGATAAAAAACCGTGAGAGCGTGACGTTGTAGAACTCGCCCTTCTCAGAATGATTGAGCCAGATCGTGGCTTTGACATCCGCTTCGCGAATGGTATGAGCCGGTTTGGTTTTGGGTGATGTGGTGGTGTCCATCTAAGCCTCCTAAGTAAATGTGGTGTAACCCTCTGTCACAAAGGCTACAGAGGGAGACGACCACCATCGAGGAGGTGGCAGCGGGAAGGGTGAGGCCGACCCAAGCCCCCAAGACGGCATCCAGCATGCCTGAAGCATGAAGGCGTGAACGATGTGGGGACGACAGGAAGAAGGCCTGCCCGACCGTGTGACAGGGCACCACCACACACCAGCCTCACGGCCACCACGCGCGAAGGCCCTCACAGCCTCCACTCATCAAGAAGCAAGACGAGGGACGATCAAGACGGAGGAGACACAGACAGAAGGGAAATGATCTGCCCCAATGCCTTCAAGGCACGAGAGACAGGGACTGACGAGAGGACAAGGCGAGAGAGAGAGATACGGTTGGTGTCGGCTTAATTCTTCGGGGCCTGTTGGCGAAGGTCGTGGACCTTCTTCATGTAATTGGTCAGGGTTGTGAAGGACTCACGTGGATCACGTTGCGCTTGTTGTTCTGCTGAGAGCTGTGCCCACTCCTGTTGCAGCTGGAGATAGACCTGATACCACGAGTCTTTGACATGCACCATCAGATAGTTGGTGATCTGCTCCCCACACGTATGGGCATAGGTGGCAATCCAGCACGGAGAGTCAGGGTCCTCATTGATGGCCCGGACCTGGGCCTCATCCAACGTTCGCAGGTCTTGGTCTAACCATTGCCCGGCCAGGGTCGTATATTGTTCGAGCGCATACCGTTCCTGCTCCGGCGGGTGCGTGCCCAACCCGCCCGATTGCAACGCCTCATAGAGGTTCACGATATAGGAGAAATCTTGTGGCATAACAAAGGGAACATACAGCAAATGGCAAATCAGCACAATCCGGCCAATCACTGATGGGGAAGGGGTCGGTAACGGGCCATGCCCACAGTCGGCTGACCGTGGACATGACGCCAGGAGGCGGTCTGCGGCTTAAAACAAGTTGGCGAGGGAGCGCGTGAGGCCACTGGCTAAGAGGCCTTTGGCCTGTGCATAGTCAAGATTGGCTTGATTGGCGGTACTGACCACGCGGGTGCGGTATTTTTTCCGATCGCCGACTTCTTGATATTGTTGTGAGAGGGAACCCGTTTGGCCTTGGGCTAATTGCTGTTGACTCTGGGAATGAATCTCGACCCCCTCTTTGGCTTTTTCCACGACCTGCACATCCGTGACCGCCGCAAACAAGACATCATCAACCATCGCATCCCCAATCTTTTCGCCCACCCAGCCCACACCGGCCCCCACTAACGCGGCCAGCGCCATCTTTTCTTTTTTCGCCCCTTGGGTCTTGGCCACCACCGCGCCTACGACCGCGCCCCCCAACGGCCCGCCATACCCGTTCAACAAGGATTGCTTCGCCTCTTTCGCCGTCGTTTCTTCTACCATCAACACATTGGCTTGCAGCCAATAATGCGCCGTGTCGGGGTTGTTGACCACGCGATAGCCACCCTGCTCGATGCTGGAGACAATGGCCGCTTCAATATTAAAATTGTCACGATCTGAAGTATTCCGGACCTCCACAAACACCGTGCGGCGCTCCGGTGCCACGGGATCAAGAAAGATGGTTTCACTCATCTTGGTGCGGACATCCAGATCACGCTTTTCGATGGAAGTGGAGACCGCCCCACACCCTGCGACCATCAGCCCCGCCACCAGACACAGCAACAGGTGGCTCACGCGTCCCCGTCCTCGACAACCCCGAGTCACGGTCGTTGCGTTCAGTGAGCGCAGGCCAGCCCGCCTCATGGCTTACCCTTGGTGCGTTTAGCAGTTTTCGCACTTTTGGCGCGGGAGTCCTCCGGAGGGGTGGCTTCTGATTCAGCCAGAGGTTTGATCACCTTCTCAAGGGTTGGCACCAGACGCGGAAGGCGTTTGCTGACCTGAGGTGCCGCCGACGCGCCCGTCTTGGACTGGGTCAAGATCGCCGCGCTGGGTTCACCGGCGAACATCCCCTCCCCGTTCGAGGCACTCACCTGCCAGGTCACCACGGCCTGCTGAAGATCTTTTTTGACCTCGTTGATATATCGATGGAGTTGCGTGCTCCGCTTCTGAAGGTGATCGAGTGCGCCGATCTTCGTAGTGAGTTGTCCCAACGTGACGTCATGACTCTTGAGACTCTTCCCCACGTTCCCCTCAACGGCTGTGGCTCGAAATTCTTCATCAAGCACCATCGTTTCAAGCTTTTGCATCAAGGTATGGAACTCCACCAGCGCCGCCCGATAATTCGTGAGATTATTCCGAAGAATGGTCCGATCTTGATGGGTTTCTTCCACGACGGCGACCATCGCCTCCTTCACCTGGGCCATCTCGCCCGCTTGCGCCTCGACCATGGCTTGAATGGGTGCCCATTGATCATCCACCTCTTGTCGCGTCTCCCTGGCCCGACCCTCAACAAAGCCCATGCGAATACGCAGCGCCTCCGTTTCTTCATGCAGTTCCGTCAGGTCGCCTTCACGAATCGTCCGAATTTGCTCCTCTAACTCGGCCCGCATCTCAAAGAGATCCCGGATCTTTTCATCTTGTTGTTGCAAAAAGTCTTGCGCATCGGCCACGGCCTCGCGAATCCCCTCGGCTTGGGACAGATCGGTCTCCTCCGGGAGATAGGGAGGATGCACACTGGACGTGGACGAGGCCTGAGTTCCGCCCTCTGGAGCAATAAAGTTCGAGTTCCACTCCTGCAAGGAGGCACAGCCCGTGAGCAACAAACAACTTCCGAGAAGCAACCGCGAAAGCGTCGGGACAATGGGAGACATCATGGGTGGAATTCCTTTGCAACGAGAGGTGAGGAACTTGGGCGTGAAGGGGAGGCCTGCCCGTGTTCCGAAAAGTTGGTGAGCGCCGACACCACCGGATGCCCATGGCGTTGCGCGACAAAGACCGTGGAGCGGCGATTCATGGCATCACAATAGGCTGTCGCCTGTCGGCACACCGGGGCCTCCTTCCCAAAACTCGTGGGGACCAACGAGTCCTCACTGACGCCAAGACTGACCAAATAGCGCCGCACGGACTCGGCACGGCGCAGCCCGAGGGCATGATTGTAGGAGGCCGTGCCCTTGGGATCGGTATGCCCCTCGACACTGAGTTCCCCATGATTGTAGGTCCGTAACCACGCCCCCGCCTCATTCAGAATGGTCTTGGCGTGGGATGTGAGGACCCAACTATCAAAGGGAAAGAGGACTAAGGGGAGGTGCCGTCCGTCCGGTTCCGGCACGACCGGCTCCCCTCCCCCGATGTTCGCGCTCGCGAACAGCTCATCGGGCAGAGCCAACAGGGGGTCCTCCTCCACATATTCCGCCGCCACGCGGGTGACGGGACCCTCCCCGTCGCGCCCCTCAGGCACGAGTAACGGGTCAACCTCTGGCGATGCCTCCATCCCAGTCATCGTCGAAAGAAAGGACCCACATCCTGGCAGGAGGAACAGGCAGAGACCGAGGACGAGTCCAATGCCACGCGTCGTCCCTCCCCCGGTATGATGACGGTCGGCCATATCAATATGCGTCACACTCACCATAAGACCTCCTCAATAAATAAGCTCTGACCGATTCTCAATGAGCTGCGCATCGACACGAGTGACTTCCTGGGCTAATAAACCATTGAGCTCTGCCTCAGGAGCCGGTCGTGAAGGATCATGCCAGCGAGACACGCAAATCGGTTGTTGATACGACTCCCTCTGTAAACGGGAATTTTGGTCATAGGCATTGACCTCGGCAGCATTGAAAAGGGGAGCCTCATCGGAATACCCATCGTAGGCCGCCCAATCAACTATCGGCCTCGGCCTGCTCCCCAGGTCACTCAAGTGCGCCGTATGGCACAGTTCGGACCGAATGGGTAGCTCAACACCCGCCGTGTATTCATGACTGGCAAATGTCTGACAATACTCTGGAATCGAATGGGTGTAGGGCGGCTCGTTCGTATTCAGTTGGGCCACGAGCGACGGGATGTCACAGTTCCCCGCGCCCTCGGCCAACGCGTTGAGATGCTCGTCTTTGCCCTCATAGTCACCAGAGGGGCATTTTTTGAGAAATCGTTTGCGCTTCTTGAGCGTCTTCCATGGCTTCTTCCCTTTGATCTTAAAATACTTTTTGAGGCTCTCATCACATTCATCCGGCCTCTGGCCACTCGACAAACACAGGACAACTTCACACGCGACTTCTTGTTCTTTCGACAGCTTGCCTCCGGCAAGCACGGGGCTTGCTGAGAAGAGAAAGGTTGCCACGACCACCCAGACCGCCGCCCGTCGAACGGAGGTCATGAGGCTTCCTTGAGCGCCGCTTTCGTCCGAATGGACTGCTGAAACTTTTTATCCTTCGCAAAATGCCGTGAGAGGATGGTCTCGACAATGAGGTCCTTCGTCACTTTGGCATTGAGATGTTTCCCCCCCTCGGTATAGCGGTCTAAGAGGGTGGCGGTCTGTACCGAGAGCGACACCCGAATTTTGGTCTGTTTGGGCTCCTCGGGGAGGTCGAGTTCAATTTCGATCATGGGTCAGGTCCTTTCCTTGAGTGAGGGGTGAGCCACCACACGCTGGATCACACTCGGCGCGTCCGACTCAGCCGTGACGAGATAAATATGCACCCCGCGAGCGGCGTGCGGTGACGTGTCCTGCTGCGTCCACGACGCCAACGTCCGCACATGCGTGCGTGGCACCTGCGCGTCATAGAGCAGCCCGGCGATATATTCAGCGCGGCGCAGCGCCAAGAGTGGGCCGTCCTCTTCCTGCGAGTCCGCGAGACCCACCACGACATAATGGAAGGCCGGATCCAGACGGTCACGCACCGCCTGCCAGCCCGCAAAATCCGGGGCCACATGAAATTGCCCTTCACTAAACGGTACAAACCATGGCGGGCTCGGCAGCGCGGTCACCACGGACGGCGGGCGCACCAACGGGTCCGTCTTTGACGGCGCGGGAGGCCCAAGCATGGGCTCCGTCGACGAGGGCGACGGACACACCACAGCCGGGGCCATCGGATTCACCAGTGCCGCCGTCACAGGCACGAGCGACTGATAGACAATCCGAGGATGGTCCGTGATCGACTGAATCGGATCAGCAAAGAGTGGGGTCTGGGCGCAGCCGCCCAATGGGGCGAGGCACACAAGCAGGAACCAGAATCGAGCCTGTGCCATATGTTAGTCCTCTCCCTCTGGCCGCTTTGCGGGGGTTAACGAAATCAACTGGTGCTCCTGATCAATGACCACGCTCCACGCCGCAGGTGTCACCGCCAACAGGGCTTTCTTAATCGTCAACACCTCTTGCACGGGTAAGGGAAAGGGCAGGGCCGTCCGAAAGCCCCGACTCGCCTGCGGCGAGGCCGGAGGCAAGGTGGTGAGGTGATACGCCGACGGGGCCAGAAAATAGGTATAGGCTTGGCCCACCGTGCTGACGGAATCGGGAAGGGCAAACCGCACTTGGGCATTGAGCGGGTCCGTGATGGCCCATGCCGATCCCGACCCCACGCCACACACCGTCAATCCGATCAGTATCCACACAGCGCGCATGCAATTCCCTCCTCTGTCGTTATGACGTTCCGGCCACAAACCGATGGCCCACCGCTTTCCACGGCGTGACCCACATTTCTTCTTGCAAAAAGATGCGCAAGGGCGTCCCTGGCTCCAAGGTAATGGTGGGCACCAGCGACAAGTAGCGGGCAATAATGGGATTGAGTTGTTGGCGAGCACTCGCCCCCAACTCCCCCTGAAATTGATTATCATTGGCAATCCCCGAGCCTTGTCGGCTGGTACCCGCTGACAGGACGGCAAACGCCGCCACCCCCAAAAACTGTTCAATCAAATGATAATCTGTGCTCCCGGCGACGGCGGCAATCCCCTCTCGATCCAAGGCCGCTTGTCGAGAAAAATCAATCGTCTTGCCATCAGGTAAGACCATCGTCCGCACCGTGATGCCCATCCGTCTGTGGATCGGCGCATTCACATTGCCAATGCGCAAGGAGGCGGCGAGCACTTTCGAGCCCTTGGGAATGAGGACGTGATGACGTTTCACATCATAGACATCATCGACCACCAGTAAGCGCAAGGGTCCGACATAATCACTCATGACCGTTTGATCCAGTGACGCACGAATGACGGTCGTGAGTGGAAGCAAGCGTTGTCCCGGCAACCGGGTCTGCGAGGATTGGGGTTGCCCAATAACCGAAGAGGGCGCACGGGCGGCGGCAGGCCGCGAGGGCACAGCAGACGGAGCCCCGGCAAAAAATGACGTGGCCGCTGTGGGAACTCGCGTCCGCGTGGGGAGCCCTGGTACACCCGCCAGCGCATCAGGCGAGAGGGTCCCCCCATTCCGGAGGGTCTGTTGTAATTGGGTCACCCTGGCAATTTCGGCATCAATCGAGGGCTTATCATGAGGTCGAGTCGATGGGACCGGCACAGCAGCCTGAGGCTGATTGGTCTGGTCCTCAAACCCTAAATTCATGGCGAGGGGTTCCATCCGTGCGGCAAAAATCAGGTCTTTCATGCGGTCATCCTTGACCGCAGGCGGGGTATAGGCCGCAGGCCATTTCACGGCTTGCACATGGGCGGGCGGCGGCGGTCCCGACGCCGCAGCCGTGGCCTGTTTTCTCCCCGTGGTCGGCAGGCTCTCCAATAAGAGGCGCTTCGCCTTGTCCACCTCATCCTGAAACGAGGCGGAGCTTTGCTTGGAGAGGCTCTGCAAGCGCGGTTGCCGGACCTCCTCCTCGGCAAACAATGTGTGATCGGTATTGGTCATGCGGGAATAGGCACTGAAGGCAAACACCAGAATGAGAAACATCGTCAGGCCCAAGACATAGGTTTGGGCGTTTTTATGATGCGTGGCTGGTCGCTCCTCGACTTTCGGGCCGACTTCTTCAATCGCCGCCATCGCCTTACGAGGCTCCTTTGGTGCGACCATCCCGCCGCTTCACCTCAATCTCCGACTCGTCATAGCGCATGACGAAGGCCGGGAAAATACCCGCAATCGTATAGATGCGGCCCGCCTCATCGTAGTCGTATTCCAGCATTTCTTCTTCTCCTTCAATCGTCGCGCTGATTTGTAACAGCCCTTTGTTGTCATGCGTGACACGAATAAAGGTAAATCGCCCATCGTCGTACACATCAGAAATCACGTCGTCCCCAAAGAAGTCCGATCCACCGTCCTCCCACTCATAGCCGGTATAAATGTGCGTCCGGTAATCGGCCAAGGTCTGCAAGACCTGCTCTTGCGAGGAGGCCTTCACCTTGGCCAGTTGTTGCCGATGTCCCGCCATCGTCTGTTGCGCCGCCGTGAGTTGTGCGGCTAAGTGCTGGTCATTTTTTTGGTGCGGTGTGCGCCACCCCTGCGAGACAGGGGAGGCCTGAAAATCAGGGGTGAGGTCTTTGACAATTTTGATACACAGATCAGGGTTGCTGGCCACGCGTTCGATGTAAAAATCAAACGAGGTATTGTCTTCTCCAATGACCGACACGGAGGTCTGCGCCCCCTCCCGTTCGCCAAGGGTCTTGGGTTTGATAAACAGATGCACGTTCTCACCATTGACGGCCCAGAGTGTGGCATTCCCCGCCACGGGTTTGCCCTGCATCGGTTCCGGCAAAATAATATGGGTCGCCACATGCAGCTGTGAGCGCACGGTATAGACATTGTTGGGTGTCCAACTAATTTCCTTACAGGGGGCCACATCCATCTTCGCCCAGGCCGTCGATCCACACCCCACCCCCAACACGAGCACCGCACAGAGTCCTATCACTCGTGATCGCATCGCTCCCCCTTTCTTCTCGTTCAATGGGTCTCCTCCTTGGCATCCCCAGACGGATCAGGGATGTCACTGTATTCAAGAATCTCTAACCCGATGGGGTTATGATCCAACCACCGTTGTCCATCCCGCGAATTCACCAGGAGATGGACTTCCTCAGGAATCATCAACCGCCATTTGACGCGCACAATCCGCTTCCGTTCCCGCTCGATGCGCCCCTCGACCGTCTTGGTGGTCGCGGTGGTAAAGAGATTCGTCCGGTAAAACGTCCCCTCGACATTGGCAAACTTGCCTGTGCCCTGGTCGTAATGATCCAGCATCCGCACCTCATACGTGTCGACGGAACAATCTGGACATTGCTCAATCTTGGCCGCTTGTTCGGCGGCAAAAAATCCCTGTTCACTCACAAACGCATAGGTCAGCGCGGGGGAGAGAAAATAATTGGCAAAGGTATAATCCGAGACGACGGTGGTGGGGTTATTGGAAAAACGCGCCGCGACCCATCGCTTGAGCAGGCTATTGACGGTACTTTGCAGAAATTCGGTCGATTGAAGGTTGTCATGTTCCTCCATATCGTAGGTGCCGTCGGGATACATTTTCACCCAGAGGACTTCACGGTGAATACTGGCTCGCTCTGACAACGCGATATATTGGTACAACACAAAGCACAAGGCTCCACTGAGGATCATCGTGACCAAAAACCATTTATTCCGATCCGACGCCAAAAAGGCATCACGTGCCAGCAGGCGAGGATCCCCCACCCGAGCGGCCATCGCGTGAGGCAACGTCGCCCCCGGTGTCGTGTCGAGATCAGATTGAATCAGTGACGCACCCATTCTCGCTTCCTTTCGTTCGATCCTATTTCAATGACCGAGCCAGCGCCGCCGAGCCCAAGGTGGCTCGCGCAATCGCGCCGCCCGCGCCGCCCACACCCGACGCAATGGCCATGGCAAATTTCCCCGTCGCCAACAACCCCACAATGGCCACGACCGCCAGCGTCACAAACCCCGCCAGTTCGGCAAACGTCAACCCCGGCATCGTAATCGGCGCGGTGACACTCCCCGCCGACAGCGGCAGATCGAAATAGCCCGTGACCAAGACGAGGGCTAAAGAAATATTCAGTCGCGCAATCACGTCGTAGACCAGAAAGCCCACCAGAAACCGAAACCAGCCATCAAACAAAAAGGCCAATCGTGGGACCATCAAAAAGGGAATGACCACCCAGCCAATCAGTGTGGCCACCACATACCCCCAGGTGCCCCAGGCCACCGTAAAAAACGCCAAGACACTTAACAAACCCGAAAGAAGCACCACACCACCAATCGACAGAAAGGACGACACGCTCACAAAAAAATCCAGTGGCGTGAGAGAGAGATTCGTCATAATGTTGTGCAGATAGGCCGGTGCAAAAAAGATGTCCGTCGTGCCGACAATCGGCTCTTGAATGGCGCTCGCGAGATCCAACGACAAGCTGTGGAGGGTTTCGGTCATGGTGGCGTAAAACGTTTGAATCATACTGACGATGAGAATCAGGAGGACCACACTCCCCACCTCAAACAGATCGGCCTGCCGCATCATCCATTTCGCCACCACCATGGAGAACACATAAATGGCAATCGTCAAAAACAGCAGGCGAATAATCGTGGCACCCGCACTTCCCGCTCCCGTGATGGCCGCCAAAAACCCTTGGGAGGCCACGACAAATTTATCAAAGGCGTCATAGGTCTCCTGAACGTCCGCATAATCGGGCGCGGCCCACCCGAGGAGGGGAAAGGCCAAGAGCCCACCGACGCTGCTGACAAGTACAAGCCAGAGGCGCATTAGGGAAATTCTGAGCCTCCTTTGCCCTGTAAGAAGTCACGATTTTTTTTATATTGGATGCCATCGCGTCGGCCTAACTCCATCTGAACAAACCGAATTTCTGAGGTGAGATCTTCATCCGTAATCTCTCCCGGCACGCGATCATGTTGCGCGTCAAAGTTTGTACGGGCACGTGTCCTGAGCCCTTGCAGCTCCTTCAATTTCGCCACGAGGTCCGGCGTTTCGAG